>JACMPR010000130.1 GCA_014377385.1 Ferruginibacter sp. | reverse complement strand
TTAGTTAAGGGATAAAGTTAGCTCATAGTCTTCGAAAAGCTCTGGCTGACAGCGCGCTGGTCATATTAAGCCTGTCGAAATATATGCGGTGGCTTCCTAACTAAACGGCATTGTCCGCTCGAAATGACAACGCCACAGTGATTTCGAGATACCTCATTGAGATTTTAAAATTTGAAATCCGTTTTATGATAATTCCTTTCCACCAACTATAATTTATTTTGTTCCAAAGCGTATAGTTCACTATAAGCTTCTAAGTCTTTATTTGCAGGTCCATTAACAACTTTTCCTTTGTATGTAAATCGGCTGCCGTGGCAAGGGCAGTCCCATGTTTGTTCATCTTTATTCCATACAATGGTACAACCAAGATGTGTGCACTTTGCTGATACAAAGTGTAACAGGTTTTCATCATCACGAAAAACTCCGTAAGGTTTTTCTTTTAGTTCAACAATTTTTCCTTCACCAGTTTTGATGGAAGCTATTGATACCAATTCTTTGTGATCAGGTGAACTTTTTATTAAATTCATTACCGTATACATAGCTTCCTTAAAAAAGTGATTACTCTTCTGGAGTGTGAACCTGGAAGGTGAGTAAATATCTTTCCACTTATTTTCTCTGCCTGTTATAAGATCAGTGATCAATATCCCTGCAATGGTGCAATGTGTCATACCATTGCCGGAATCACCGCTTACTATATAAACATTGTCTCTGTCCAATGGATTGCGGCCGATATAGGCTATAGTATCCATTGGCTCCATTACCTGTCCCGACCACCGGTATTTTATTTCTTCAATAGGAAAATGTTTTCTGGTCCAGGCTTCAAGCGAAATATAAATTTTATCTTCGGCATGTGATGTTTCTTTTTCGTCACCGGTTTGGTGATCTTCTCCTCCACTTATCAAAAGATCGTATTGATCATTATAAGTTTCTACACGCACATAATGATAGGGTGGGAAGCTCGGACTTTCTTTTTGATTACCCGTGTCCCACCACAATGCTTTTGGTAAACTGTCTTTTTTAACAAGTGCAGCAATTACATAAGTGCGGAACGCCTTTTGTTTTAAATGAACGGCATACTTATCATTCACAGGGCTGTTTGTTGCCACTACAATGTGGTTTGCTTTAATTGTATAGCCTGTTTTTGTAGTTAAGCCTTTGTGATCAATTTTTGCAGCATGAGTTTCAGTAAATATTTTACCGCCTTTTTGTTCGATTATAGCGCATAATCCTTTCAGATATTTTAAAGGATGAAACTGAGCTTGTTCCGGAAAACAGATGCACCTTCCTTCATCGGTAAGTAAGCCTGGGACATGCTCCGTGTCGATAACTTTTATTCCGGCACGGGATGCGGCTTTCAGTTCTTTACCTAGAGATTCTTTTTCATCAGAAGAGTGTAAAAAGAGATAACCATTCAATCGTTCAAATTCACAATTAATTTTTTCTTTTTTTACTGTATTTTCTATAAAATCAATTGCTGCTTTATGGCTCTCTGCTATCAGCTGGGTATCCTCTTTCCCGAAAATTTTTTCTAAGGAATAATATCTGTTGTCAAGGGCCGTCACAATATGCGCTGTAGTACGCCCTGTTTCACCACTTCCTATATAACCATCTTCCACAAGTATAACTTTTCTGCCTTCCTGTGTAAGACAATAAGCGATACTAATTCCCGCCAGCCCCCCGCCAACGATCACAACATCTGTTTCCAGATCTTCTGCTAAGGGTTTAAATACAATGGGAGAAACTGAATCTGTCCAGTTACTGATGTTTTTTCCTGAAGTGATGTTCCCATCCTCAGCATTATTTTCTTTTCTGTTCATATTTCGTAGGTTTTAAATTAAACCTGATAAAAAAATATGCCAGAATTTTTCAAATGACTTTTCATGCTCTGGCTAAAGCCTAAAACAATAACAAATTCTCTTTCATGAAAATGCCGCGTTAGAGATTGCAGCGCAAATCCTTACCTCCGTTTTTTAGCGATGGGAAGATTGAAGCCCTTCGACTTCGCTCAGGATAAACTCCAAGCCCGCCCCTTTCTTGTTTTAAGAAAGGTAAACGCCCAACTGAAAACGTTTTTAAACCAAATTATTATCTTGTACCATCAAACTCCGCTTATACAGTTAAAACAGATTTCTAATTATGGAAAAAAGATATCTTTTGACATTTTAAAATAAAGTTTTATCTTTAATTCCAGATTTTATCTTAGAAATAAGTTTAGCTTATTGAAGATAAAGTTTTAAATAAATTTCAAATACTTCTAAAATCCAGATCATGAAGCTTTTTACTTCCTCAAAAAGAATTTTATTGTTAAGTTTTGTTTGCTGCTCATTGCAGTTTACAACGTCTGTAAAAGCACAGGACAATGTTGGTATTGGCACCAATACCCCCAATGCCAGTGCAATTTTAGAATTGCTCTCCACCAATAAAGGAATGTTAGTGCCCCGAATGAACACAATAGGGATGACTTCTATTTCAAGCCCGGCAAATTCATTGTTGGTATACAACACTGATTCTATGTGCTACTTTTTTTATCGGTTACCAAGTCTTTCCTGGGTATCCTTATGCAATTCAGGATCCGGAGGTTCCGGCATTAATGGCGCAACAGGCAGTACCGGTGCAGCTGGTGCTATCGGTATAACAGGAGGTACGGGTGCAGCAGGAACTACTGGTGCAACAGGAACTACTGGTGCAACAGGAACTACTGGTGCAACAGGAAGTACAGGAGCAACAGGTTCTGATCTAGGCACTCACTGGACAATCACAGGTAATGCAGGTACTGTAGCGGGCACAAATTTTATTGGTACTACCGATGCGCAGCATTTTGTTACCAAAACAAATGGTTCTTTACCCGCAAACGAACGTATGAGAGTATTAGCCGCAGGTAACGTGATCATAAATAATACTACTTTAGGTATAAATATTAACGATGTGTTCTCTGTTTACAGTAATGGTACAACCAATGGAAGTACAACAAACACCAGCGCTATAGGAAGTTCTGCAATTAATGGTTACAGCTCCGGAACAGGTAACGGAATATTCGGCCTCAATACAGGAACCGGAACTGGTGTTTATGGATTAAATACTGCCATCAAGGTTGGCGTTGAAGGTGATGTTTTTAACATTATACCTCAATCAATATTAGCAGGTACAAGTATGGGTGTATTTGGATATAACAATTCTGTACCAGGCCCATCAGCTTATTCAGTGGGCGTTTTGGGAAGTGCAGTATCAACTACTGGCCCTGCTGATGGTGTGTATGGAAGATCCGCTTCAGCAAACGGATATGGAATAACCGGGTTTAATTCAAATTCTTCAGGAACAGGAATGGTAGGGATCGGGAATAATCTTCCCGGTAATATTTTAACAGGAGGAAGCGGAGGCGCGTTTACTGGATTGGATTGGGGTGTATATGCAATAAACACTTCTTTGGGAACAAGCGGAGCGATATATACTGACAATGGAGGTGTAATTAATCGGTATAATTTTTATAACGGAACTCAATACAAAATAAATGGTACCGGCACTGTTTCTACCACAGTAAAAGACGTAAACGGTAACAATGTTGTAATGCACTGTCCCGAAACTCCTGAGATCTATTTTTCTGATTATGGTCAGGGGCAGCTTATTAATGGTAAAGCACACGTTAATCTTGATCCTACTTTTGCAAAAAATGTTACAATAAATTCAAAGCACCCTCTGCGGATCTTTACCCAGCTGGAAGGCGATTGTAACGGAGTATACATCACAAATAAAACTACATCAGGGTTTGATGTAATAGAACTTAAAGGAGGTGCTTCAAATACTCATTTTCAATGGAATGTGGTATGTAACGCAGCTGATCAGGAAG
>JACMPR010000129.1 GCA_014377385.1 Ferruginibacter sp. | reverse complement strand
TTGAATCGAGCAGGTTGAAAACCGGAACGCCACCCAGGGTTGATGGAAGAAGCCTTGATTATTCTAAAATGGAAGAACAAAAAGGAGATGATGAAATCGTGGGTTTTAGCTATCTGTCAAAACCAAAGGTAAAGTCGGCCGACCAGAGAAGTTGCTGGATTACCTATACCAATCAGGAAGTACATGATATACTAAAGACTGGTTTCGAGTCAAGCCCAATGTTTAAAGGAAGGATACAAGGAACAGGTCCGAGGTACTGTCCAAGCATTGAAGACAAAATAAACCGCTTTGCAGAAAGGGATCGGCACCAACTCTTTGTAGAACCGGAAGGCTGGAACACCTGCGAAATATATGTCAACGGTTTTTCAACTTCTTTATCAGAAGATGTTCAGTTACAGGCACTTAGAAAGGTTCCTGGCTTTGAAGCCTGTAAAATGTTTCGCCCGGGATATGCGATTGAATATGACTATTTTCCACCGACACAGTTAAAATTCAGCCTCGAAACAAAGTTAATAAGTAACCTTTTTTTTGCCGGACAGATCAATGGAACTACGGGCTACGAAGAAGCTGCCTGCCAGGGCTTGATGGCTGGCATAAATGCGCATCAAAAAGTGATTGAGCAGGAACCGCTGGTTCTAAAAAGAAGTGAAGCATATATTGGAGTACTCATAGATGATTTGATAAATAAGGGTACTGATGAACCATATCGAATGTTTACGAGCCGGGCGGAATTTAGAACATTACTACGGCAGGATAATGCAGACATCAGGTTAACAGAGATTAGTTATAGGCTTGGGCTGGCCAGCCAGGAAAGGATGGAACTACTGTGGAACAAAAAAAGAGCAGTCGAAGAAGTAAAAGCTATACTACAGCAGCTAAGCCTTGATGGTAGTGACGCCAATGTTTATCTAACTAGCGTTTATTCATCACCGTTACTTACAAAACAAAAGGCGGCGCAACTGTTGTTAAGGCCCGGTGTAGACCTGAAAGAGATGGTAAAAAACATATCTGTGGTAAATGAAAAGCTAAATCAATACAGCGCAGATACTTTAGAGCAGGCTGAAATTCAAATCAAGTATGATGTGTATATTGAAAAGGAAAAAGAACTGGTGAATAAGATGAGTCAGCATGAAAATTTATCGATACCGGAAAATTTCAACTATGAAAAACTGGTTTCTTTAAGTAACGAGGCCAGGCAGAAATTCACAAAGATCCAACCAAGAACGCTTGGGCAGGCTTCCCGCATCCCCGGGGTTAACCCGAGTGACGTACAGATATTAATGGTTTATATGAGGAGGTGATTTTAAAATAACAACAATTAATTTATGGAGCAGAAAGAAAAAACTTTCTCTGACGTAGAATTTTATCTTAATCAGCAAGGGATTGCCGTAAGCAACACCGACATGCAACGTCCGTGGGGCGGTTTCTTTGTAATTGTTGAAAAAGATGCACCGAAATTCATTGAACATTTTTTCCCCGATATTGATAAAGCAGAATTACTAAAAGGAAAGTTAAGCCCCAAGATTTTACTTGTAGCACCACACAAAAAATTAAGCTGGCAATATCATTTCAGACGTTCTGAGATCTGGAAGCTCTTTGATGGTGAAGCCGCTGTGGTTACAAGTGATACAGATATAGAAAACGAAACAACACTATTAAAAAAAGGGGACATCATAACATTAAAAAAAGGGGAAAGGCATCGGCTGGTAGGATTAGAAAAGTGGGGCATTGTTGCTGAGATTTGGGTTCATACAGATCCAAATTATTTGAGTGACGAGGATGATATTGTAAGGTTACAGGATGATTTTGGAAGGTAACTCCGCCATAATTTTATTATCTTTATTTTTCTCTGCTGCAATCATCCAACGTAGTTCTGCATAAGTTGCAGAGGGTATCTCTTCTTTCAAGATTTGTAAAGATCTGCTTTCAGAAATGCTGAAACCATTTAGAATTAACAGCTGTTTATTCTTATCAAGTAAGCTATCAATTTCTATCTCACCATTTTCGATAAAATAGGCCAGGTGACCTTCGATCGTTGTCACGGCAAGTTTTCTATCTTCAGCGATCTCTAAAAAAGTGCGGCCGGCTTTAAAAAGGTCAAAGCTGACTTTTTTTGTATCTACTTTAGCAGAAACAGCTGGCTTCTGGTGCTTTGTCTTTTTAACGTTCGTAGAATTGCTTTCCATCTTTTTACTATCAAGGCCATGTATTTCGCAATAATCTTTTATTATATTAATAAAATATCCACCAAACTGTTTGAGTTTAATTGCGCCGAAACCATTGATACGGCTAAGTTCATGCAGAGTGCACGGTAGAAATTGCGTCATTTCTTCTAATGACTGGGTTTTACAAACCATATATACCGGTATATCTTTTTCAGCAGCAATTTCGTTTCTTTTGCCTTTAAGGTCATTATAGAGATCAGGATGAGCAATTTCCTGAGACATATAACTGGATTTTCCTGAATAAGCAGTAACTGGAATAAGTTCCTTTTTAAAAGAAGCTTTCTGTTCCATGTACATGGAAACATCAAATCCATTTATGCCAGCAGATAATAAATGAACCTGGTAGGAGTGTAAATCAAATATTTTTTGAAGTTTACTGCCGTAGTCTTTCGCTAATTGCCGGTTATCTGTAACCGCCGGCGATTGTAACATAACCTTTTTTGTCTTGTTTGCTTCATTAAAAAACCATGCTGCAGCTTTCTTAAAGCGATGTTGAAAAAGTTCAATTTCAGCAGGTAATTCCGCCTGCATAAAAAGCACATTTAGTTCTTCGGCAAATTTTTCACTGTGTTTGCCGAAAACACTTAGCTGGTTTTTGATGGATGAAAGCCAATCAGTAACACCCGATCCAAAATGTTTATTTTCCCTGATCCAGTATAAGAGGTCATTGACCAGGGTTTCGGTCACTTTAAAATCAAACAGTCTCAGAATTATTTCCTGCTGATATTGTTTTCTTGCATTAAAAAGAATCTGTTCTTGCACCCTACCGCTTTGTTGTCTGGATGCAAAGTCAACAATACGCTCATCGCTGTGCAGGCTATTGTAAGATATTTTACTACGCAACACGATTCCATCCAAAGAAGTACAGCGGCTTAAAGCTACGTAAACCTGCCCCGGCGCAAAAGCATTACCTGCGTCAATTACGGCATTTTGAAAAGTAAGCCCCTGGCTTTTATGAATAGTGATTGCCCAGGCAAGTCTGAGCGGGTATTGCGTAAATGAACCAAGCTCTTCTTCTTCTATTCGTTGCGTTTTACTGTTGAGGGCATATTTAACATTGCGCCAGGTTTCTCTTTTTACCTCTATGAGTTGGGAAAAATCGTCCTGCATACATTCAACCCATATCTTATCATCTTCTATTTTATTAATGACTCCAATCTTCCCATTGTAATAACGACGGATTTTTTCCAGATCATTTTTAAGGAACATTACCTGAGCCCCTATCTTTAAATTGAGTACTTCATCAGCAGGAAACGAATTATCGTAAAAAGCACCATTGACCGTAGCATTGAACGAAAAAGTTTTTTCTACAAGTTTTGAAAGCTCGCGGACATTGATCGCATCCGCTTTATTATTATGGGTAGTGAGCGTTATAAAACTTTCGGTACTGGCAGGATTAAAATCGGGCATGTACCTGCTATGCAGCAAGCTGTAACCATCTTCATCCATTTCGTTGTTACGCACCTGGTTTAAAAGGTTAATAAAAGAAGCATCACTTTGGCGGTATACTTTTTTTAACTCAATATATACAGGATACTGTTCGGTAACTACCTGGCTGCTAAAAAAATACTGGTTACTGTAAATGGCACCAAGAATTTTCCATTCTTCCCCTTTTATTACAGGTGGCAGCTGATACATATCACCAATATATAGAACCTGTACTCCACCAAATGGTTTTGAATATTGCCTGCGAACATGCCTAAGCACTGCATCAATTGCATCAAGTACGTCACATCGTACCATGCTGATTTCGTCAATGATGAGCAGCTCCAGCAATTCCATTACCTCCCTTCGTTCAGCACTCAATCTAAGGTTACCTAGAAGACTGTTTTTGTCAGCTGTGTGGGTATTAGATACAGCAAAGTGTTTTTTATTTTCCGGTAAAAAAGGGGCAAAGGGCAATTGAAAAAAAGAATGTATGGTGGTTCCTCCTGCATTGATAGCGGCCACTCCGGTTGGTGCAACTACAACTATATTTTTCCTGCTTTTCTCTTTTATATATTTTAAAAAAGTTGTCTTACCTGTTCCTGCTTTTCCGGTTAAAAAAACGGGATGGCTGCTATTGTTTATGAAATCTGCCGCTGTTTTGAAAATAATATTGTCCTCATCAGGTTGTTGCATGTAGCAATGTATAAAAAAATTATTATTGTAGCTATAAACAAAAAAAATGCTGGAATTCTTAGTCACCCTCAAACCATTGATTAACTCATGTACTTTGCACTCTATCTCCACTCATTTCAGCTAATTATCAAAAAGGTCCAGGGAGTCTGAAAACAGAGAAAAGACTTTATCACTTTTTGATAAAATCATGATTATCGTGTACCGGGTTGAAAAAATGCCATTTGGGAGCTGGCATTAAAGCAATTACAGTGAATTCACCGATAAGATCTCCTTACCACCCATCTACATATACCTGCTTACAAGGAAATTCATTTGCTTTACCGAAACACCGCTCCCGAAACGACATTGTTATTTTACTCCTTTTCTTTACCACCGAACATCAGCAGATCATTTACCAGAATCTCGGTAATGTATTTTTTATTTCCCTCCTTGTCGCTGTAATTCCTGGTGATTAGTTTCCCCTCAATGGCAACTTCAGAACCCTTTTGAAGGTATTTTTCAGCAATTTCAGCGATCTTCCCCCAGGCCACAAGATTGTGCCATTGCGTTTCTTTTACTTTTTCGCCTTTTGCGTTGTTATAGGTTTCGTTTGTAGCAACGGAAAATTTTACCAGTTTTTTTCCTGAATCTGTGTTACGTACCTCCGGGGCATTGCCAAGGTTACCGATCAGCTGAACTTTGTTTCTTAATGCGTTCATCGTTTAAATTTTTACGTGTTTTAAATGTTTTTTATCTCAGTCATAAAAGTCGGCGCCACTTTATTGACAGAGCAAAGATGTGCCCGTCACCAAAGAATACCCGTATTTTAAACATTTATACTTGTATATAATCGCTTGTAAACGGTTGTACTTAGTAATATACTTGTGGTATGATTTGTTGAGCCTTAATAACTGGTATATGAAAATAGAATCAAAACTTTGCCTGGCGTGCGAAAAGCCTGTAAAGGGAAGAACAGATAAAAAATTTTGCGACGATAATTGCCGTAATAGTTATAATAACCACCTTAAAGCCGATAGCAATAACCTGGTGCGGAATATTAATAATGCGCTTGGAAAGAACAGGCGTATTTTAGAAAGCCAGATACCAGACGGGGAAGAAATGGCAAAGATATCCAAAGAACAACTACTGCAGGAAGGATTTTTCTTTAAATACATTACCCATATTTATACAAATAAAAAAGGGGCAAATTATTTTTATTGTTACGATCATGGGTACTTGCTGCTGGAAAATGAGTGGTACCTGGTTGTTAGGCAGCGGGAATAAAAAAATAATGAAAAGAACAAGTAACAGACTCATTTATCCCATTAGCTTACATTCCCTTTCTGTTACTGTATTTCCGTTGATACCGGTAATGTAGCCTTTGCAACCTTCGCTTCCACAGTTGCAACTAAATCCTTCCATATGCTCATCCAAAAACAAGGCATAATCAAGGGTAAGCTCTTCTCCTTTTTTTATAGACCTTAAGGTATATACGTTTAGTCCCTGGTAGGCAGTGTTAGCGTTGCAGCTATGATTTTGTGGAGCCCATCCTGCAGGGTTTTCGTCCCATAGTAAAAAAACTTTGTTGCTTAACGGGTAAGCATATTTTTTAAAATTTTCCAGTTCCTTCGTGCCCCAATTCTTATTGATGTAAGATTTTGTAGCAATGCGCTGGGCTTTTTCTTCTCCTTTAAATATCAATTCGTTTTCCCCGAGATCACAAATAGCATAAATACCAAACCCGGCAATGGCATTGCCTTGCATAGAGTATTTCTTTTTCTTTTTACAGTGTCTTGCAATACCTTCAGCAATGATCTCTCTTAAAAAGCCGGCCTGTCCTATACCATCAACTTTTAAAATATAGTCAGCAGAACCTTCATAACCATTGGTATAAAAAACCGAACAGGTGAAATTTATTTCCAGGAAAAAAAGTTGCCCATTCTTATTCATTCTAAAATCCAGGCGGGCATAACCAACACCTCCGAAACCCTTGAAAATATCTTCTGCTGCCCGTTGCAGTTGTTCGCATAATTTTCCGTTCTCTACAGGAATATTACACTCAGGATGGAGTTCAGATGTTTTTAATGCATATGTTTTAAAGGATCTTCCTTCAGGAAAAATATATTCTACCGGCCTGAACACCTTTAGTTTTTTCGACTCGTTTGCATCAGCCACAAGCATTACTGTAAATTCCCTTCCTTCAATATATTCTTCTACTATTAATGGTCCATATTCGTCAATAATTTCTTCTGATTTTCTGTACAGCGAATCCTGGTCTGGTACAAGCGAATGTTCATCAATGCCTAAACTGTCGCCGGCTTTTGCAGGCTTTACAAAAAGAGGAAAGTTCAAATGCCTGCAAGCCCCGTTAATTTCTTTCAGGTCTTCAACGACGGCAAAGGCAGGTGTTGCAACCTGTTGGGTATAAGCAACGTATTTCATCAGGTCCTTGGGAGGGTCATACAAAACCGAAGAAGGACCGGTAAAGGGAAGGTCAAGTAATTCTAAAAAGTAAATAACTTCTATTGAAGGTATTTCCCACTCGAGGTAGCCTTCGCAAAGATTTATAAAAACATCATATTTTTTTTTGGAAAGTTGTTTTAATTGATTGTAGGTAGTCAGCTTGTTTAAAAAAATATGATCTACTGTGGCTTCGGGAAGTAAAGCAGATAGATCACGGGGGGGATCATAATTTTTATAATCAACAGAGGTTGTAGAATAATCGGGTTGTAAAACACACACTTTCATATCAGCGTTGACCTCCTTTTTAACCGGAGAGGTTTTGATGGTATAAGGCAGTATAAAAAAATCAGGTGCTGCACATCTTTATATAAATTGATCTGGAAAACGCTGATGATTGTTGCTGTATTTGGAAATAGTTATTCTTTTGTTTCCTGCTTAAGGTAGTGAATGCACGGGTATGCTGGAATTACTTAAAGTTAAACGTAAAGTATAAACTAAGCAATCTTTCTGCGGCTTACTTTTTTCTTCCGGATATTTTTTTTATAAGCTCTTATGAAAGCGTCATTCAAAATTTCCACCACCAGTTGTGAAAAGCTTTTTTTATCAAACTTTAAAATGGCGCCAATGGAAGTATAGTTCTCATCTTCACTGATGCCGCACTGAGCATTTACCTCGAGCACGTATAATTTTCCGGTTTTACTGTCCATCCGGATATCAACCCTGGTATATCCCTTTCCTTTTGTAGCGCAATACGCATCCCAGCTTATTTTTTTTAAGGCGTCAATTAACGAAGCTTCAGGCACCTTGTATTCATAAAAATTTTCTTCATTCGGCATAGGAGATTCTTCTTCATATATCTCCCATAGCCTGTCGAACGATAAAAATTTTTCTTTATCAGGAAGAGAAGAATGAAAAAATCTTTCAACCGGGGTGTAAATAACCGCTTTTTCCGGATCATCGTAAGATCCGGTGATTAAAGTTGTGAACTCCCTGCCTGTGATAAATTTTTCAGCAATTATACCCCCCGAAGCTAAATTCCATCCACGATATCCCTCAAACATTTGTTTTAATAATATAGCAAGTGCTGTGTGATCTTCAATAATATTCTTTAGCCCTACACCCATGCTGCCACCAGAGACAGCTGGTTTAACAATGATCGTGTTCCCAACTTCTTCGAAAATATTAGTACAATCTGTATGCCCGTTCCCAATCATCTTCCAGACCGGATTTGTGACGTGGGCTTTGTCGAATGCGGCCTTCATCGGCACTTTGGAAGTGGTAATGTTATAAAAGTATTCATCTGCGCCAGTATGTATAATATCTTTTTCTTCCAGGAGCCTAACAACTGAAATGCCTGGGGTACCGTTTAC
>JACMPR010000128.1 GCA_014377385.1 Ferruginibacter sp. | reverse complement strand
TTGATAACACAACGACCACTTTCCATGTGTAGGCCGGCACTGCTACCCGGCTATTATCAATATCGTACAGAAAACCAAAGTTACCGGTACCGCCGGCGCCGTAAGAGCCACAAATTATAAATACTTCTTTGCCTTGTGCGGTAACGAACCTGTTGCATGAATCCTCCAATTTTGCCCATGGACCCTGGTTATTGTTTGGAGCTTGTGGGATAATGTTTGTCATTAAAAAAGTGGAGGAATTTGCCGCCACGGAAGATGTGCGGTCATTTGATGGACAGGAATGGCCGCGGTCGAAACCTGTGCCGGTATAACTTTGATCGGTCACGTGATACCAGGATGTCGGCAAAGCTTCATCGGGCCTAAAATCATCCTGCCTGGGAGTGCTTCCAAGGTCACTTGCCTGTAAATGCCAGCTTACCCAATTGGATTTACTAATGGTGCTATTATAAGAAAGAGAATAATATATTTTATCCATGTAATAATGACTAATATCTAATAAGGATGGAGTAGCATTATCCGGATTTCCCAACAGGATATTGTTATCATCTGCAAAGTTCGGAGGCAGCGGACCTGAAGTTAGTACTGCTGAGATATCATCTATATTGAGCCTGCTTGCTCCCCCGGAGACTTTCCGAAGCGAGAACCGGACCCGGCCCGCAGTTGCAACAACGATCGTATCATTCTGCAGGGTTGTATTTGAAGTGACTATATTGCTACCAACCTGTGCGTAAGAATAGCCGCCGTTGAAGGATGCCCACAGTTGCCAGGTGCTGGGACCATCCGTGCCATACGTACCACTTACAATACCAACGCGGTAAACCCCGCCTACCATGTCAAAATTCATGGTAAGTTTTCCTGTTCCCTGTATGCGGGCACTTTTAGTATCATTCTTCCTGTCTTCGACTGTATTACCGACGACTGCATTGTCGAAACTCCACTTTCCTGTAGAAAGCTGGATGGACGAAGCTGTGTAATCTTCCTTAACGCCTGATTCAAAATTTTCTTTTGCCGGGGAGGGTATGGGGTTAGAAGTGGTGTCGGCTGGCGGAATAACGATTGTATCAATCGGAACTGTATCCGTTTTTTTGCAGGCTGTCATAAAAGAAGCAACCGAAATAATATATAGAAATAATTTCTTTGACATATGTTTACGCGTTTGTGAAAATGTCTGCAAAAGTAACCTGAATTTTTGAATTATAAGTGAAATTGCAAACTAAGCAACCCGGATCGTAAAGAATCCCGGGATATGGATTTAATGATGCTGGTTTAAGGTAAATCAAGATAATTCCTGTTTCAATTGATTAGTGATTTTATATTATTTCTAAACGCACAATACCAAAATACGCTGCAGAATTGAATACCTCCTGCAAATTATGACTGCAAGTGCAGCATATCGATCATGAGGCTGCAGATATTGTTACAAAGGGAGGATTTTGGGCAACCATAAAACCATCTTTTAATTACTCTATTAATTCCGGAAACGTTGCGGATATGTTTCAAAATCTGCGTGTAGGCGTAAAGGAGATGGAACAAGGCCGGTTAAAAAACGCCATCGTGGGTTCCGTGAATGATGTGGTCAACCGTTACACCGCTGATTCTATTTTCAATCACCGGGAAGAATTTTAACCAGACATAGCAGGGGAATGCAACACACGTGTTTCCGGTGGTTTAATGTGTCGCAGTTGCGGATTAAAATTGTACCACCGAATGAGATATCGGAATCAATTGTTGCAAAAACCCGGGCAATACAGGAAGCACAGGTGACAGAGAACAGGCGCCAGGTAGACGTAGCAGATGCAGAAAGGAAAATTGCAGGAGCGAAAGTAGATTCGGAGCAGGCTGTTATCCAGGCATCGGGAAGCGTTGAGGCTATAAAAAAAGAACGACTTTCTTAAACGCTTTTTTATATTGATTACATTAAAGTACAGAAATGGAGTGGCCAGGTACCTACTACGGTTGCGGGTGGTTCCAGTGGATTTATGATCTAATCACCTAAGGATACAAATTAGAATTAAAAGTATTTGCGTTTGATAGGTTGAGAATTTTTGAGGACAAGTAATTCGCTTACGCAGCCCTTTGAATAGCAGCAGCCGTTGTTACTAAAATATGCGTATTAACTTCACAAATCTTGTTACAAAATATTCACCCATACCGGAGATCATTACTCCTTTACCGCCGCCTGAAGCAGAGTGAATAAAAAATATGCGATTATTTTTATTTTCAGTGATGATGCCCATATGCCCTACCACAGCACTGTTGACACTGCTGCCGGTGAATAAAATAATATCTCCCCGATGACAATCCTTCACAGAAACCTCTTTGCCCGCATTGGTAAAGTCAACAGAACTACGTGGTACTGCAATTTTAAAATGTGTAAAAACATAACTGATAAACCCTGAACAGTCGAATCCTTTTTTAACATCTGCAGATCCATATTGGTAGGGAACGCCTTGCAGCGATTCTGCAAACGTTACCAGTTCATCGGCATCAACATTTTTGGTTTCGATCTTTTTTACAGGCACTTTATTTTTTATGGTAACCCGGCTTTTGATCTCCATGTCATTTCCTGCATTACCGGTTTTTGCCGTTCTTTTGGAACTGCTGCAACTTTGAAGGAATAAGAAAAATAAAATAGATAGCGAAAAAAAAACTGTTTTCATTCAATAAAATTAAGGTAACTGGTGTTGTGATAACTTCTTACATAATATCAGGATAGGTGAAGTGCTTTTTCTGGCAGGTTGGCTTTACAAAAAAAATTAAGCATAGTCCTAAATAAATTATAAGAACCGGTGAATGAGGAGTAATATGCTCACCCTACTTCTATTTAGAATTTACAAGCGTTCCATATTTATTATATCGATTCTTTTATCGAACTGATCTCCCCTGCTGTTTTGATTTTGAATTTTTCTTACAATATTCATTCCTTTGAAAACTCTACCGAAAGCTGCAAAACCCTGTCCATCGGCTGTTGCAGGCCCGCCTGCATCCAATGGCGATTGATCACCAATACAAATAAAAAACTCCGTAGTAGCAGTTCCGGCACCAAGGCTTGCAAACGAGATGGTGCCGCTGGTGTGAGATAAACCGGATTGCTTTGTAGATTCATGTGGTATCGGTGCAATCTTTCCGATCTTATCACTGAGAGATCCATAAATACCAGCCTGGATTATTCCCGTATTATTATCTGTTGGCATTTCCTCTCCTTTTAGTACACGGTAAAAGGACGTATTTTTATACAGGCCGGCATCTACATAAGACAAAAATGCAGCTACCGTTTTTGGTGCTTTCTGAGGGAACAATTCCAATTCAATGTCGCCGAGTCTCGTATTGATGAGTACATGCGGCTCGCTATAATTAGGGCGGCCACAGGAAAACAACGTAGATAATATTAAGATACCGGCCAGTTTACTCATGCAGGAAATTACGAAATTAATGTGGGGCATCCAGTATCAGGCAAATATGGAAAATGAGATTTGTGTACAGCCAAGTTTTTTACGACCCTTGTGGCCGAATAATACTATTTTGAAGCTAATTTTAATTATGAGTAAAATGAGAACAGGATTACTGGTATTTTTATTTCTACTTGCAGGTAATGCAGGCTGGTGCCAGTTCGGCCACTATGCATCAGCCGTTTATGTAAATGCTAATGGTGGCAGTTTCTTTTATAACAATACGGCACCTGGATTGGGACAGGATATTGGCAGCAACACTTTCCAGGGAACCGACTTTGGTATTTTTGAACAAAACTCGGGTGGGTTAAAAATAGCAGGTTCCGAAATAAAGACCTTCAAGGGCATGGCCGATAATGTGTGCGCTGCCAGTTTGAACTACACGGTTTACCCGGTAGGTATAAGACCAGCGTCTCCCATTTACAGCAGCATACCACTGGGTTTTTATTCTGATTGTTTTGCCCCTGCCTGCGGAAGTTTTTTCGGTTCTTATAATATTGCTGCTGGTGGCGGCTGCTGCAGCGAAAGGGATCAAAAATGGCAGAACCCGGGCCTTGGCGTTGCAGTAAATATTGACCTTACAGCGAATCCTATTGGTACTTACACGTTCGAAATTTACTATTCTTACACAGGGCAGGATGGAGGTAGCGGCTGCGGTACAACGAAGTACGACAACAATAATAGTAACCCTGTAAACTACACGGCTGCATTTACAATAACTGCAGCCGTACCCGTTAGCTTTGGAACGGTACAGCTTGTAAACAACAGTACCAGCAATAACTTATCCTGGTACACTTATTCGGAAGCGGATACAAAGCGCTTCAGTGTAGAGCGTTCAGCAAACGGTGTTGATTTCGACTGCATCGGTCAACAACCTGCAGCGGGTTCTTCTTCAACAATAAAACATTATTCTTTTACTGATGAACGGCCTTTAAAAGGTATAAATTTTTACCGGGTAAAAAGCTGGGAAACAAATGGCCGCTTTCAAAATTCTGTTATTGTAAATACCGTTAATAAATTTGCTGATAGCTGGTACATAGTAACCAATCCTGTGAAAGACAATTTGCTGGTAGAAGGTCTTGAAAAAGGAGACCAGGTAATCGTTTTTAATGCTTATGGCGCAGAAATCACCAGAGCTACTTCAAATAATAATCTCGTAAACATACCGGTATATCATATTGCAAATGGGACTTATTATATTAAACTGACAAGTAAGAAAAGCTTTTATATTTTGCCGGTGGTAATTGTTCATTAGTTGAATGCGGAAAGCTGAAATTTGCCACTGATTAATTTTGAATGAGGGATTAAAGTTCAATTTTCAAGCTCAACATTTTCACAACCGTTCCGAACATTATCTCCGCCCCAAGGGCAAGATCTTCATACGAAGCGTATTCAAGCGGATTGTGACTGATGCCATCTTTGCAACGAATAAATATCATTCCATAATCGCATATATATGACAAAGTAAGTGCATCATGAAAGGGTCCGCTCATTAACTCAGGGGCATCCAAACCAAGAATTTTACACTCCGTATGAATGATCTCCTTGATCCAGTTGGCACAATAACGTGGTGCACTGTTTGTATCTTCAGAAATGCTGTAAGTAAGCTGGTGTTTTTTTGCAATGCTTTCAATTTTGTCCATCAGTTGCTTTTCATAACGGTTACGCCTGTCCAGGTCAATATCCCGCAGATCGATGGTGAAATTAACTTCTTCGGCAATGATATTCCGGCTTGCCGGGAACACATTCATGGTTCCCACGGTACCTACCGTGGGAGCACCCGGAACCTGCGTAGCGATTTCATTTAAAGCAACGGTAATTTCTGCGGCACCTAATAGCGCATCTCTGCGTAGAGGCATGGGCACGGAACCTGCATGGCCTGCCATTCCCTTAAGCTTAACCGTTAGCCACAATGGACCAGAGATACCTGAAACCACTCCAATGGGTTTTTGCGCAATGTCCAGCACCGGGCCTTGTTCTATATGCAGTTCTAAAAAACACCAGATACTACCCGGCATGTATTCAGAGGCTTTAAATTTAGTTGGGTCACAACCAAACCCGATGAGGGCCTGCTCGCGACTGATACCATCTTTATCGGTACGCTGTAATTCCCCTTCTTCCAACTTACTCAGGATACCGCGTGAACCGAATAATCCTTTATTGAAACGCCAGCCTTCTTCATCAGCAAATGAAATCACGTCAATACTCCTGGCAGGTTTTATCTGATGTTCCTTCAATGCCATAACAACTTCTATGGCACATAGTACGCCTGCAACACCGTCAAACCGGCCACCATAGGGCTGTGAATCAAGGTGAGAGCCCATCATTAAAACCGGCAACGATGTATCGCTTCCTTCCAGCCTTCCAACCAGGTTTCCAAAATCATCAATACGGGTATTCATGCCTGCATCTTTCATCCAGCCGGCAGCCAGTTCAAAACCTTGTTTCTCAAGCGGCGTCAGCGTGGGCCGGCAGGTGCCCGTTTCGCCAATCTTACCAATAAGACTCATTTCCTCGAAATGTTGCTGAAGCCGGTCTGCATTAATTTTCAAGCTGTATATTTTAGTAAATATATTAAAATCATCGCTTTTTAAAGCCAAGGCAATTCATATCTTTATATTTCCTACAAATTCTATCTATGAGATTTCACCTTTTATTCTTAGCAGGTTTTATTTTTTGCAAAACCAGCATGGCACAACCAGATAATTATGAAGCAGGCTGTCGCGAAAAATGCAGCCATGCCTCCATACATTCCCGAATCCAGCAAGCGGCTTATTATCAATATCCCTCGATGGATAAATACGATGTAAAATACCTTAAGCTTGATCTGAGCGTGGAAGCAGGCAGCACATTCATATCCGGCACTGCCCTAACGAGAGCAAAAGTGTTGCAGCCGTTAGATTCATTTAATATTGAGCTTAGGAACAACATGGTCGTTGATTCAGTTTACATCAATGGAGTGAGAAAAAATTTCCAGAGAGGCATAGATTATGTATTTGTTCCGTTGTCTCCATCATTACCGGCAGGTTCCACCGTATCAGCATTGTTTTATTACAGGGGCACAGCTACTACCGGCGTTTATGCCGGCACGAATGGCAGTAACGACCTCATTTACACTGCTACGCTTTCAGAAAGTTACCAGGCCAGAGAATGGTTTCCGGCAAAACAAATTCTGCAGGATAAAATCGATTCGGCCGATATTTGGATCAAAACCAGTTCTAGCTACAAAGTTGGCTCAAATGGTCTGCTGGTAGCCGTAGTAGATAGCCCGAATAATAAAAAACAATACCAGTGGAAAACCCGTTACCCGATGAATTATTACATGCCAAGTATTGCTATCGGGAACTACCGGGAATATCTTAATTATGCAAAACCGGCAGCCATGGCACCAGATTCTGTTTTAATACAGCATTATATTGTTGATGACAATGCCTATTTCAATTCGGTAAAACCGAACCTCGATAAAACGCCTGCCTTCATTGAAAAATATAGTGAATTGTTTGGACTGTATCCTTTTAAAGATGAAAAATACGGACATTGCCATGCCTACATCGGCGGAGGGATGGAGCACCAGACAATGAGTACGATGTCAAGTTTTGGATCAACTATTATTGCACACGAGCTTGGCCACCAATGGTGGGGCGACAGGGTAACCTGCGCAAGCTGGAATCATATCTGGCTCAATGAGGGATTTGCAAGCTATTGTGAATACCTGGCTATAGAAAATCTGCCGGCATTATTTCCAACCATTACGGCTGCAGCATACATGCAGGGTGTACACAGCAATGTGTTGAGTTCCGCAGGAGGTAGTGTATATGTGCCGGATGCATCACTGTTTGATGAGAACCGTATATTCAGTGGCAGGCTTAGCTATAATAAAGGATCTGCAATCATTCATACATTGAGGTTTGAAATGCAGGATGATAATTTATTTTTTCAAACGCTAAAAAACTACCAGCAGCAATTCAAAGATTCTGTTGCTACTGCCGATGATTTTAAACAGGTAGCAGAAGTAACCAGCGGAAAAAACTTTACTGATTTTTTCAATCAATGGTATTACGGTGAAGGATACCCTACTTTTAATATCACTTACCTGATGCAGGGAACAGACAGCATTATCCTGATTGTAAACCAAGCCGCAAGTGCTCCTGGCATTACCCCCTTCTTCAAAGGACTTTATGAATTTACGATCACGTCTGCGCAGGGCGACACAACGGTTAAAGCATATATCAGTTCAAACGATCAATTTATCAAATTTAAATACTCAAAAACTCCAAACGGCATCGTTGTTGACCCAAATAACTGGGTGTTGAACGTCACCGGCACGATTACAAATGGCGGAGTGATCGTTCCGCTAAGACTTATAAGCTTTGATGCAGCTATTTCCAATTGCACAGCATCCTTAAAATGGAGAACCAGTGATGAACAGCAAACTAAACAATACGAAATTGAATATAGTATGGATGGCAATGATTTTATAAAAGCGGCAGCTATTCTTAGTCATAAAAGCACTGCCGAAACCTTTTACCAATATAATTATCCCGTTGTTACCGGCAGCATTCATGCGTTCCGGTTAAAAGTAATTAACGCAGATGGAAGTTATGTGTACAGCCAGGCAATCAGCCTCAATGAAAAATGTAAAGCATCCTTTGCGTTGAGTATTGCTCCAAATCCATTATCAGCTGAATTAGCTTTAAGGATTATGCAACCGTTACCAGGCAATACGATCATTACGATAATGGATCCCGCCGGCGCCATTATCTACCGGACAATAAAAAAGATGGCTGCAGGAACAAATAATCTTCAATTAGATGTAATAAAAAAATATCCCGCCGGCGTTTATATTTTGAAAGTAAAAAGCGACAGGGAAGTAATTACACAAAGATTTATAAAATTGTAATATTTGACAGCCAGATGAAATGGTAAGAATACAATATGGCATTGCAGGATTTTTTACCGGCGCTTTTTTGGGGTTGCTGATAGCACTTATAGAAAGGCGGCTCATTGATGCTGATACTTATCCTACTATACAATTTGTTGCGATTGCATTGACGGTAATTTTTTGCGGAATTTTCGGAATTGCTCAGGCGCTGAAAATTGAGAAGAACAAGCGATTAAAAAGGTAACGCAGTAATGGTGTAAACCCCACTTATTTCTATTCTTTCAAAATGATATTAAATTAATGATCATTCAATGGTAAGCCTTGTGCCTGCCATTGTTTCCAATTGATGTATCCGGGTGCAACCCGATGTTCCTCCATCGTGATACAATCCGTAACAGGACACATGAGTTTACACAAGTTGCAGCCAACACATTCTTCTTCTTTAATCGTGTAGGTATTATATGGATTTCCTGGCTCCAGGCTAATGGACTGATGTGAAGTGTCTTCGCAGGCTATGTAGCAAAGTCCGCAATGAATGCATTTATCCTGGTCAATTTTTGCAATTACATGGAAATTGATATCGAGGTCTTCCCAATGTGTGATGTTAGCCACAGATTTTCCGATAAAATCTTCCAGTTTGGTAAATCCCTTTTCATCCATCCAGTTATTCATGCCCTCACACATATCTTCCACGATTCGGAAACCATGTTTCATTGCTGCCGTACACACCTGAACGTTAGATGCACCCAGTAACATAAATTCAACTGCATCTTTCCAGGTACTGATGCCGCCGATACCTGAAACCGGTACTTTTTTTGTCAGCGGATCCTGTGCGATCGTCGTTAAAAATTTCAAGGCAATTGGTTTTACGGCTGGTCCGCAATAACCGCCGAATACAGATTTACCACCAACATATGGATTTGGAACAAGGGTATTAAGATCTACACCCGTCACTGATTGTATGGTATTGATAAGTGACAATGCATTTGTTCCCGCTTCCACAACAGCCCTTCCGGCAGGCACCACTGAGTGCACATTTGGTGTAAGCTTGGTGATTACCGGGAGTGTGGCAGCTTCCATAACCCATTCCACCACCATCCTGGCGATTTCAGGATCCTGCCCAACGGCTGCACCCATTCCTCTTTCTGTCATACCATGCGGACAGCCGAAATTTAATTCCAAACCATGAGCGCCGGTATCTTCCACTTTTTTAATTATATCCTGCCAGCTCTTCCTGTCATTGTCAGCCATCAAAGAAACAATCATGGCACGATCGGGAAACAACCGCACGCACTCTGCAATTTCTTTCAAATTAATTTCCAGCGGGCGATCGCTGATAAGTTCAATATTATTAAAGCCCATCACCCGGTGGCCACCGTAATCAACAGCCGAATACCTGGAGGAAACATTTTTTACCTGTGAGCCCAATGTCTTCCACACCACTCCACCCCAGCCCGATTCAAATGCCCGGAGCACATTTATTTTTTTATCTGTGGGTGGAGCACTCGCAAGCCAGAAAGGATTGGGAGATTTGATACCAAGAAAGTTTGAACTAATGTCTGCCATAATATATTTTTTTTGCAACGAATGCTCCAATAAAAGACAATTTTTGATACAGTATTCTATTATAATCCAGCTGGCCACTAATAAAGTTTGCCTATTAAGTAAGTCCTTTACCAAACACCTTTGAGTACTTGACAGCTTGTATGCAGGATCTACCGTACGCATTTAAACTTCAAATAATTTAATTATAAATGCAAAGTCAAGGTTCAACTTATGACTGAGCAGCTTTCCTTTGTAGTAAACGTAATCCTTTTCGCTTTCATAAAAAATGTTCTTATACCTAAACCTATTAGCCAGGCAACTAAATAAATAATTTCAGGAAATTCATTCACTCATTAAAAATATACTTCCCCACAAAAACATAAAATTGAATATGATTGTTCGTTGTAAACTATTTTACACATGCTCCCATAATGTTATCAAAAATTCATTCGTCGACTTGTGCAAAAATAAATTGGATGATAGCCGCCGCTCCATCTTTTCCAGCCTGTACTGCATCAACCACTTCTTTTCCACCGTTCACACAATCCCCGCCCGCGAAAACGCCTTCCATATTTGTCGCGCAGTTATTACTAATTACAATCTTACCATACTTATTGTTGATTTTATTTTCCTTCACCAAAAATTCAAATGGTTCCTGCCCTGCAGCTTTGATCACCATATCTACATCCATTACAAATTCCTCCCCTGTTGGAACCGGCGACCGGCGGCCGCCGGCATCCGCCTCACCCAATTTCATAACTTCCACTTTTAGTGCAGCTACTTTCCCATCTACACCCAGTGCTTCTTTTGGTGAAGCAAGCCACACAATATTACAGCCATCTAACATGGCTATTTCGAGCTCTACTTCTGTACAGGGCATTTCCTGCCTGGTACGTCTATACAGCAACGTTACTTCAGACGCGCCCAACCTTTTTGCCTGCGTAGCGGCATCAATGGCCGTCATGCCCATTCCAATTACTGCTACTTTATCACCCACCGGCACTTTATCATACCCTTTGTTGCGGATATCATAAATAAAATTAATCGCGTCAACCATTCCTTCCAGGTTTTCTCCCGGGATGTTTAACTGGCGTGCAAGGCCGACGCCAAATCCCAGGTATACCGCATCATATTTTTTTTGTAGTTCTTCCAATGTAATATCTTTTCCAAGTTCGTTTCCATACTTAATATTTATTCCTCCAATAGAGGTTATGTAATCCACTTCGTCCTCGCAAAATTGCGGCGTTACCTTGTAAGCTGCAATGCCATAAGTCATCAATCCACCGCCCTTCTTTTCTTTTTCATAAATAGTTACATCCACGCCCTCCCTGCTCAATACGTGTGCGCAACTTAACCCTGCAGGGCCGGCACCCACGATGGCTACTTTTTTTCCAATACTTTTTTTGCGGTGGAATAACTGCCATTTATTCTCCATAGCTTTTTCTGTGCTGTAGCGTTGAAGTTTTGCAATGGGTATGGGTGGTTCACCCATCAAATTAAACACACAGCTACCTTCGCATAATTTTTCAACCGGGCACACTTTGCTGCAACCTGCACCCATGATATTAGATAAAAAGATCGTGTGCGCACTTCCTTTAATATTATCTGTTGTGATCTGCTTTATAAATTTTGGAACATTAATGCTGGTTGGACAAGCCTTGATGCAGGGAGCATCATAACAAAACAGGCAGCGGTTAGCTTCTACCAATGCAGCTCCGTGGGATTCAAACGGAGGATGTATATCCGAAAAATTTTGTTTGTACTGCTCTGTTGTTAAACGGTTGCTTTTAATAGACATTTCGATCATTTTAATTTATGAATTCGGCATTATAAATTTTATACTGTTCTACATTCATAATGTTTCATTCTATATTCTTAATTCTACTTATTAAAGTTCTACAATTTTACCATATGTTTCCGGTCTCCGGTCACGAAAGAACTGCCATTTGTTTCTCACTTCTTCAATCATACCAAGATCAAATTCCGCAATTAATAATTCATCCTTATCTTCAGAAGCGCAGGCAAAAATTTGACCCATTGGATTTACAAAATAAGAAGTGCCGTAGAATTTACCCAGGTTCCAGGGCGCTTCTGTGCCAACCCGATTAATACATCCCATAAAATATCCGTTGGCTACCGCATGTGCAGGCTGTTCCAATTTCCATAAATACTGCGATTGTCCTACGGTGGTAGCTGATGGATTGTAAACGATCTCTGCGCCATTTAAACCCAGGCATCTTGCGCCATCGGGAAAGTGGCGGTCGTAACAAATATATACACCAACCTTGGCGTATCTGGTTTGGAAAACAGGGTAGCCGAGGTTGCCGGGTTTAAAGAAAAATTTCTCCCAAAAACCTCCTGTATGCGGAATGTGATTTTTCCGGTACTTGCCTAAATAAGTACCATCTGCATCTATTACGGCTGCAGTATTGTATAAAACGCCTGATTGTTCCTTTTCGTATATCGGCACAATGATCACCATATTGTATTGCTTTGCATATTCCGCCATCCTATCTGTTGCAGGACCAGGAATGGCTTCAG
>JACMPR010000127.1 GCA_014377385.1 Ferruginibacter sp. | reverse complement strand
CATATTGCTGCAACCATTATAACCGAACATTTTATTTTTTTCAAGATTAAATTCCATCACCGGGAATTGTTTTTCATACGCAGTGGAAAGCAATGCTTTACTATTAATTGATTCAAGTATCCAGATGTCATTGAGCAGGTAATTATATAAGTATTCACCACAACCCGTATAGCGGGTATCGCGGAGCGTTACTTCTACTTTCTGTGACGTTTTATTTTCATTCAGACTGGTTGCACAGCCATCTTTGTAAACAGTTATTTTCATCGGCCCCAAATCCGTTTTAACTTCGTACATTTCAGCACCTGCAAGCTTTGATACAGAAACGGGTGATGCAATCAGCAATCTTCCATCTGCCGGCTTAAAGGTAAAGCCTTTTTCCAGGTCCATTTCAAGCGTCCATTGAACCGGTCTGCTTCCATAAGCAAAGAATTCGGTTCCATTGCGCTCCTTTATTACTATTGAATCAGGCGGCGTAATTGCAAGTCGGGTTGCTGCCGATTTTTTGGCATCAGCTTTATAAATCGTATTACAGGCATTGAGCAGGAAAGAAAGCACCGTACTTATAAATACAATCCGCCACATTATTTGTCGTTAAAATGTTCTTTAAATGATCTTAGTGTAAGATAATATTTTAGGGGTTGATTTGGTTAGAATGGTTTAAAATTGATAACATTGTGTAGGAATTATTTCAGGCGGAATTTTTCAATCTAAATTTTAGCTTGTGTAAAGAGCTTTTTATTTAAACTTCGAATCTCTATATTTTACTAAATCAACGAATGTCCTGAAAAACGGGAGTTGACGTCTTTTATTATTATTTTGTATAGGGCGACCCGGCGGTGTGTAAGAAGAAATACCACCAATTAAAAAATATGTATGAAAAAAACTTTTTTTATAGTTGCGGTTATTTTGTCCGCGTGTACGGCAAAGCATATCACTGCTTATCCGGAACAAAAGCCTGCAGGCGTATTAGTGAATGGCAAATTATTCACCACTATATTTCAACAGAAGGCAGCAGAATACCGTGCGCTTTGTTTGCAGGCGTACAATATTGCATGGTTGCGGCTGGACCAATATAAAGCAACAACTGCTAAGCCCAAAGCGATCATTACGGATATAGACGAAACCGTTTTGGACAATAGTCCATATGAAGCCCATCAAACTTTGCAGGGAAAAGATTATGATCCTGCTTCCTGGTATGAGTGGACGGCTAAAGCTGCCGCTGATACTGTTCCTGGTGCAGCTGCCTTTTTAAAATACGCTGCAACAAAAGGCGTGGAAATATTTTATATAACAAACCGGGAAGAGCGGGAGCGATTGACCACGATCAATAATCTAAAAACTTTCAATTTACCAAATGCTGATGATGTGCACTTCATCCCGAAGCAAACAATTTCAAGTAAAGAAATAAGAAGACAAGCCGTAGCAAATACGCATGAGATCATTATGCTGATAGGAGACAACCTGGCGGACTTTAGCATGCTCTTCGATAAAAAGCCAATGGCTGAACGTTTGCAGAATACTGATATATCAGCGAACGATTTCGGTAGTCGTTTTATCGTTTTGCCAAACCCGGTTTATGGTGATTGGGAATCTTCCTTATTCAAATTCAACAAGCTAACACCGGCGCAGAAGGATTCGGTGATAAGGGCGGAGGTGAAAACCTATTAGAAGTTTTAAGTTTACAATTATCAATCACGGTGAAGCGAACACCAGTAAATAGTTTTCTAAAATTTAATATTGACGACGCACTTAAATACTCCTGTTGATATCAAAATTTTCCAGCTCCTTACTTACGGAGTTTAAGAAAGTAGAACCAAGTGCTCCATCGATAATGCGGTGGTCATAGCTAAGAGAAATATACATCATATGCCTGATACCGATGGTGTCTCCCTGCGGAGTTTCTATAACCATTGCACGTTTTTTAATGGCGCCTACGGCCATGATGGCCACTTGTGGCTGGTTGATGATGGGCGTTCCCATAATGCTGCCGAAGGTGCCCACATTCGTTAGCGTAAAAGTGCCGCCATTCGTATCATCAGGTTTTAATTTATTGTGGCGCGCAGCATTTGCCAGCCCGTTCACCTGTTTGGTCAGTCCAACTAAGTTTAGCTGATCTGCATTTTTAATAACCGGCACAATCAAATTGCCACTCGGCAAAGCGGTTGCCATTCCAATATTCAGGTCCTTTTTGATGATGATCTTATCACCATCAATAGAACTACTTAGCAACGGATATTTTTTAATGCTATTCACAATAGCCTCAATAAACAATGGCGTGTAGGTGATTTTTTCGCCTTCTCTCTTTTCAAATGCAGATTTTATTTTTTCTCTCCACAACACCAGGTTCGTTACATCGCATTCAGCAAAGCTAGTTACATGTGCACTTGTATTTTTACTGTCAACCATATGTTTCGCAATAAGCTTGCGCATGCGATCCATTTCGATGATTTCTACATTGCCTGAATAGCTGGAAACCACGACAGGAGATGCTTGCGGTGTGATAAGTACCTGGTGTGTTTCTTTTACAGCAGGTACATCATTATTGGCCAAAGGCGGCTGAGTGATTGTTGAAGGTTGGTGGCCGACTACCTTGTTTGAAACATACAGCAATATATCTTTTTTACTAACCCTGCCGTCCTGCCCCGTGCCCGGAATGTTTTCGAGCTCACTCATACTAATTCCTTCGCTTTGTGCTATATTCAGGACCAGCGGAGAATAAAACCGGATGGCACTGCTGTTGTTATTTCCATTAATTTGATTTGAATTTCCTACCGGTACGTATGGAATTTCCTCCACTACTTTTGCTTCTTCGTATTCTTTCTTTGGAGCTGCCGTTGCTGGAGCAGGCTGAGTTTGGGACGCACCAACACTTACTTTTATCCTTGCGATAACGGTTCCGATTGGTACAACATCATTTTCTTTAAAAAGAATTTCTTCAATAATGCCTTCGGCTGTAGATGGGACCTCACTATCAACCTTATCTGTAGCAATGTCCAGGACGGTTTCGTCCTGCGCAACGTTATCGCCTGGTTGCTTGTGCCACTTTAAAATAGTGGCTTCCATAATACTTTCTCCCAGCTTCGGCATTATAAGATCAACTAAACTCATATAGAAAAAAAGATTTATAGCAAGTGGTTAATAAAGGCAAATGTAAGAAGTTATGAGTTAAGAATTACACGGGATTGAGTGATGAGATTTCGGGGATCAGTACGGAATAGAAATTTCTTTCCAAGGAATATAGAATCAAATTTCAGAATACAGATACGGCCCGATGGAATAACCGAAACTGAAACTTTTACTCCTTTAATCAGCGATTACAAATTCTCTCAGTAAATTCAGAGCATTCATTGCAGTCAACTGAATGTTCCGCTGCCTGTCGAAACGAAAGTGAAATTTTCGGGTAACCTGTTTTGTATTATTACCAACCGCAACCCACACCGTTCCCACAGGTTTATCAGGGGTTCCGCCGTTAGGCCCCATGATTCCTGATACCGCGATTGCGTAGTCAGAAGCAACATTGTTTAATGCTCCTTTTACCATTTCCAGTACTACTTCTTCGCTCACGGCACCTTTGTTCAATAATGTTTTTTCCTGGACATTAAGTAGTTCTTCTTTTGCTTTGTAGGAATAGCTAATTACGCTGCCATTGTAAAATGCGGATGAGCCCGGAACGGAGGTAATCAAATGTGCAATGTATCCGCCGGTGCAACTTTCAGCCGTACACATGGTCTTATTTTTTTGTAAAAGCAAGTGACCTAAAACCTGTTCCATGGGTTCGTCTTTATCAGTAATCATGAATGCTTGTGTAAGTAACTGTAATGCAGAAAAATATGTGTTGATGTCTTTTTCTACTATATCCGCATTCGTACCTGAACTGGTAAGCCTGAGCCGTACCATGCCATAATTTGGGAGGTAAGCCAACTTGATATGAGCAGGGAGGTTAGTTTCAAAATCCAGTATCATATCTGCAATCATTGACTCGCCAACCCCGAAAGTGACCAGGGTGCGGTGTGCAATATGGGGGAATGAAAATCTTTTAATTAAGGAGGGGATTACGTCATCTTCCATCATACCTTTCATCTCATAGGGAACGCCGGGCATGCTTACAAAAATTTTACCCTCCCTTTCAAACCACATTCCAGGTGCTGACCCACGCTTGTTTGGAATAACGATACAGTTATCGGGCACTTCGGCCTGCCTCAGGTTTCTATCGGTCAGAGCTCTTTTAAAAACCTGTTCAAAAAGATATTTTACATTTAAAAGCGCTTCTTCGTTAACAATTAGTTTTCCGTTAAAGTAATCACACAGCAACGGTTTTGTGATGTCATCTGCTGTCGGGCCGAGTCCGCCGGTGATCAATATTATGTCGGCATGCACACTTTCCTGGTCCAAAGCTTCCCGGATTTCATCAGCCATATCACCAACGGCTACCCGACGTTTTACCCTGATACCAGCTTTGTTCAATTCCTGCGCCATCCAGGCACTATTGGTGTCAATCACCTGTCCTATTAATAATTCATCGCCAATGGTAATGATGGATGTGTTGGTCATGGAGTTATTTTTGTTAATTCCGGAAATTTGTGAAGAAAGATGAATGTTGCATGATCAATAGAAAAAACCTCCCGGCATCCAAAACCCGTAACATTTGTTCAGATTTCATAACGCTTGGTTCATAACCCGTTCATAATTCATAATTCATCTCCGGATTTTAATTCTAATTTCATTGCAAGTTAAAACCAAACATGAAAACAATCTATTTAATAATAGCCTTATCGTTATGCCGGATAACTTTCGCCCAGGATTTAGGTGAAAAGCTTTCCGTTGCCATTAACAGCCTCCAGGCTGACGAACAATTTAAACACAGCATCATCAGTATGTTAGTGGTGGACGCCGCGACAGGTAAAAAAATATTTGATAAAAACAGTGAAGTGGGACTTGCGCCCGCAAGTTGCCAGAAAATCATCACGAGTGCAAGTGCTTTTGAAATTCTTGGCAGTGATTACCGGTACAAAACAGGGATTGGTTATTTAGGAGATAAGAAAAATGGCATCGCAGGATTGTATTTTATTGGACGGGGTGATCCTTCCCTCGGAAGTTTTAGATATTCATCTACAAGAGACACAGTTTTTATGCAGCGTTTAAAAACGGCGTTGGGAGTTGCGGGTATTTCTTCATTCAACGGCGAAACAGTATTTATTGATAGCAGTAATATTTTACAAACAATACCAGGAGGCTGGGTTTGGGAGGATATTGGCAATTATTATGGTGCAGGATGTGCCGCTATCAATTGGCGGGAAAATCAATATGATATAATACTGAGCCCGGGCGCCAGGGAAGATGATCCGGCTACAATAAAATCAATATCACCTGCCTACACAAAACTTACATTTAATAACCTGTGTAAAACCGGGCCTCTAAAAAGCGGCGACAATGCATATATTTATTTTGGTTTAAATAAATCCGACAATGCAATTCATGGGACAATTCCCCTGGGAGAAAATAATTTTTCAATTTCCGGCGCCGTACCGGATCCCCAGCGTTTTTTTTACAATGCGTTATATGACTTTTTAAATAAAAGCGGGTTAACTGGTATCCCCAACGGTATACCTGTTGCCGAAAAAAGTAAGCAAACATACTTATATACCTATACTTCTCCCACACTGGATAGTTTAAATTATTGGTTTCTTAAAAAAAGCATTAATCTTTATGGAGAAGCTTTCGTTAAAACAATTGCTGCTGAAAAAACAAAGACTGGTTCAACGGATGCAGGTATAACATTCATCCGCGATTTCTGGAGTAAAAAAGGGGTGGAAAAATCCAGCCTTAAAATGATTGATGGCAGCGGACTTTCTCCTGCCAACAGGCTCACCACAACTGCTTTGGTAAAAGTATTGCAATATGCAAAAAAGCAATCCTGGTTTTCTTCTTTTTACAATGCACTGCCTGAAATGAATGGCATAAAAATGAAAGACGGTTATATTGGTGGCGTCAGGTCTTACGCCGGCTATTTAAGATCCGTCACAGGTTACGAATACAGCTTTGCTTTCATTGTAAATAATTTTGATGGAAATGCAGGCACAGCAAGAGAAAAAATGTGGAAAGTTCTCGATCTTTTAAAGTAATTTGAGCAATCACAAATCAAAACTATTCCATGGAGGAACAAAATTTAAAAAATCATTCACGTATGGTGCCCTTGTATCATTATGTGCTATTACTCATTGTTGTTGCCATCATTGCAGGGGCTTTACTTAAAGTTTATCACACTTACCAAACGGGTTTAGGCGGCATGATGGTGCCGGTATTATTTTGCCTGATTGGGATTGCACTTTTTTTGATTGCCATGTTTGCCAGGACCTTTGCATTAAAAGCTCAGGACAGGGCCATTCGGGCCGAAGAAAATCTTCGTTATTTTGCCATGACAGGCAATTTGTTGGATAGTAAGTTAAGCATCGGCCAAATCGTTGCGTTGCGTTTTGCCGCCAATAATGAGTTTTTGGATCTTGCTCACCGGGCCGTTACGGAAAATTTAAAGCCTTCTGAAATAAAGAAATCAATTAAGCATTGGAGAGGAGATCATGATAGGGTTTAAAAGCATCTACGACGGGTTGTCAACCGTTTATGTTCTTTAGATATAATGCAGGCTTGGGTTGGTTAAATGGTCATAACTGATACCTGCCCGGAAATCCTTGCACGCGAAAAATAAATCCGGCACTCACCCTTCAAAATATTTAATCACTTTATCCCGCAACAGTTCCGGCATGTTGCATCGCTTCATTCCGTCTGCCTGCATGAAATACAGGGTAACATCCCCGGTGTTTAAAAGCTCGCCGTGTTGGTTGTATATCTCTGCATGAAAAATTACCTTGTGATTTGCCGGAAGATCTCTCAATGTGGTCTTCACTGTAATCAGGTCATCGTATTTTGCCGGCCGTAAGAATCGACTGTGAATGTCAACAACAGGCATGAGAATTCCCATCGCCTCAATGTCCTTATACGTGTACCCAATCTGGCGGATGGCTTCGGTGCGGCCTATTTCGTAAAATTGCGCATAATGGCCGTGGTAAACGATTCCCATCTGATCGGTAAGGGCATAGTGTATTCTGATTTGCGTTTCCGAGGTAAACATAATACATAAGTTTTAACAGGTAAATACGGTGGCAACCGAGGCCTGGTTGTTGGCAACCCAATGCCGGCAAAAAAATAAGATCGAAAAATTTAATCAGCTAACACATCCATTGCCGGTGATGGGTTTCTGAAAACAATTAAATTTTTTATGCGATGTAAACTGCAATGTCACCGGGCTGTTACTTTCCGGTCATGCTATCAACACTAACTTTTCCTGGCCCCAACAGTAGAAATATAATGTACGCAGTCATGTATAATGCAGCCATTTCGCCTTTTCCAAAAACATCTCCATTATGAGTTATGAATACCGCATATCCCATGGATATAATTACAGGAACGCTGGCAAGCCGTGTAAATAATCCTAAAATAACGAACAGGGCACAGAAGAATTCTGCGAAAACTACAAGGGCTGCTGTTACAGTGCCGCCCATTCCAAAAAGATGTGGCATTCCCGTTGCAGTCTCACTGAAATTCGATAGTTTGCCATAGCCATGTTTCATCAGCAATATCCCAAAACATAACCGGAGCAATAGCATAGCTGCATTGAAGGCGCCCGCAGAATAGTTTGTTGACAATAATTTTCTCATAGATATTTTTTTGTAAAATTAAGAAACCGTCACTACAATAATTGTTCAATCATATCAAAATAGAAAATTCTTTTATCAGTCCTTTAACAGCAGATTTAAAATAGTTTCGTTTTGTTTACAATGACAAATAATTTATTTCTTTTGGAATAATGTTTGATAAAGCAGCACTGGCTTACATTTGCAAAAGCAATTCAGAAATTAACCCACCATGAACAAACAATTTTTTTTAATTACACTTTTACTCACAGCGTTTTCGTTTTCGGTTTTTTCCCAGGCAACACACACAGTTCTTGATCCTGAAAAGAAATATAAGGATGTTAAGGAGATGATTATGAAGGAGCAGTATGCGTTGGCATATCCAATTACAAAGGAATTAAAATCGATGTACGCAGACAACACGGTGAGTGATCATGCTTACATCAATGAAGATGTTGCGTTCTATTATATTGTGTGTGAACTTAAACTCTTGCAGGATGTCGCGGTAGAAGATGCTAAAAAATACATTCACGATATCAACAATGAACCCCGCAGGCAAATACTTAGTTTTCACCTCGGGCATTATTATTTTCTAAAAGATGATTTCAATAATGCTATCGTTAATTTTGATCGTGCCGGTTACGACAACCTGAGCAATGACCAGATAGCGGATGCGAAATTCGAAAAAGCATATGCATATTTTAACCTTAAACAATTTGAAAGGGCAAAACCATTGTTTACAGAGATCGTGCAGATTCCCACGAACAAATATTATATCCCGGCGAATTATTATTATGGTTTTATTGCTTATTCCGACAGGCAATATAACGAGGCATTGAAATCTTTTAAACTGGTAGAAACGGACGACGCATACAAGGGTGTAGTGCCGTATTATATCGCAGAGATTTATTATTTCCAGGGAAAAAAAGACGAGGCACTGAAATATGGCGAAAGCATTCTTGAGAGAGGCGGATCACTCTATTATGAAAAGCAGTTGAAATTATTATTGGGACAACTGGCTTTTGAAAAGAAGGAATATAAAAAAGCACTTCCCCTGCTGGAAGATTATGTGAACAGCAGCAACAAAGTATCAAAGGAGGTACTCTACGAACTGAGTTTTTGTTATTTTAAAGAAAATCAACCTGCAAAGGCCATTGAAGGATTTAAGCAGTTGAGCGGTGAAAAAGATTCCATGGGGCAGAACAGTATGTACCTGCTGGGCGACCTTTACCTTAAGACCGGCCAAAAAGAAAATGCCCGTAATGCATTTCAGTACAGCGCTTTTAACAGCAGTAACCTTGTTCAGCAAAGAGTTTCAAGATTTAACTATGCTAAACTTTCCTATGAACTGAGCTACCAGGATATTGCCCTTAGTGAAATGAAAAAATTCCTAAAAGACTATCCCGAATCCGAATACGATACAGAAGCAAAAGAAATTTTGGTGAGCCTGTTGGCAAATACAAATAATTTTAGTGATGCACTTGCTTTGTATGAATCTTTTAAGCCGCCAACTGCATCCATGCAAAAAGTGCTTCCACGTATTTTGTATGGAAGAGCTATTGAGTATATCAATGATCAAAAACTTACTGATGCTGATGAATTGCTTGACAAGGTATTGTCAAATCAACTTTCCGGTAATATTGTTGCTTATGCAAATTTCTGGAAAGGAGAAATTGCATACAGGCAGCAACGTTATGATGAAGCCATTCGCTACCTTAGCCTGTATTTGCAGGCGACACCCGGGGCGTTGGGCGAGGCGACACCAATGGCAGCAAAATATAATCTCGGGTACAGCTGGTTTCAGAAAGAAAATTTCAAAAACGCACTTGGTAATTTTGAACAGCTAACAAAGAATGCAATCGTAACCTCTCCGGCCATCGAGCAGGATGCCTATACCCGAAGTGCCGACTGCTATTATATGCTGAAGGATTTTACTAAAGCCAACAGTATGTACGAGCACATGATCAACACCGCTTTGCCGCAAAGCGACTATGCATTGTATCAAAAAGCAATGATATCCGGGATCAGGAGCAGTACAGAAAAAATAAGGCTATTGAATACAGTACCTAAGCAATATCCTAAGAGTGGATTGTTACAAGACATTAATATGGAGATCGCACTCACTTACATAGCTGATGAAAAATTCAGGGACGCAGTCCCTTACCTCAACTATATCATTAGTTCAGAGGACGGAGGTGGCTTAAAGCCCAGGGCTTATCTTAAACTTGGACTGGCATATTACAATGCGAATGACAATGCGAATGCATTGAGTGCTTACCAGCAATTGATTCAAAAATATCCACATTCGGCAGAAGCTGATGAGGCATTAAGTATCATTAAAGATATTTATGTAGAAGAAGGCAAGCCTAATGAATACCTTGACCTGATGCGTAAGAACGGGGTGGTAGTTTCTATTTCGGAAGCAGATTCAATTACTTATACTGCGGCCTTATTGAAATACAACGCAAATGATTGTGCGGCTGCCATCAGCGGCTTCAATAATTATCTTTCACGTTTTGAAAACGGTGCATACGCGCTGGATGCAAATTATTTAAGCGCTGAATGTTACCAGAAGAACAAGGACTGGCAGAATGCTTTAAAAGGCTACGAGTATGTGAACAGCAAGGGTTTGAACAAATATTATGAAAAGGCAAGTCTTGAAGCAGCCCGTATCAGTTATTTCGAACTAAAAAATTATGGAGGTGCTAAAAAGTATTTTGAATCCGTTCGCAGCAATGCAGTGAACCAGGATAACCTGTTGGAAGCCTTGCGGGGTCTTGTTCGCAGTTATTATTTACTGAAGGATTATAGTTCCGCAAACGATGCAGCCAAAGAGCTGCTTACAAAAAAGGGAACAAGTACAGACGACCGCTCCATTGCATTTCTTGTTTTGGGAAAATCGCAACAGATCACCAACGATTGTAATGCTGCGATTGGTTCATTCAAATCTGCGGCTGTTATCAATAAAACAGCCTGGGGAGCAGAGGCCAGGTATGAGTTAGCGAACTGCCAGCTATCCTCCAATAATTTAAGTGCTGCTGAAAAAGCTGCCATGTCAGTGATAAAAGAAACCGGTTCCTACGACGAATGGGTAACAAAATCCTACATTTTACTGGGAGATATTTTCATGAAGCAGGAGGATTATTTCAACGCAAAGGCAACATATGAAAGCGTAGCTAAAAATGCCGCCATCACCGAATTAAAAAAAGAGGCCCAGCAAAAACTGGAGGCGGCCATTGCGGAAGAAAAACAACATTCAAAAATTGGTAATTAAGAAAATATGACTGTATCAAAAATTTTCAGCATCAACAATATTGGTATGAAAACCAGGAATCCGCATCGCTTTACAGGCAAATTTTATTGCACTTATCTGCTGCTGCCTTTTACTTTCCTTTTTGTTTCGGGCGCTTTATTTGCTCAAAGGGATACTACAAAAAAACAAAGTATTAACATCGTATCTTCTTTTAAACCTGTTCTGCGAAATGCCGTAAAAATTAATTTTTCCGGTTCACAGTTAAATGCAGATACATCAAAAACGGTAAAGGAATATCTTATTCCTTCACAGAATTTGTTTTATGCCTACCAGGCCATTTCACTTAAACCTTTGGCTCTGCAACAGGATACAAACCTGTATCTCGGCGGACGCAATTACATTAAAGCCGGATTTGGTAATTATACAACACCTTATATAAATGTAGGGCTTGGAATAGGTGATGGAAAAAAGTACCTTGCCAACCTCTACGGTACATATATAAGTTCCAACGGCAATATCCGCAACCAGGATTATTCGCAATTCAACGTAAAGGCAACCGGCAGTTATTTTTTAAAGAAAAATGAACTATACGCTGCTGCTTCAGCAAGCCGGGAGCAGTACTACCTGTATGGCTACGATCATCTTGCGCTTCCGGAGACAAAGCGTAAAGACATCAGCCAGCAGTTTCAACAAGTCAATGTATCTGCTGGTGTACGCAATACCGCTAGTATTCGATACGGTATCAGCTATAATCCAAATTTTGCAGCTAACTTTTTTATCAGTAAAGCCCGGTTGAGGGAAACCAGCTTTATCATTGACGTACCTGTAGAAAAGAAAATAGGAGAGGAGTTTACGATTAAAATTGATGCGAAAGCTGATATTACGAGGTATGCTACCGACAACCTTTTGCCGGTAGACGTTAATGTAACCAATAATGTGAGCCAGATCGCCGCGGCCCTGCTTTACAATTCCCCCAGGCTGGTAATCAATGCGGGTATCATACCGGTATGGGATAATAGCAAATTTGATTACCTGCCAAATGTCTCTGCAGAGCTGCAGTTGAAGCAACAGGTATTTATGATCCAGGCTGGATGGGTGGGCCGGATTATTAAAAATACCTATCGCAACCTTGCACAGGTCAATCCTTATGTTTCAACAATTACCAGCCAGACCAACACGAAAGAAGTTGAATTTTACGGGGGCATTAAAGCCACCGTGGGCAAACATTTTAATTTTAATGCTAAAGCAGGCATTGTTCATTTTGAGAATTTTGCCTTGTTTGTAAACGATAACAGTGCAGGTATTGCTTCCGAAAATAAATTCAACCTGGTATATGAACCAAAAATGGAAAGCCTGCGTATCCATGGTGATATCAGCTATATTCATCAGGATAAATTTACGGCAACAGCAGGGCTAACATTGAATGGGTATACCGGGCTCAATGTAAATGAAAAAGCATGGCATACCGTGCCGATGGAATTTAAAGCCTCGGCCCGCTGGTGGATACTTGACCAGTTATTATTGAAAGGAGACTTTTATCTATTTGGTGCCGGTAAATACAGGGAAACAGACGGAAAGAGCCGCACTTTCTCCAGCGGTTCTGATCTGAGTGCAGGAGCCGAACTCAAAATAACGAAGCAGTTCAGCGCTTTTCTTGACGTAAATAATATATTCAATAATAAGTACGAGCGCTGGCATAAATATGAAGTGTACGGATTAAATTTACTAGGCGGTGTAATCTTTCATTTTTAAAACTAATGTACATTTGCTTTATGGAAGACCTGATCGAACAATATTTATTTCAATATAATCAATGCCCGCTGCCCTCGATTGGTTCACTACATATGAAGGATGCCAGCGCAATATCCTGGCACGGCGACAATAAATTGTCAGCACCAGTACCATACATTGAACTTACCGAAACAGAAAATCCTGCAGATCTTTTTATTAGAT
>JACMPR010000126.1 GCA_014377385.1 Ferruginibacter sp. | reverse complement strand
TAATAAACCTATCAATACTTTTTTGGCAGATTTGGCAGATCGGAAGTCTGAAGAGAACAAAGTCACCAAAATGTACCCGGATCAAATCCTCTTCAATCAGCGGTATTCAATCAGCGCAAATCAGCGGGAAACTTTACAGCGTATTTTCCCCGCAGATGTATGGAGATTGAGGACACGCAGATTTTCGGAGATTTAATCCCCTTAATTAATGGTCAGTCGTATTCAATGATCTGGAAACTTTACAGCGGATTTTTTCGGAAGTTTCAAAAAAACAAAGTCACCAAAATGTACCCGGATCAAATCCTCTTCAATCAGCGGTACTCAATCAGCGCAAATCAGCGGGAAACTTTACAGCAGATTTTTCCCGCAGATATGAGGAGATTGAAGACACGCAAATCTTCGGAGATTTAACATCCGGTTGGAACCAAAGTAACTTTTTGTTGACAGCCCTTTAGAAGATCATTAATATATCCCGGGTATTATGCAATAGTATTGAGCCGGGTCGCTGCAAACCCGCTGTTTCGACACGGCTATTCTTCAAATTTTCTTTTAATTTCCCCCTTCACCCCTTATCTTTGCGCCAAAATTGAGGATAGATATGGCAGCAAAGAGCATCAAATCATTACTGGTAGCGGTTTTCAGCCTTTTCCTATTCATGTTTCCAGGTACAACAACAGCGCAGGAAACCTCTCCTGAAAATGGTACTGAACAGCATGAAAAAGCGGAAGGCAAACTCGACCCTGCAAAGATCATCATGGATCATATCAAAGATGCTCATGAATTCCATTTTTTTACAGCGGGTAATTTCCACGCAACCATACCGTTGCCCATCATTTTATACTCGCCTACAAAAGGAATTAGTTCCTTTTCTTCTGCCCGTTTTGGCCATGAAGGGGAACAGGAATACAATGGTTATAAGTTACATGAAGGAAATATTGTGGCCACCGATGAATCAGCTGTATATGATTTTTCTTTAACCAAAAATGTCGTGCAAATGATACTGGCGCTCACCTTACTGGTAGTGCTAATGACAGGTATCGCAAAAAAATACAAGAACGGGCAAGGCGTTACCACTGCCCCGAAAGGCTGGCAAAATGTGATGGAACCCATCATTACTTTTGTAAGGGATGATGTTGCAAAACCAAATCTCGGAAAAAAATGGAATAAATACCTGCCATTCCTGCTGACCATTTTCTTTTTTATTCTTATTAATAATATTTTTGGTTTAATACCCGGCTCCGCAAACGTGACCGGTAACACCGCTTTCACCGCAGTATTGGGCATCATTTCACTGATAGTTATCCTGTTCAGCACCAACTCCCATTTCTGGGGGCATATTTTCTGGCCTCCGGGCGTTCCGCTTGGTGTAAAGATCATTTTAATTCCGGTGGAAGTTGCCGGTGTATTGATCATTAAACCTGCAGCCCTTATTATTCGTCTGTTTGCCAACATGGTAGCCGGCCATATTATTATTTTAAGTTTTATCTCCCTCATTTTCATTTTTGGCGAAATGAACAAAGGTGCAGGCTGGGGATTTTCGCCGATATCAATCCTCTTCACCGTGTTTATTTATTTTATTGAAATACTGGTAGCGTTTATCCAGGCATTCATTTTTACAAATTTAACGGCGGTATTTATCGGGCAGTCTTTCGAGGGAGGACACGATGATGTGGACGGGCATACAAAAGAAGTAGTGCCAACGATCTAGTATTTTATTTTTCACTATAAAAACAAGTATCATGATGTTGATGACTTTGTTAACTGAAGTTGGTTTTTCGCACATGGGTGGAGCAATTGGTGCAGGCCTTGCAGCCATTGGAGCCGGTATTGGTATCGGACAAATTGGTAAAGGCGCTGTAGAAGCGATCGCTCGTCAACCGGAAGCATCCAATGACATTCGTGCAAACATGATCCTGACTGCTGCATTCGTTGAGGGTGTTGCCCTTTTCGCAGTAATCGCAGGTTTATTGGCTGTTTTGAAAGCCTGATTGCACCAAATCATTACTGCATCCGAAGTACAGGACGGAGGATGCAGTAATACTTTTTAAAAACAAGTGCTGATAATTGCAGCTATCAACTCTATAATTCATCATTTTATAATTTATAACGCTCATGGATCTTTTATTACCGCATTTAGGCCTCATCGTTTGGACCATAATTGCTTTCCTGGTTGTATTATTTATACTCAAGAAATTTGCATGGAAGCCTATTTTAAAAGGCCTGAACGATAGAGAAACGAATATTGCAAACTCAATTGCCACGGCAGAAAAAGTGAAGCTCGAAATGTCGCAGTTAAAAAGCGAGAACGAAGCCTTGCTGGTAGCTGCGAGAGAAGAAAGAGGGATTATGCTTAAAGAAGCAAAGGAGATAAAGGACAGGATGATCAATGATGCAAAAGAAGAAGCAAAAGTACAGGCTACAAAAATAATTACCGAGGCAAATGCAGCTATTCAAAATCAAAAAATGGCAGCGCTGACGGACATAAAAAACCAGGTCGGTAAAATGGTAATTGAGGTAAGTGAAAAAGTGCTCAGAAGAGAACTGGCAAACAAATCGGAGCAGGAAAATTACGTTAAGCAACTTGCTGAAGAAATAAAATTAAATTAAAACAAGCTACAAGCTAAAGGCCGTTGCCTGCAGGAAAACACTGCATTAACAGTTAATAGCTAACAGTCAATAGTTATTACAATGAACAATCCAAGATTAGCAGGCAGGTATGCAAAAAGTTTATTGGATCTTGCCATTGAGCAAAACCAGTTGGACCCTGTATTTGCTGATATGAAGTTTTTGCAATCGATCTTCAAATCCAATCCGGATTTTACCGCAGTGCTTACCAGCCCGGTTATTAATCCCGATAAAAAGGAAAAGATCATTGAGTCCATCACCAACGAAAGGGTGAGCAGCCTCACCGGTTTATTTATAAAATTACTTATCCGCAAAGCGAGAGAAAACAAACTGCCACAGATCGTTCATGCATTTATCGAGCAGTACAATAAATTAAAAGACATTCACCAGGTAAAATTAACTACGGCCGTTCCAATGAGCCAGGAGTTACAGGATACCATTATCAGTAAGATCAGGTCCAACACCTCCGTACAGAACATAGAACTTGAAACGGCAGTTGAAGACGAACTGATCGGGGGCTTTAAACTTGAACTTGGAAACATACTTGTGGACGCAACGGTGCTGAGAGACCTTAATGATGTTAAGAAGCAGTTTAAGAGCAACGAATACATTCAGCGCCTGAGGTAATACAACTCATTTAATTTGAAGAAAAGCTCTACAGAAATGCAGGGCTTTTTTTATTTGCGGATAGGTCCGTTTACAAGAGATACAGCCTACGCCTTAAAATTCACCATTCAGGTTACAATAATGCCCTGTTGTCGGGTTTGTTCTTCTTTATTTCATTTCCACTTGTTGACAATGCTTCATCATTAAAACAAAAAATTATGCGAACAATCAAATTACCATTCGGAAAATTGGCAAAATACCTGGGGGTTATTTTGCTCTTGTCAGTATGTATTACAGCCTGTAGTAAAAAGGACAGCCTTGTTCCGGCTGGAAATGAAGCAGGTAACCAGGCCGCGGCGGTAGCTGCAGCTAAGGCAACGGAACAATCAGCACCGGCCGCGGCAAGCAAAGAAGCCAGCGACCTTGGCCTTACTGTTCTTGCAGACGATAGCCGGAATGGACACCGCAATATTGTAGAGATCGCTTCCTCCAATTCTAACTTCACCGCATTGGTTGCAGCGGTTGTTAAAACAGGACTTGCCGGTGCACTGTCTGATCCAACGGCATCACTTACCGTATTTGCTCCAACAAATGGAGCCTTCTCTGCATTGCCTGCACCGTTTAACAATGCCCAGAATATTTCCGGCATCAGCGACCCGGCACAGGTAGATTTTTTGCGCAATGTATTGTTATATCATGTGCTTGCTGCAGAAGTATTCAGCAACCAGATCGCATCTGGCAGAAGCAGTGCCGGTACAATCAAGCCAGTTGGAACCAGCAATGACAACACCGTTTATATTTCAAAAACTTTCGGATTGATAAGGCTCAATGGACGTTCTACTGTTATCCTTCCAAACATCAAAGCCAGCAACGGTGTAATACACGTGATCAACAAGGTATTGCTTTTTCCAACAAAAAACATTGCTGAAATTGCCATCGCTGATCCTGCTAATTTCTCTTCATTGGTAGCTGCACTGGTTAAAACGGATCTTGCGGGTGTATTCTTAGGTGCTGGCGATTTTACCGTATTTGCACCAACAAATGCTGCTTTTGCAAAATTACCTGCGCCATTCAACAATGCTGCAAACATTGCTGCAATCAGCAACCCTGCAGAAATCGCCGCATTATCGAATATCCTCAGGTACCATGTAACAGGCAGCCGTTATTTTAATTGGGATCTTGGCATCCTTTCCCGGGTAACAACACTGGCAGACGGCTCACAAAATAAATTGACAACAATTTTAGGTTACAATACCGGTTGGGTAAAGGGAAATGGCAACAATAATTTTTCGCAAACCAATCCAGGTGATATCCTTGCTACCAATGGGGTATTGCAGGTTATTGGCGATGTATTGATTCCTTAAGAATTAAATTGAACTAATGTTGGATGCCTGAACCGTACCGTTTATTTATGGTTGAATGGCTGCAGATGAAGTCCATGCCAAATGCACATAGAAGCCTTACAGTACCAATTGGAAATTTATTGCTGGCTGGAGGCCATATCTTAGTCATGGGCTGGCCAAAAGTTCCTAAAATAAATTCTAATTGGGCTTATTTCGCAAGCCTATGTTGGTTTATGTTTCCTATTGCAAATCAAAAAGCTGCCTGTTTTACAGGT
>JACMPR010000125.1 GCA_014377385.1 Ferruginibacter sp. | reverse complement strand
TAAGCATAAAAAAAGAGGCTGTCTCATAAGTACGAGGCAGCCTCTTTTTATCCGGATCCCTATCGGAGAGGCAAGGTCTTTTAAGCAAATCTCACAGCCATTTTTTATTAATGAGACAGCCTCTTTTATAAGGAATGTTTTTAGTTTAATATCTTTTTACAACCCGGAATACAAATCTTTCAGGTGTGCCGATAACACCACCGGCTTCTCTTCTTTTTTTCAATGCATCTGAGGTGGAATAAGCATTGGCTTTGGCAGTATCCAGCAAAGCCGTAACAAGAATGATCTTTTTGTCATTGTCCGCGTCCCGGCTGATCACCCGATCAACGATGCCATTGTCCATACGCTCCTGCTTACCCTCATTAAACGCAGTGCGCCAGGCATCCGCATCTTTAACTGTCATGATATTCATGGAGCGGATAGGGGTTGCGAGTATTGCCGTATCCATGTAGGAAGTTGTCGCAAAAAGCATGGAAGGGGGGCCGGTTACGCCGCTTTTTTGCATGGCTTCTTTCAGGCTGGGACTTTTAGAAAATGCCTTTGCTTTTGCCATGTCATCAGCTTTAATAGCTATCAAAATGACGTTAGAATCTGCCATGCCGCGGCCGATCACATAATTGTGCAGGCCACTGGCCCGGCGCATAGAATCGTGTGCATCATAAGAAATTTGCCATTTGGCATAATCGGCCACCTTGTGCCGAACGATGATCATATTTTCTGCTGCCGTAGTGATGGTGCCCGGTGTTACTACTATGGGAGTAGTATCTTTTGTCGTTGTTGTTGTGCTGTCAATGGTCGCTGTTTCTGTGGTCGTCTTTTTTTCATTGTTGCCGCAGGAACAAAAGAGGCATACAAGTGCTGTATAGAACAGCTTTCCGGTCATTTTGTAGTGGTTCATTGTTTAATGTTTTAATGATAAATAAATGGCAGGTGCAGGAAAGCAGGATTATTTGTGATAATGAGACATCCTAAAATTAGTGATATTATTGACATATATAAGAAATGATTTAAATGTCAATAAATTAATTCGTTGGTGCATTTGTTTCCTGTTGCGATACCATAATAAAAAAATGTTTGCTGCGCATCTCATTCACGGGAAAATGAGATTGAATCTCTTAATACATAAGTTTTGAAAGTCTTTTCTGTCAACATTTTCAATTGACCCGATGCAACATATGATAAGTTTAAAAGGTTATTTACTAAATAATTTAGTAATTTGTGGTCTGAATGTAAAGATGATTAACAGCAAAGCACATATCATTGCAAGATTGAAAAGGGAAATCCTCCCTTTGCAAGGCATTAGAACTGCATCAAAAAATTGCGCACTTGATGCAGGGATCGGGGCAATCAAAAATGCTTTTCCAAATAAATCATTTCCCCTTGGCGCTATACACGAATTTATTGTAGCAGGAGAACCGGATGGGGCTGCTACCTGCGGATTTATAGCAGGCATCATTTCTTCTCTCATGCAGGTCAATGAGGCTTTGATCTGGATCAGCTCTTCCAGGACGGTGTTTCCGCCTGCATTAAAATCATTTGGCATCTCGCCTGATAAAATAATTTTTATCGACCTGCAAAAAGAAAGAGAAGTGCTGTGGGTACTGGAAGAAGCATTAAAATGTGTGGGTCTTTCTGCGGTGCTTTGTGAAATGCCGGAGCTGAATTTTAATGCTTCCAGGCGTTTACAACTGGCAGTGGAGCAAAGTGGGGTAACTGGTTTTATTATTCGACGCAATCCCCGAAGTGTAAATATAACAGCATGCGTTACCCGCTGGCAGGTAAGTTCTGTGCAAAGTGAGTCAGCCAATGACTTGCCTGGTGTGGGTTTCCCCCGCTGGAATGTTGAACTATTGAAAGTAAGAAATGGTACGCCGGGAAAATGGCAGATTGAATTTGCTGCAGGTCAATTCAGGCAGCTTTCAAAGATTGCTGCCATACCTTTTATTCAAAAAAAGAAAACAGGATGATATGTCGAAACGCTTTGTTGCTATATGGTTCCGGCATCTTAAAACGGATTGGTTTATTCGCCGGCAGCCGCAATTAAAAAACGCACCCTTTGTGTTGGCCTCCCCTGATCATGGACGAATCGTTATCAGTGCGGCAAATATTAAAGCAGAAACACTGGGCGTGTATGCGGGTATGGTAGTAGCAGATGCCAGGGCCATGATTTCCTCCCTGCAGGTGTTGGATGATAAGCCTGCACTTTCAAATAAATTACTTACGGGCATTGCAGAATGGTGTATTCGTTTTACACCTGCAGTTGCGATTGATGAACCCGATGGACTCATACTGCATGTAACGGGATGTGCACATTTGTGGGGAGGCGAAGAAAAATACCTGCGGGAAATTGGTAATCGATTAGCAGCTTTCGGATATGACAACCGTGTTGCTATGGCAGATACTATCGGGACAGCCTGGGGGATTGCCCGGTTCGGACAGGGACCTTTAATTATTGAACCCGGACAGCAAACTGCCGCCTTGCTTTCTTTACCTGCTGCTGCCCTTCGTATTGAGCCGATAATAGTAGAAAGGCTGGAAAAACTGGGTTTGGGTCAGGTCAATAATTTTATCAATATACCAGGGCCGTCTTTACGGCGCCGGTTTGGTCCACAGCTTTTGCAGCGGATTAACCAGGCACTCGGCCAGGAGGAAGAATGGATAACACCGGTACAACCAATTGAACTTTACCAGGAACGTTTACCCTGCATGGAGCCTATTGTAACCGCTACCGGTATTGAAATCGCTTTGACGCGTTTGCTGGATACTTTGTGCCAGCGTTTGAAACAGGAACAAAAAGGGTTGCGTAGCGCATCATTCAAAGGGTACCGCATGGATGGTAAAATTGAAAAAATAGAGATTGGTACCAACCGGCCTTCGTGCAATGCCATCCATCTTTTTAAATTGTTTGAAAACAAAATCGATTCCATTGAACCTGCTTTAGGCATTGAATTGTTTACACTCGAGGCGCTGAAGCTGGAAGATCTTACAAATGTCCAGGAAAATTTATGGGAAAACAACGGAGGTTTGGGTGATACGGGATTGTCAGAATTGCTGGACCGGATAGCAGGCAAAATTGGTGCAGCCAGCATTAACCGTTATATACCTGATGAACATTACTGGCCTGAGCGATCCTACAGGATTGCCGCATCTGTCAACGAAAAATTACAAACTGTCTGGCGAATTGGGCGGCCAAGACCTTTGCAAATGTTATCCCGCCCGCAACCCATAGAAGTTACGGCGCCTATTCCTGATTACCCGCCAATGATGTTTCGTTACAAAGGAAAGCTTCATAAAATTATCAAGGCCGACGGGCCCGAAAGAATCGAACAGGAATGGTGGCTGCAGAACGGTCAGCACCGGGATTATTATTATGTAGAAGATGAAGCTGGTAAAAGGTTTTGGCTGTTCCGTTCAGGACATTACGATGCTGCCAAATCATATCAATGGTTTATTCATGGGTTTTTTGCATGAAGCTTTGCTTGCTTTTTCATATCATTCTATAAGAAAAATGTTGGTTGAGTTGCGGTATTACATAATCCAGGTATTCCCCGGTTCAAAATAATTTATTTCTTCCGAATGGAGAAACATACGGTTGTAAAAAGCCGGCAAACAAACATTTGATTGATTTTATTTCTCCGGACAAAAACGAAAAATGAATTACACAGAATTACAGGTTACCTCTAATTTCAGCTTTTTACGGGGCGCCTCTCATCCGGAAGAAATAGTGGAACAGGCTTTTGCACTGGGTTACAAAGAAATCGCTATCACCGACCGCAACACACTCGCCGGGATCGTGCGTGCTCATGCGGCTTCGAAAATTAAAGGTATCCGTATTATAGTTGGCTGCCGGCTTGATTTACTGGATGGATTAAGTTTACTCGCATATCCAACTAACGTACAGGCATATGCTCAACTTTGTAACCTGCTCACCATCGGCAATCGACGTGCAGAAAAAGGAGAATGCCATTTATACAAAACAGATATTTATCAACATGCAGGCGGGATAAAGTTTGTGGTATTGCCACCAACTGAACTGAATGCATTATTCGAATTTGATGCATCATTTTACGAGTCGCTAAAAGAATACAAGAAAGCCTTTGGTGCTGACTTGTACATGGGAGCTTGCCGACGCTACCAGGGGGATGACAGTAAATACCTGTTTCAACTCACACAGCTTTCTTCGCAATTAAATATTGAACTGATCGCAACTAACGATGTTCATTACCATGAACCCGGGAGAAGGCAGTTACAGGATGTGCTGACCTGCATCCGTGAAAAACATACCATTTATACAGCGGGATTTTTATTACATCCCAATGCAGAAAGATTTCTAAAACCACCAGGAGAAATGGATAGGCTGTTCCGGCAATATCCTGGTGCCATACAAAAAACGCAGGAAATTGTGAAAGCCTGTAAGTTTTCACTGGATGACTTAAAATACGAATACCCGGAAGAGATTACCACAGCGGGCCGCACACCACAGGAGGAACTCACTTTGCTTGCCTGGCAGGGAGCGGCCGAACGTTACGGTGAAACACTGTCAGAAAAAACAATTGCAGCAGTAAATTACGAGTTGAAGTTTATCAAGGAGATGAATTATGCGGCATACTTTCTTACAGTATACGACATCGTTCGATTTGCAAGACAGCAGAAAATTCTTTGCCAGGGTCGTGGTTCTGCTGCCAACTCAACCGTTTGTTATTGCCTGGGTATTACTTCTGTTGATCCATCTAAATTTGATTTATTGTTTGAACGTTTTATTTCTTCGGCAAGAAATGAACCCCCTGATATTGATGTTGACTTTGAGCATGAACGCAGGGAAGAAGTAATCCAGTACATATTTAATAAGTATGGCCGGGATCGTGCGGCAATCGTTGCCACCGTTACGCAGCAACACCAAAAAGGAGCAATACGGGACGTTGGCAAAGCAATGGGTTTGTCGGTAGATACGATCAACGGGTTATCCGGCTCAATCTGGGAATACACAGATGAATGGTTTGAAGGCAAACGTATAAAAGAACAGGGATTGAACCCCGGTGATTTGCACCTCCTAAAAGTATTACAGCTTACAAAAGAGTATATGGGCTTTCCGCGACAGCTTGGACAGCACACGGGTGGGTTTGTAATTACCCGTGGCAAATTATCTGATTTGGTCCCGATTATGAACGCAAGGATGACAGACCGCACATGCATAGAATGGAATAAGGATGATATTGATGCACTGGGATTTATGAAGATAGATGTGTTGGCACTGGGAATGCTTACCTGTATCCGGAAGGCCTTTGATGCTGCCAAAGAAAATTACCAGCTCGATCTGACGCTGGCGAATATCCCCCAGGATGATCCGGCAGTGTATGAAATGATTTGCCACGCAGATACCATTGGTGTTTTCCAGATTGAGAGTCGGGCACAGCAGTCAATGTTACCCCGGCTAAAACCCCGTTGTTTTTATGACCTGGTAATTGAAGTGGCCATCGTTAGGCCGGGGCCCATTCAGGGTGATATGGTGCATCCTTATTTACGCCGGCGCAGTGGGGAGGAACCAGTTGAATATCCATCCAAAGATTTAGAAGATATTTTAGGCCGCACGCTCGGTGTTCCATTATTCCAGGAACAGGCCATGAAAATTGCCATTGTTGCCGCAGGCTTTACCCCAACAGAAGCGGATGGCTTGCGGCGAAGTATGGCCACATTTAAAGCCAAAGGAATGGTTACCCAATACGAAGAAAAGTTAACCAAAGGAATGATGAAAAACGGGTATACGCTGGAATATGCACAGCGTGTTTTTAAACAGTTGGAAGGGTTTGGCAGTTACGGTTTTCCTGAAAGCCATGCTGCCAGC
>JACMPR010000124.1 GCA_014377385.1 Ferruginibacter sp. | reverse complement strand
GTAAAAACTTTTTCAAAAAAATGGAATTATAAAAGCCCCGTCATTTTTGATGGGGCTTTGTCTTTTATGTCTTTTCAGGGTCTGGCAGTACGGGTTTACAAAATCAAATTAACGGGTAAAATTTGTTGGCAGTAGTAATTTTTAGTCCCAATAAAACGCCTTTATTTTGATAAAGCCTATCGTTCAAATCGGTTTCAGGGATATAAAAATTGTACGGTTTTAACTTCAACATCGCCAAAATTATCATCAAAATTAATACGACAAATGGCAGCCAATTTACACGGCAAAGCTCGTCCCACAACCACAGGTTGCACTTGCATTAGGATTCTTGAATGTAAATCCCCTTGAGTTCAAACCGCCTTCCCAATTCACTTCCATTCCCAAAAGATAAATGCTGTGAGATTTATCAACAATAAAGTAGATGCCCTCGGTTTCAAAAAGCTCATCATTTTCATTTTTCAGATCAAAGTCAAGGATATAAGTCATGCCGCTGCAGCCCCCACCCTTTACACCAACCCTCAATAATTTTTCGGCGTCAAAACCATCCTGGCTAACCAGTCTTTTAATTTCAGCGACAGCGGAAGGCGTGAAATGTACAGGCTGTTTTACTAATGTTTCCATGGTAGAATGATTTGATGATGAGTTGTCAACTCTTGTACAAATTTAGTGCGTATTTTAAAAGCTTATTCTATTCGTATTTGCGAAAGCAGGAATTTGTTGCCGCATCTTGTTTATTTTTGCATTTAAATAATAAATATGACTTTGTTAGAATTTAAGTTTCAATATGTAGAGGTGGCTGTGATGTTTATTTACTTTGTGGTGATCGGGATCTTGCTTTTTGAATTCAGGAATATGAAAGAGCTGATAAAAGAAAGGCTTGATATTAATAATGAAGGACTAAAACTAAAGTTACAGGCGCTGGAAAGGCTGACCGTATTTTCAGAAAGGGCCGGGCTTAAGAACATGATCGGTAGGATTGAATCAATGCAAACAAGCGCTGCAAGCCTGCACGTAAGCCTCGTAAATATGCTCAAATCGGAATACGAGTACAACCTCAGTCAGCAGATATATGTAAGTCCGGAAGTATGGAATGCAGTTACGAGATTAAAGGATCAGAATATTTATATTATTAACCAGTTGGCTTCAACACTTCCGCACGAAGCCATCGCCATGGATCTCGGAAAACGTGTGCTGGATTACAGCATGGCCAATAATGCAGAATTGAACGTCATTGTTTTGGATGCGCTGCAATACGAAGCAAAAAAAGTACTCGCCTGAACTCGCTAATATTAAAATAGTTTTTATAGCCCCTGACTTATGCAATCAAAAAAACTAACTACAGATTCGGATATCACCGTCGATGAAGTTTATACCGCTGCTGATATAAAAAATACAGATAATTCTTTGCCTGGTGAATTTCCATTTACCAGGGGAGTACAGGCATCGATGTACCGCGGTAAACTGTGGACGATGCGGCAATACGCCGGCTTTTCAACTGCTGAGGAAAGCAACAAGCGATATCATTATTTATTGAACCAGGGTGTAAATGGATTGAGTGTTGCGTTTGATCTTCCCACCCAGATTGGTTACGACAGCGACCATGCCCTTGCAGATGGAGAAGTTGGGAAAGTGGGTGTGGCCATTGACAGCCTGGAAGACATGGAGAAATTATTTGAAGGTATAAAGCTGGAAACAGTATCTACATCCATGACGATCAATGCAACCGGTTTCATTTTACTCGCGTTTTATGTAGCACTGGCAAAAAAGCAAGGCGCCGATCTCAATAAAATCACGGGTACAATACAAAATGATATATTAAAAGAGTACGCGGCCCGGGGAACTTATATTTATCCGCCAAAACCTTCGATGCGTATCATCACTGATATCTTTGAATGGTGCAGCAAGGAAGTTCCAAAATGGAATACCTTTTCTATTTCGGGGTATCATATCCGTGAGGCCGGCAGTACAGCAGTACAGGAGGTCGCCTTTACACTCAGCAATGGAAAAGCTTATGTAAAAGCCGCGTTGATCAAGGGCCTTGATATTAATGTATTTGGCAAGCGACTCTCCTTCTTCTTTAATGCCCACAACAATTTATTCGAAGAGGTAGCGAAGTTCCGGGCGGCCAGGAGAATGTGGGCGAAGATCATGAAAGACCTGGGTGCTACCGATGAAAAAGCAATGATGCTTCGGTTTCATACACAAACCGGCGGAAGCACGCTTACCGCTCAGCAACCTCTGAACAACATCAGCCGGGTTACCATCCAAACATTGGCTGCGGTGCTCGGGGGCACACAATCCCTTCATACTAACGGATACGACGAAGCGCTTAGCCTGCCTACGGAAGAAGCGGCAAAGATCGCTCTCCGAACCCAACAGGTTGTCGCTTTTGAAAGCGGTGCTGCTGATACCGCTGATCCTCTTGCTGGAAGCTATTATGTAGAATATCTTACCGCAGAAGTGGAGAAAAACGCGTGGAAATTGATCGGCACAATTGACGCCATGGGAGGAAGTGTTGAAGCGATAGAAGCCGGATTTATACAGGATGAGATCGCCAAAAGTGCTTATCAATATCAACAAAATATTGAGAATGAATCAAAGCTGATTGTTGGTGTAAATAAATTTGTTTCAGAAGATCTTAATAAAATACCGGGATTTAAAATTGATGATAGCATTCAAAAAATGCAGGTGGATAAATTAATCGCACTGAAGGCGAAAAGAGACAATACCGCAGCAAAAACTTGTTTGCAAAAGATCGCGGCTGCTGCTCACACGGATCAAAATCTTATGCCATTGGTACTGGACGCAGTTGAACATTATTGTACATTGGGAGAAATTTCGGACACATTACGGGATGTGTTCGGGGAATATAAATAACCATTGGTGCCAGGCTTCTAAAATCAAAGGTTAGCCAGGAACCACGGGTTGCCGTGAGGTGTTTAATGCTAAAACTTAAAAAACGCAATCATGAAAAGAATTATTACCATTCTTGTATTTATTTTAACCGCAATAGGAACTGTTAACTCCCAAAATTTAATGACCCCCGAATTGTTGTGGCAACTGGGAAGAGTAAGTCCTTCAGGCATTTCCAAAGACGGAAAGCAGGTTGTGTATATCGTAAGCACACCCAATGTAGAAGCGAATAAAAATTTCCGAAAAAAATACGTGCTTTCATTGCAGGATGGCGCAGTTGCAGAGATATCCAACAGTGATAGCCTGTTGTTAAACAACAAAGTATCCGCGGATGGAAAATACATGCTCAGTAATGAAGAAGTAAAAGTGAACAAGGTTTTCGGCAGCGACCTGTATCCTGCATTAAGCAAATCTAATGTGTATGTTTTTGACAATCTTGCCTACAGGCATTGGGATACCTGGGAAGATGGAAAATTTGATCATGTTTTCCTATCTGAAGTAAACAATCCTTCTGCAAAAAAAGATCTCATGGAAGGCACCGCTTATGACTGTCCAACCAAACCCTTTGGCGGCGACGAAGATTATATCTTCAGCGCAGATGGAAAGCAGGTAGTATATGTTACCAAAAAGAAAGCAGGAACGGCTTATGCTACCAGTACCAATACAGATCTGTACGCTTATGACATTGCCACGGACAAAACCACCAATATCACTGAAGAAAACAAAGGATACGATCTCAATCCTGCATTCAACAAAAAAAATCAATTAGCCTGGTTAAGCATGAAGCGGGATGGCTTTGAGGCTGACAAACAGGATATCATTGTGTGGAATGGCACCACTAAAAATAACCTTACCCGGTACCGTGATGACATCCATGTAGAGTCATTTATCTGGAGTGAAGATGGAAATAAAATTTATTTCACAGCGCCCATTGATGGCACCATACAGCTATTTGAAGTGAATTATCCCGGGCTTACCAAAATGCTACCGGTCGTTAAACAAATAACCAAAGGAAATTTTGACATCGCTGGTATCGTGGGTCAAACGGGTAATCAGCTGGTGGTAACCAGAACGGACATGAACCACGCAGCAGAAATATACAGTGTGGAAATTACTGGCGGTCAAATGAAACAACTTACTCATGTTAATGACAAAGTTTATGCATCCTTAAAAATGGGGAAACTTGAAAGCCGCATGGTTAAAACAACAGATGGAAAAGACATGTTTGTTTGGGTTGTTTACCCGCCGGATTTTGATCCAAATAAAAAATATCCCACGTTGTTGTATTGCCAGGGCGGACCTCAATCCCCGCTTACGCAGTTTTACTCCTTTCGCTGGAATTTTCAGTTGATGGCAGCCAATGGTTATATTGTTGTAGCCCCTAACCGCAGAGGTATGCCTGGGCATGGCACCAAATGGAATGAACAGATCAGCAAAGATTGGGGAGGACAGGTAATGAAAGATTATTTGAGTGCCATTGATGATGTAAGTAAAGAAAAATATATTGACCGGAACAGGCTCGGTTGTGTTGGTGCCAGCTATGGCGGTTACTCGGTATTTTACCTGGCAGGCCATCACAATAAAAGGTTCAGGTCGTTCATTGCGCATGATGGCGTATTTGATCTGAAGAGCATGTATGGCACCACCGAAGAATTGTGGTTTGTGAATTGGGATTTTGGCGGGCCATATTGGGATAAGAAAAATTTGGCAGTGCAGAATGCATTGGCAAAATTTAACCCAATTAATTTTGTTGATAAATGGAACACACCTATTCTTATTTACCAGGGCGGCAAAGATTACCGGGTGCCCATCGAACAAGGACTGCAGGCATTTACCGCTGCACAGCTACGCGGCATCAAAAGTAAATTAGTGTATTTGCCTGATGAAAATCATTGGGTTTTGAATGCGCAAAATGCATTGGTGTGGCAGAAGGAATTTTATAAATGGCTGGGAGAAACGCTAAAGTAGATTCTAAATTATTAATTGAAGACAATTACACTGCTGCGGTTATATAATTCGATTTTTTTACATCAGTCGAAGCGTATGTAGTAATTCAATCTTAAAAAATTATTTTTCCGAGATCTTCTCTATTAACGCGTCTTCAACTGCTCCCTTTATTTTTACCACAGAATCAGACAACTCATTCGGAATGGTCATCGACAATACATACTGTTGTATTTTCCAATCACTGCCTTCTTTAACAATCACGCCGGATCCCCTGCAAATCTTCATTTGCGTACTTAGCAATTCGTCAAACCAGGCCATCTTCCCTGATGTATTAAAATAAATGTTGCGATCAAGAGAAGTAAAATTCCAGGCTTTACCTCTATCAAAAAAAGGTTTTGCCCATATCATGAACCTTTTCTTATTCCAGTTTTCTGTAGCATCTGTGCCAATGAAAACCGCATCTTCCGTAAAGTATTTGAAATAGGCATTGAAGTCGGCTTCAGCTGCTGCTTTATTCCACGAATCCAACATGGTTACTATTTGCTTCCTGTTCCCGCTGGTATCTTCTGCTTCGCCCTTGCAACTCATAAAAGCAACCACTACAAATAACAGGCGAAAGAACATAACCACCATTTTTAAAGCATTGTTCATGGATGTGTTTTTGAAATTACCTATTGATGAAAAATTCAGGAATTATTTTTTCTCATCCAACTTTTTATAAGATCGTGTTGCGATAAAGTTAATGAAAAATACTACCTGTTAAATCAATAGTGTAATGGTACTGATAGCAATGGTTTACGATCTTGCTTCCTTCGGGGTTATACGGATGATGATGATCTTCTCAACGACCCATACAAAAAGAATCCCGAGTGTATATGCAATTAGGTCTATCCAGGCAAAAGAAGTCCCGATAATTATTCTTGCAAGCCTGTAATCCTGCAGACCAATCATTTCTACCAAATTATAATATTGCAGGATTTCAACGGTGTAAGAAAAGGCCAGCACCATAAAAGCCGTTGTTGAAACACGAAGATTAAAAAATGACCGTAAAAAACTATAGATTAAAATTACTACCAGGAAATCCCCGATGTAATATCTTATAATGCCTTTTTTTAAAAAAACGGCAATGAGGATTTCAATCAGAAAAATTATTCCTGTTATGTAGAAATAGCGACTTTTGAATTTTAGCATATTTAAAAATGAGATGCCCGCTTACAGCCCTCGTCAGAACGGGAGATAACTCTTGCCCGGACCAATATTTCACAAGGGTAAAAGTTTTCTTTTCTAGTTATGCGCAAAATCTTTTTCAAAATCTCCTTTTATTCTTTCCATGGAGGGGTTAAAATAACCAAACTTCACATTAGGAAATTCTTCGTGGATCAGTTCCATAAATTGTTTTACGCCCATGCATTCCCCTGTTTCGGCAACATCAATTTTTTCAAGGTACCAGTCGGGATCAATATTAAAGTTCCTCCATTGGATCATGCACAGATCTGTTTCACGAATGAGCTTTCGAAGTGCTTCGTATTCCTCAATGCTGTCGGTCATGCCGGGAAAAACAAAATAATTAATACTTGTCCAGGCGCCATAGCTACGTGCAATTTTTAAACTTTCAGCCAGGTCTGCGAACACATAATTATTGGGTTTATAGTAAGGCATATAAATATGTTCACGGGCCGAATTGATGCTTACGCGGATACTGTTTAATCCTGCTTCGCACAGAACCTTTACGGCATCAGGCTTGCTACCGTTTGTATTAATATTAATGCTGCCTTTCGTAGTGTGCTTTCTTATTTCAATAATGGAATCACGAATGGTTTCCCACATCAGCAAGGGTTCTCCTTCGCATCCCTGGCCATAACTTACAATTGGAAATGGCGCTGTTTCAAGGTGTGGCACGGTGAATTCCACGATCTCTTCGCTGGTAGGCTTAAACGTTAGCCTGTCCTGGGTACTGATAATGGTTTCATCTTCCGGTTGAAAAGAGATGCATCCAATACAATTTGCATTGCAGGCAGGCGATACCGGTATCGGGCATTCCCATCTCCCAAGCGCCAGGTTCCTGGCCGCCGGACAGGTGTAGGTCATACAACAATTCTCCATTAAATGTTTAACGAGCCTGTTGTGAGGATAAGCCTTTAATAAATTTTCAGCGCCGGTATCAATCCTGGTATCGTCATAACCCGCTGCTTCCTGACGGATATCCTGTTCTATTCTAACGGCCGGAACGTAGGTCTTATCATCGCACCAGCCGGCGGCCGTATAGCAAAACAAAGGCAATGTGGGCGCATCCGGCATTGTTTCATAAGCGGCAATATACAATCCGGTGTGAGCAGGTGGAATAAATGCTGCCACCGCCCAGCCTTTTTCGCAAAGCCGCATGTTGCCTGTCTGTACGTCAATTCCAATACCCCGTCTGCCGGGTAGTTCATATAATTGTCCGCCTTCCGGTAATAGTATCCATTCATCTTTTGGTATTGGCATCGCGTCCCAGCCGCTGCGGCCCGCAACATAAAGGCTGGGATCTTCAAAAATATTACCGTTGCCATCAGAATATAACAGGAATGGGGATGTAATTGGTGTTTGCACGCTGCAAAAATAAGGTGATTTGGTCATTTCAGGATATAGTGATCTGGAGATTGCCGGACCGAAACATGAAAGTCAGTTAATTTGAATAATCGATTCAATTCCATTGCCTCAAACGATATATTTTTTGCAAAAAAGGTTAAAATCGCTTTCAGAAACAGGCGATTCTTTACTGATCAGTGCCTGGATGAGCATGTTATTTTTAAAATCGATGGTGAGCATGTCATCTTTTAAGAGCACGTTTGAAATGTCCTTCCACAACAATAATTTTTTAGGAAAAGAAGGATAAAGAATTCCTTCTTCTGAAAAAGTAACGGTGAGTTTTCTAACGGTGTAGAAGCCTATCACTGCAAAGCAGCTGATAGACAATGCCAGTATATATTTTCCAACCAATAACCAAAGGATGGCAAGTATCAGAAAGGAACTCATCACGGGCAGCGTATATTTTTTATTTGATTTCCTGGTTATGAATAGTGTAACCAGAGCGAACGAACATACCAGCATGGCCCCAAAGCTGAGGTTGCGAACTCGGTGATCACTGGTGGTAAAGAATATAAATCCAGACAGCAATAAATTGATGACTATTATAAGTAGCGTGACATAACGATGAGTAGCTGCTCTTTCATTGGAAAGTATGATGTTGTATTGTTCCATTATAAAGAATGCGGGTTGGTCTCCTGCAAGCTAACTTCAATAAAAAGAAATCAGATTTGATTCAATACATTTTCTATTGCTATTTTTGACTGAGGTGATAGTGTTATATTTTTTCTTGTGAATTACAAACGTTTAGGCTGCTAACCATTACTTGCGATGAGTAAGTTACAAAGTTTGTACAAAACCCTGGCACCTACATTTTCATCCCACTCGTCGTTGCTCACGCCAACTTCATTGAGATCAAAACCCAGGACCTTCCTGCCGCTCTGCAATAATTTTTTAAACAGGTAAAATACCTGGTCCGTTTGGAAGCCGCCCTGTACGGGGGTTCCGGTATGCGGACAAAGTTTTGGATCCAACCCATCAATATCAAAACTAATGAAAACATTTTGAGGAAGCTTTGCCACAATTTCATCTACGATCTGCTTCCAGGTATCACCTTCATACTGGCGCTCCTTAATATCTTTGTCGAAATAAATTTCAATCCGGTCGCCCGCATTCTCTTTATATTCAAGTTCCTCTTCACAATAATCCCTTACACCAACCTGCACCAGTTTCTTCAACTGGGGAATTTGTTCAATTGCGTTGTACATGATTGATGCATGCGAATAATTAAAACCTTCGTAGGCTTTTCGCAGATCGCAATGCGCATCTATCTGCAGGATTCCAAAGTCGCCGTAGGTATCTGCAATGGCTTTAAAATATCCAAGGGGTGTGCTGTGGTCCCCACCTAATAATCCTACAAGCTTCCCTTGTGCCAGCAATTCTTTTGTTTGTTCATATACCCAGTCATTTAAAAAAAGACTCCCTTGGTTTATCTCTCTCAGGCTCTTGCACATAAATTTATTCTCTTCCAGTATTTCTCCCTGAGAAATATAATTAATGTACAATTCCGCTTCCTTGCGTAAATAGTCGCTTTTCATCAATATTTTTTTGTCTGGGGTACGCATAAAATACCCTTTTCTCCAGGCATCTTTAATTTCCGGATCAAACAGGTCTACTTGCAGGCTCGCCTTACAAATATGGTCAGGAGCCCTTGCTGTGCCGGCATTGTAGCTTACCGTAACTTCCCAGGGAATGGGAAGTATTACCAGCCTGGATTCTTCCTCTGTGGACGGAAGTCCGAAAATATTAAAGTTGGGATTTCCTACTGAATTCGCATCAAAATTTGACAAATCTGCCATTAGCTTCTTTTTAATATTTTGCAAATATAGTAGAGTTAATAATCATCAGTTGTGAATTGTGATTTGGAGCCGGGCCATGATCTGATCGTGCAAAAGCCGATGCATAACTTTATCTTTACGAGGCAAGTGCAATCCTGATAATGATAAAGTTAAAAGCGTTGATTTGTTAATAAAAACGCCCTTAAAATATTATCTCCGCCTGTTTTGAATTATCTTTGCGTTCAACTAAAATATATGAAAAAAACTCATATTGTTATCCTCGTGGGAATTGCTGCACTTATAATAGGATTGCTCACCTATTCTGTAGATTTTTCCACTTATGATACAATCGTTTCTGCAAAGGAAAAGAAAGGGAAATTTGTTCACCTGATTGCCAGATTAGACAACCGACAGCCTATCGTATATGATGCTATCAACAATCCTAATTACCTTTCATTTTATGCAGTTGATAGTTTGGGTGCAACAACAAAAGTGGTTTACCACAACAGCAAACCTGCCGATCTTGAAAAAAGCGAACGCATTGTGATGAAAGGCAAGATGCAGGAAGATCATTTTGAGTGCAAAGATATCCTGTTAAAATGCCCGAGTAAATACAAAGATGACAAAAAGGAGCTGGAAAAGAATATGAAGGAACAAACTGCTGCCAGTAATTAAGGCTACTGATTATAATAAATTCGAAGAATGAAATTTGAAGGAGAACATTTACTTCCGGGACAACTAGGGCATTTCTTTATTATTCTTGGGTTCATTGCTGCCTTACTTTCCACCATCTCATTTTTTAAAGCCTCCCGGGAAAAAGATCTTATTCAAAAAAACAACTGGATCACTTTTGGGCGCAGTGTTTTCTTTGTTCAGATTGCCAGCGTTATTGCCATCTTTTCTATCATCTTCTTTATCTGCTCCCATCACTATTACGAATACATGTATGCTTATAAGCATGCCTCAAAAGAACTGGAGCCTAAATATTTACTCGCCTGTATTTGGGAAGGCCAGGAAGGAAGTTTTTTATTGTGGACGATATGGCATAGTGTGCTGGGAATCTTTATTATGTTCAGGTCTAAGGAGTGGCAAGCCCCAGTGATGACAGTTATCAGCCTTGCACAATTCTTTTTGCTAATGATGATATTGGGTATTTATGTTTTTGATGCCCGCATCGGTAACAGTCCTTTTACCCTTACCAGGAATGAAATTGCAGGGCCAATCTTCAACCTTCCGAATTATCTTTCTTTTATAAAAGATGGTATGGGGTTGAATGTATTGCTCCGGAATTACTGGATGGTTATTCATCCCCCGGTTTTATTCCTGGGTTTTGCATCAACCATTATCCCCTTTGCATATGCGTACGCTGGCATTCAAACAAAACGTTATGGTGAATGGGTAAAACCGGTTTTGCCCTGGGCCTTATTCAGTGCGGCTGTATTGGGCGTTGGCATTATGATGGGTGGAAAATGGGCGTATGAATCTTTAAGCTTTGGTGGCTATTGGGCATGGGACCCGGTTGAAAATGCCTCCCTCGTTCCCTGGCTTCTCCTGATCGCCGGATTACATACCATGGTAATCTACAACGCAACGGGCCATTCATTGCGGGCAAGCTATCTTTTTGCGATTCTTTGTTTTGTGTTTATTTTATATTCAACTTTTTTAACACGCACCGGTGTGCTTGGCGACACATCTGTTCATGCTTTTACAGAAGCAGGTAATGTGATCAATATCATGATCGGCATATTTGTACTTGCCTTTACCGTACCCATGCTTTTTTTATTCTTTAAAAATTATAAAAAAATTCCTGCCATCTTCAAAGAAGAAGAAACAAGTTCCCGGGAGTTCTGGATGTTTATTGGTTCGCTGGTTTTCTTTTTATCGGCATTATTCATTATTGCGATCACGTCAATTCCTGTCTATAATAAGATCCCGTTTATAAAAGACCTGATAATAAAAATTCATGGTGGTCCGTTGGCCATGCCGGAGGATCCTGAATTTTTGTACAATAAGATAATGGTACTGGTGGCATTTATTCTTGGCTTGCTTACTGCTATCACGCAATATTTTAAATACAAGTCCAGCCCATCTTCCTATGTTATAAAAAAGATTATTGCGCCTACACTGACTGCAATACTGGTTACAACTTTATTGATCATATTTTACCCACTTAATTTTCATAAGCACGGCCCCGGATTCCTCGTTGCTATTTATGCCGCTTTTTTTGCGACAATTTATTCCGTGGTTGCGAACGCGATGTATATTTGGATCGGGCTTAACGGAAAACTTAAAAGTGCAGGCGGCGCCATTTCGCATTTTGGCTTTATGCTAATGCTTGTTGGTATACTTATTTCCAGCAGCAACAAGGAAGTGATCAGCAGCAGTTTGGTAAACGGCATAAATATGCCTCCCAGCATTGACCCGTTGACTAAAAAACAAGATGATCCAAAAGAAAATTTAACCCTGCTTCGGGAAGTGCCCACTTTAATGGGGAATTATGAAGTGACCTACCTCAAAGATTCTTCGGGCAAAGAAAAAGGAAGGAAATTTTATGAATTGTTATTTGAGAAGAAAGATCCGATCACGAAAAAAAGTTTGGAATCTTTTAAAGTGCAGCCGGATGTATACATGATGAAGGATAACAACATGAGCAGCAATCCTGACACCAAATCTTACTTGAGCAAAGATGTGTTTACCTATATATCTTATGCGTTAAGTGATGAAAAAAACATTGACACATCCAAGTTTAAAATAACAGAGTTGAGAGAAGGCGACACGGCGTTTTACAGTCATGGAATAGTGGTACTAAACAGGGTGGTAAAAAATCCGGTTAATAAAAAATACAATTTTAAGCCCACAGATGTAGCGCTGATGGCCGACCTGACGATCACCAGCAATGACAGCATGCATTACCATGCAATGCCTTTGCTACAGGTAGATGATCTTGGATTGGCTAATATTGATGATACTGTATATGTCCAGAATCTTTTTGTACGTTTTATAGGCGTGAGTGATGACAAAAAAATAAAGCTGGGTATAAAAGAGTCTGACAAGCCGATTGACTATGTTACCGTAAAATCATATATTTTTCCATACATAAACCTGGTATGGTCCGGTCTCATCATTATGGCATTTGGCATTATCATGAGCATGATTAAAAGGGCTGGATTTTCCCGGCTACGCGCCGGCGTTACCCTCGCGTTTGTAGCTGTTGCCTTGTTTTATATGTTTCTCCTGGCGAATTGATAATTTGAGTTTTCATTATTGAGTTAGTGGGAATGGCATCCTAAAAGATTAATCTCTGATTGCTATGAATGTTTATCAAGGCAAAGACTTCTTCCTTTGCAGCTCTCCCACCCGCTTGTATGCTTCCCTCATCAAACCCGAGTCACAATCCGCCTTTAATATACTGGTTACATTTATAACCCTCCTGTCTGCAGCCGCTTTAAGCAAGTGCTTTTTTTGATCAATTTCCTGCCTGTTACTTTTGCAGGACAGCTGCACACAACATAAAACAGCGATTAATGTTTTCAATGTAGTGCGTCGGTTTTAAGTAAAGAATCTACTTTTAGTGGAAGTTCGTAGGTAAACAGGCTGTCGCAGTGCTTTGAAATATTTATGTAAGCAGCGTCTATCCTCTTTTCGGCATCTTTGTTCAGTTCTTGTTCATAACGATATAACTCATCATTGGCGGTTACAGGATTATAACAACCAAAAAACAGCGGCAAAGAAAAAATTAAGGTTACTTTAAGCATTTCCAGGTATTAACTTTTGGTTTGGATTATGTAAATTTACAGCAATGTTTATTTGGACTTCGTATAAAGCTCTATTGAAAATGCTGGTATGTTTTACCGGCATTTTATTGTGCCTCCAACCAGGTTTACATGCACAATCAAATTTTCGGGACACGCTGGTTCATGAAGCGATTGTTTACAACGGTGATACCATCGAATTAAAAACCCTTGGCAACTTATATTTATACGGTTACATGAATGATGCCCAGCGTGCCGCAAGCAGGGCTTATAACCGGCTTAGAAATGCAGTATATGTTACCTATCCGTATGCCCGGCGGGCGGGTATCGTAATGAATGAAATCAATTCAAAACTTACAGGTATCACTGATCATAAAGAAAGGAAGAAATACATCAACTCGCGGGAACGGGACCTTAAGAAGGAATTTACCAGGCCGTTAACCGATCTTTCAATTTACCAGGGCAAAATTTTAATGAAGCTGATCAACCGGGAAACCGGTAATAATTGTTATGAGATCATCAGAGAATACCAGGGCGGGCTCACTGCAAGGGTTTACCAAACGGTGGCCTTCTTCTTTAACAGTAATTTAAAGCAGCCTTATGATCCTAAAAATGAGGACTTGGTAATTGAAAAATTAGTGATGGAAGTTCAACGAATGTATGGCTATACGGACATTCGCAAGACACAAATCTTGTAGGTATTTCCCGCAAATTTTTTTTCACTTTTCCACAATTCCACATAATAGCATTTTCGTGACAATCGGATGTATATTTTTCGCATTTTAGGAGTAACTTGCGTTCTAAATTCCCTTTACAAATATGAAGATCGATGTACTTGCCTTTGGTGTGCATCCGGATGACGTGGAACTAAGTTGTTCAGGAGTTTTAATGGTAGAAAAAAATAATGGGAAATCAACAGGGATCATCGATCTGACGGAAGGGGAATTGGGTACGAGAGGAACGGCAGCTACAAGAAGACTTGAGGCTGCTCATGCTGCAGAAATTCTGGGGGTCGATATCAGAGAAAACCTGCAACTGGCAGATGGATTTTTTCAAAATGACAAAGAGAGCCAGATTAAAGTAATCGAAACGATCAGGAGATTTAAACCTGAGATATTACTCTGTAATGCACCGGAGGACAGGCATCCCGATCATGGCAGAAGTGCAGGATTGGTTTCCGACGCTGCTTTTTTAGCCGGGTTACAGAAAATTGAAACAACATGTGACGGTATCGCCCAGGAAGCCTGGAGACCCAAATATGTATTGCACTATATACAGGATAGATTTATAAAACCAGATTTTGTAGTTGATATCAGTGAAGTATTCGAAAAAAAATTAGAAGCGATCAAGGCTTTTAAGACACAATTTCATAATCCTGAATTGGATGGTCCGCAAACCTATATCTCAACCCCCGATTTCTTAGAAAGCGTGGTGTACAGATACAAGATGTTCGGAAAAATGATAGGGGTTAAATACGCAGAAGGATTTATTTCTAACAAAACACTTGGTATAAAAAATTTCGATGCTTTAATTAAACAAGACACTTAAAATAATAAATTAACATAACATGGTCACACCCAAATTTGTAAACGTCCAGGGGTCTACTTTTCACCAGGAATTAAAGAAAAGAGTAAACAATTACTTTGTAGAAACCAAGAAGCCACAGACTGGCAACTTTTCACTTTATTTTAAAGCAGTTTTATTCTGGACCTTTTATATCGCCCTTTATGTTCACGTGGTTTTCTACACCCCGGCATCGTGGATAGCAATTGTAGAGTGTCTTATTATGGGTGGACTGACCGCGGGTATTGGTTTTAATGTAATGCACGATGGAGGACACGGAAGCTTCAGCCCATGCAAGACCTGGAATAAAATTGCTGCATTTTCCGCCAATGCGTTAGGTGCCAGCGCCATTATGTGGAATAACAAACACAATATTGTGCATCATACTTACACAAATATCGACGGGGTGGATGATGACATTGAGATCAAGCCATTGTTAAGAATGTGCCCTACACAGAAAAAATATAAAATACATCGCTTTCAGCATATTTACGTTTGGGTATTGTACACTCTGTTGCTCATCGTATGGTTATTTATAAGTGACTACAAAAAATACTTTACACAAAAGGTGGGCGATGTGCCTTTAAAACCGATGAGTGCTTACGATCATTTTGCTTTTTGGGCCGCAAAGGTTGGTTATGCTTTTATGATGATTGCTTTGCCAATTTACCTAATTGGATTTTTATCATGGATGGTCGGATTTTTAGTACTTACCTTATTTGCTGGATTTGTGTTGAGCATTGTATTCCAATTGGCACACACTGTTGAGGAAACGGCATTCCCGGTTGCAGCCATCGAATCTAACAAGATTGAGAATGAGTGGGCCATACATCAAATTGAGACTACAGCAAATTTCGCAACAAAGAACAAACTGATTTCCTGGTTGGTGGGTGGATTGAATTTCCAGATTGAACATCACCTTTTCCCAAAAATCTCTCACATACATTACCCTGAAATTAGCAAGATCATCAAAAATACCTGCGAAGAATTTAACGTAAAGTACATTGAGTAAAAGAAAATGCGGCATGCGATAGCCTCCCATTCAATCTTCCTAAGAAAAATGGGTCGTGCTGATTAGAACATAAAGAAACTTACAAAAAAAGCTGTGACTCGC
>JACMPR010000016.1 GCA_014377385.1 Ferruginibacter sp. | reverse complement strand
TGATTAAAAGAGGCGCCTATTTGGTGACGATTACCGGATGTGATGATTGTCATACGCCAAAGAAAATGGGGCCAATGGGGCTTGAACTTGATATGGACAAACGCCTGTCAGGTTATCGCATGGAAGTTCCGCTGCCGGCTGTTGACACCAATGTGATAAAAAATGGCTGGGCATTGGCAAATAACGAACTCACAGGCTGGGCAGGTGCCTGGGGAGCAAGTTTTTCGTGTAACCTTACCAGTGACGATACCGGTATTGGCAACTGGACTGAAGCACAATTTACAAAAGCCTTTACAGAAGGAAAATGGAAAGGAATGGATGGCAACCGAACTTTACTACCGCCAATGCCCTGGCAGAATTTTAGCCATATGGCAGCAAGTGATGTAAAGGCAATATTTGCTTTTCTAAAATCAACTAAACCGATTAAAAATGTTGAGCCATCGATAATATCTTTTTCGGCTTTAAAATGATACAACCCCGTCTGAGCTTGTAGTACCTGAAGTGATATCACTTTGCAACAATATCAAATGGCAATTCCTGGTTACAATTCAAACGCGATTTTACTCAATTTAAACTATTGCTCGTGCAATGAAATGCACGTAAATAAATTGCTTAGAAAGTAATAATTTGTAGAAAGTAAAATACGCGCTGCATTTGTAGTATCTATGATTGTTAAAAAAGCTGTTTGTTTTATTCTGTACTTTAGACTGTCATACACCCGATTTTTCCGATATTTGCGCAAGCTCATATAAATAATGAAGGTTTTAATCAAGAAAGCTCACATCATCTCTTCCGGTTCCCCCTTTCATGGGCAGGTAAAAGATATCCTCATTGTAGATGGAACGATTGAAAAAATTGCAGATAATATAGCGGAAAATGCTGAAGAAATCATTGTCAATGATCGCCTGCATGTCAGCATCGGTTGGATGGATGTGTTTGCTCATTTTACTGATCCGGGTTTCGAACACAAAGAAATCATACAAACAGGTGCTGCAGCGGCCGCGGCAGGAGGTTTTACGGATGTTATGATTCTTCCAAACAGCATGCCAACAGTGTCTTCCAAGGCGCAGGTAGCATATGTTATTCAGAAAGCATCAGAGCTTCCTGTGCGTATTTACCCAATCGCTTCCATTACCAAAAACACAGAAGGAAAGGAACTGGCCGAAATGTATGACATGCATTCCAGCGGGGCGATCGCATTCAGTGACGGAATTCAAACTGTTCAAAGTCCGGGTGTTTTACTAAAAGCGTTACAATATGTTATCCCAGTTGATGCGGTGATCATACAGGTACCGGACGATAAATCCATTTCGGTTCACGGGATTATGAATGAAGGGATCGTTAGCACGCGGCTGGGACTTCCAGGCAAACCCGCTATGGCAGAAGAACTCATGATCGCAAGAGATATAGAATTGCTAAAATATACTAATTCTAAACTTCACATAACCGGGGTGACTACCCGAAAAGGAATAGATCTGATTGAAAAAGCAAAGTCGGCAGGGCTTCGGCTAACGGCTTCCGTTACGCCATTTCATGCTTTTTTTTGTGATGAAGACATGGAAGATTATGACACAAACCTGAAAGTAAATCCTCCACTACGTAGCAGGGAAGATATGATGGCAGTAAGGGCGTCCATAAGCGATGGCACCATTGATTGCCTGGCATCGCATCATATTCCGCAGCATTGGGATGATAAGACCTGCGAATTTGAGTATGCAAAAAACGGCATGATCGGTTTAGAAAGTTTGTTTGGAGTAGTAAATCAATTTGCAACTGATTTAACCAATTTAATTAGCAAATTAACGACTGCGCCACGAGCTATTTTTAATATTGAGATACCGCAGATAAAGGAAGGAGCCATTGCATGCCTCACATTATTTGATCCGGAGGAAGAATACGTTTTTTCATTGGAGATGATCAGATCTAAATCACATAATAGTCCGTTTATCGGGAAATTATTAAAAGGAAAGGTGATCGGCATCATCAACAAAAATAAAATAGTGATTAACCCATCATGAATAAATTGACTGCTACCCATAAAGGGATTATTACAGGTTTAGCGATGATTGTAGCTTCAGTTATTTTTTTTTATGTGCTAAAATTTCCGGAAAATGGTACAAATCAGTTGTTGGTTTGGCTCATTTATATTAGCGGCATCATTTGGAGTCTTGCTAGTTATAAAATGGCAGATCCTGGATCGGCATCCTTTAAAGATTATTTCTCTGAAGGGTTTAAAACTTTTATAGTGGTAACTTTATTTATGGCTGTTTTTACCTTTATCTTTTATAAATTAAATCCCCAGATATTGGAGGAGACAATAAAAACAAATAATATTATAGTGCAAAAAGAGGGCGATCATACGCCTGCTGAAATTGAAGAAAATGCAAAAAGGCTTAGAAATATTTTTATGCCGATGATGCTGGCGACTAAAACATTAATGAATTTATTTATAGGGGCATCGATCTCGATTATCGGTGGAATTATTTTAAGGTCTCGAAAAAGCGCAGCAATGTGATTGAGTACAAGCGTGCGACGCCATTGAAGGTTAGTAAAGATATATTGCCGGGCTAAAAAAAAGATAAATGGATATTTCAGTTGTAATACCGCTTTTTAATGAAGAGGAGTCACTTCCCGAACTGGCTGCGTGGATAGAGCGTGTGGTACTTGCCAATAATTACAGTTACGAGATTATTATGATTGATGATGGCAGTACCGACGATTCCTGGAATGTGATCCGGCGTTTGCGGAATGCCAATGGGAATATTAAAGGAATAAAATTTCAGCGCAACTACGGCAAAAGCGCCGCATTAAACGAGGGCTTTAAGGCAGCGCAGGGAGAAGTGATTATTACGATGGACGCAGATATGCAAGACAGTCCTGACGAAATTCCAGGCCTCCGGGATATGATCCTTAACCAGGATCTTGATATCGTTAGCGGCTGGAAAAAAAAGCGATACGATAATACACTCACAAAAAATATTCCCAGTAAATTATTTAATGCAGCCGCCAGGAGCATGAGTAAAATAAAATTGCACGACTTTAACTGCGGTTTAAAAGCGTATAAAAAGAAAGTGGTGAAGAGTATAGAAGTGTACGGCGAAATGCATCGTTATGTACCTGTATTGGCAAAGTGGGCAGGCTTCAGAAAGATCGGAGAAAAAGTAGTGGAACACCGCGCAAGGAAATATGGCGTAACAAAATTTGGCTGGAGCCGCTTTGTGAATGGTTTCCTGGACCTGATGACAATCTTTTTTGTTGGCAAGTTTGGTAAAAGACCTATGCACTTTTTTGGTTTATGGGGCACGTTGTTCTTTTTATTTGGCGTTTCTGTATTTGGTTACCTCACTATTTCAAAATTTTTTCTTGATAAAACAGGTATGACTCAACGGCCGCTCTTTTTCTTTGCCATCCTGGCTATGATCATCGGTGCACAATTGTTTCTTGCCGGATTTATCGGAGAGCTTATTTCAAGG
>JACMPR010000123.1 GCA_014377385.1 Ferruginibacter sp. | reverse complement strand
TAGATGCGGCCTGGCGGTTTCTAAAAAATCATTCCGGTTCTCAACAAAATAAGCATTTTTACCAGGTGCTTTTATTTCAATTATAAGATCGTTGGCAGAAATATCTTTTGTAGCTGTACCACCGGCATAAAATATTTCGCTCATCCATATTTCGTCCTCTGTTCGTAACACAGCCGAGATTTCGCGGATAAAGTCATTCTTTAAAAAACGCGTTGGACCGTAACCGTGAGGTTGAAACCAGGCAATTACTTTTGGGGCTATGTATTGACAAGCTGCAATGGAAGCAGCACATTTAACGGGGTTATGGGCATAGTCATCGATTACACACACTCCCTGCTTAATTCCCAGCACCTGGTGCCGCCGGTAAATACCTTCATAATGTTGTAAGGCCGCTGCACAGGTTTCCAGGTCAACCCCCAGTTGGCATGCAACTGCTACGGCAGCCAAGGCATTTTCCATATTATGGCGGCCAACTGTATTCAATGTAAAATTAACGCCATTGATCGTAAAAGATATGACCAGCCCTTTTTGCGAAAAATTCACTGCTTTATATCCGGCCTGGCTGTCTGCGGAAAGTTCAAAGTCTTTTGCGGCATCTACCGATAATTGTTTGGCCAGGGCATTGGAACGGTTCACAATAAACAATTGTTTGCTATTGCTTCTGAATGTGCGAAATATATCCATCAACTCTTCTATCTCCTGGTGATCTTTATCAACGTTTAATAAGAGGCCAACTTCCGGATAGTACTGGACGATACTGCCATCGCTTTCATCTGCTTCTATCACGAGCCATTCGCCTGTACCAACTTTTGCATTCCCGATCTTTCCTTCCTTAATGATACTCGTAAGTCCGGCACCGCTGATAATACTCGGATGCATACCCGCAGTTTGAAGAATATCAAACAGCATGGCACTGGTGGTGCTTTTACCTGAGGTTCCGCCAACGGCAATGGTTTTCTTACTCTTTGCAATGAGTGCAAGTAATTCACTTCGCTTAATAATGGGAATGAAGAGGGATTTTGCTTTTTGTACTTCTGCAACAGTATCTTCAACTGCTGTAGAAACAACTACCAGGTCGGTATCCGCAGTAATGCCCTCGCCATCCTGTATAAAACATGCAATGCCCGCTGCGGTCAATTTATCTCTCGTATCATTTGGCTGTTCCGGTAAAAAATACCGGTCACTCCCCTGTACTTTCATGCCTATCCCCGAAAGATACTGGGCAATAGCACTCATACCCGTTCCAGCAATCCCTATAAAAAAAACCTTTTTAAAATCCCTTATCGATTCAATCATTTTTTTACTGTTTCTATTTTAAACGGATGTGCTTCTGTATTGAATACTATTTTTTGCATATCTGCGGCCGTAGCTGGTGCGAATACGAGGTACGCATATTTCAATGTCTCGGCAAAGAAAAAACTTTCCATTGAATTTACGAGTTCAAATGTTCTTACATCTTTCAAGCCGGCAAAAGCCGTTTCCGTTTTACAATGCGCAAGGATATCATCCGTCATTAATTTGGCCATCCACAAATATTCATAATGGTCCGTTGCACGGAATAAATAAAAACAGCTTTCAATATTTTCCGGGCGTAAAATATAATAGGCGTTTATAATCGAATCAGTTCTGTAATTATACTTTTCCGGTTCCAGGTTGAACCTTACCCACATGTGCATATTTGCTTCCTGGATATGTTTGGCAGTTTCCACATCCCCGGCATAGGCGCAAAGCCCCGCGTAAAAAGCATCTAATGCGCCGTAGGTTGTTGCAGTTTCTTTACCGGTATACATATCAGCGTGACGAAGGAACCAACCATTATCCGTTTTATCGATGAGCCATTTTTTTATAGCAGCATTGTGTTTGTTGAAGGCTGTTTTAAAATGCTGGTCTCCAAAAAGCAACCAGCTTTTATACAGGCACTCATAATAGGAATCGATACAACCGCTGATATGGGTCTGCGTGCTAACCCACTTTCCGTTCATAACGTTGATTTGCTCACCTACAAGGTCAAGTTTACTTCTTTTACTGTAAACAGATAAAATCGCTTTTTTTGCGGCATTGTAATATTTTTTATTACCCGTAATTTTTGAAAGCTGACCGAATTCCATCATTAGCGATCCTATCTCGGCAGGATTATTCAAAGAATCGCGTACTTTTTCTGTTTGGAGATGAACATACCGGTATGGCATACCTGTAGAGGTATTGAATGCAGGCATCATCCTGTCGGCAAGATCAGTAGCCAGTACCAGGAACTTTGAATTTCCATCCATCTCATAAGCTGTTATTAAACCTGCCAATATCCTGATGGTGACTTCAAAAACCTGGACCTCATTGTCAACATCAAAACTGAGTTTTGACAAAATTAGTTCTTTGGCTTCGTTTGCTTCCTTCGTCAGCCCCAACATCAAAAATGTGTCGAACGCATCAACCGCTGTCATCAGCATTGAATGTTTATACCATAGTCCGGAAGTTTTCGTCAATGGCTTGAGGTCATCTGCTTCCCAGGCATATTGTTTATAACCTTGCCAACCGTGTTGTGCGGCAGCTTTTATTTTAACACACATATCGGCTTTCATCTCGTCTGTAAATTTTGCTACCTTTCCCTGGCTAAACGTTAGGGATTGGACAGCAAGCAGGCAAAAAGATAAAAAGACAAATACTAATTTCATATTTCGGTATCAGGCTGCTAATTTACAGGTTAAATACTGTTGAAGCCTTTAATGTGAGAGATTATTAACAGGTCGCATGTCGGTTGTAATCATTTTACAGTCATGAAAGATGCCAGGAGGGCGGAAAAGAAATTGTGAGGTTTATGGATAGAATACCAGGTGTGATATTATAAGGGAGAAGTCAGGAATATAAAAAAAGAGTTTATTTTTATCATCAGGGTCACATGAATGTAACGTTGACATTTTTTTTACCATAGTTTAACACTTTTGCAAAACCTTAATTATAAGCCCGGCGTTAGTAAGGAAACTAAAATTACAAGAATGAAATCTCTACTTTTTACGTTTGCTTCTCTTATGCTTTTTATATCATGTGCACAGACGCAGACAAACAAACTTAAGATACCGGTGGGATCAAAGAAGGCGGCTGCCAATGAAGCCGTTGCAACTTTTGCTGAAGGTTGTTTCTGGCATGCAGAAATTGTTTTTCAAAGTCTTGTTGGTGTTAGGGACGCAGTATCAGGT
>JACMPR010000122.1 GCA_014377385.1 Ferruginibacter sp. | reverse complement strand
GTAGGTGGTACGCAGGACTTAAAATCCTGTTCGCTGTGAGGCGAGTGACGGTTCAATTCCGTTCCCGGGTACAAAAAAAGTAGCGATCGCTGCTTTTTTTATTGATATACCCTGCCCATTCTTATTACCGCAAAAAGTGAGTTTATTTCGCTTTATTTTTATTCCGCTTCGAGTTTCGCTTTTAAATGTTGATTAAAGCATGTTCTCTAAGGTTTGCTGCTTGCAAAGCCGTGTGATTTTGCGCTGTAATAGAATAAATTAAGCACCCTGCTTAACTGCGGCGGGTTCTGCCGGACACATTGCCCACCGCACGGAAACCCGCCTTGGAAATCTTTAATTTGTTAGTGTGTGAGGAAGTTAATGAGAGACTCTGGGCCGAAGTAAAGCTATACCTAAATAAAAACAAATCCCGCCAACCGGCTGGTTTTTCAAATACTTTTTTCCTTCTTTAATACCTTGCTGTTATTGGTCTTCCAGATATGATTTTAAAAGAACGAAGCTATCCCGGTAGGCCGCTGTTGTGTCTTTTGACCAACAGCCGAAGCCAGGATTTTAAAAGAGGTTAGCATAAATAAAGGATTGACGATTTTGGAATGCCTAAGCATTGTTATTGTCGTAAGCATACTTTTTTTAAACTAAGTGTAACCTGGTCATACCTTCTGCCGTTGGTCAAAAGACACAACGGCGGCTCACGGGGGTAGTTAGGTTATTTGGGGGATTGGAGGAAGACCAGCAAGGACGAAAATCTAAGCAAACGACTGAATTTTTATCCTACGTAGTTATCCATTTCAATTTTGTAAAATATAAAACAAAATCTCTCTTTATTGAATCAACTTCAAAATTCAGCTTTGGATATTTTATTAGGACATCAAAAGATCGTATTATTTCATAAGCTAAATTTTGTTTTTTCTCTTGCTCTGAATAACTAACAAAATCTAAATAGTTCAAGATTATATTCCAGTTTAATCTGTTTTGTAAGCGAGAGTATTGGCATATTTGCTTAACACTTTGATCTAAGCAAACTATTGTGAAAACAATATTTGTAGAAATATTTCCGTAGTATCGTTTTGAAAAAAAATCACTCAAATAAAGCTCACTTGTTAGTTTTGACAAGCCCGTTTCATAACTATAATCTGCACTATACCTGATATTCATAAGCGTTTTTTTTCTTTAGTTTCTTTTTAAGGTGTGAAAATTGTTTATTGCCCGGCGGCTTTCTTCCTTTTATTTGTTGATAGTGCATAATTTTTATTCCGCTCCGAGTCTCTCTTAAATCTAGAAGCACCAAGCCTAATATCCAATGACCCTTGCCGCAGTGCCGTGGGGCTCGGCTCTATGCAGGAAAACTGTTCAAATCTAATTCATCCGGCTGCCGAAAAATCAAACAACAGGTAAATAGCTTGCACATCACAAATATAAAGCTTACCTCAGCCAAAGTAATTTTTGTGTAATGAGCAATTCAAGCACCATTCTAAATTGCGGCGGGTTCTGCCGCATACATTGCCCACAGCACGGAAACCCGCCTGGGAAATTTTTAATTTGTAGTATGGGAGGGATTAAATGGAAGACTCCGAGTATAAGTAAAACCTCAGTGCATCATGCTATCGTTCACAGGCTTCTTGTAAATAATATCCCCCGTCTGCACGGATAAAAACTTTGTTTGCAGATACCTTATTCTTTTAGTGTAATTTGAATTTATAATTAAAAACGGTTGTTAAATCCTAAAACTTTTAAAATGAAATTATACTATTGTTTGGTAACGTTACTGGTATTGGGTACAACTGCTTATTGCCAGCGGAATGCTGATAAAAAAGGATGGAAAACCTTGTTTAACGGTAAGGATATTAACGACTGGGTCCCTAAAATTAATCACCACGAGGTGGGAGAAAATTATGGAAATACTTTTAGGGTAGAGGATGGTATCATAAAAGTACGGTACGATCAATACGATGTATTTAATGAACAGTTTGGGCACCTGTATTACAAGCAACCCTTCTCTTATTATCACCTTGTATTTGAATATCGAATTGAGGGGGAGTGGAGAAAAGATGCCCCGGGTTACACGATAAAAAACAGTGGCGTTATGTTTCACTCACAAGACCCAAAATCAATGCCCCGTGAACAAAACTGGCCCATCTCTATTGAGTTTCAGCTACTCGCCGGTTTGGGTGATGGCGTGGCAAGACCGACAGGTAACATGTGCTCACCGGGCACTGATGTTGTCTTTGACGGGAAAATAGATTCCCGGCATTGTATTTCTTCGAGCTCCAAAACCTACGAAGGAGATCAATGGGTAAAAGGCGAGATAATTGTTTTGGGCGATTCTTTAATAACGCATATTGTTAATGGCGATACTGTTTTACAATACTCCAAACCACAGATTGGCGGTGGGGTAGTGGCCAATTACGACCCTGCCATTAAGCAGGATGGCAAACTGTTGAAGGAAGGATTTATTGCCTTGCAGAGTGAAGGTCAGCCGGTTGATTTTAGGAACATAAAAATCCTTAACCTGAAACCGGAATCAAAAAAATAATTTTCCCTATGCATTTTTAGATGGCATTATTGAATGCTACAAAAGCCTATTCCTGTTAAAATAAAATCAATGAAAAATTCTTCCCGCAAGCAATTTATACAGTCCTCCGCCATGTTGTTGGCAACGGCAATTGCAGGTTCTTCCTTTAATATAAAAAGGAAAGCGCCGCTGCTGTCATTTTCTACCCTTGGTTGTCCCGACTGGGACCTTGACCAGGTACTTTCATTTGCGGTGCAATATGGTTATAAGGGGATTGAATTTCGTGGATTAAAACGGCAGCTGGATATTTTAAAATGTCCGGAATTCAGCAGTGCTTCCGGTGTGGCTGCCACATTGCAAAAAATGCAATCGGCCGGCTTGCAGGTTGTTAATCTTGGCTCATCGGCTACACTCCATTTTGCCGAAGGCGCCGAACGGCAAAAAAATCTGGATGACGGGAAAAAATACATTGCCCTGGCGCAACAACTGCAATGCCCTTTTATCCGGGTATTTCCCAATAATTTCCCCAAAGACCAGGAAAAAAAAGCTACGATCGAACTTATCATAAAAGGATTACTGGAGCTTGCTGAACATGCGAAAGGAAGTGCAGTAAGTGTGCTGGTAGAATCTCATGGAGACCTTGTAAAAATTGACGATTTGCTTACAGTAATGCAGACTGCTAATCATCCGAAGGTGGGTATGATTTGGGACGTTACCAATATGTGGACCGTTACCGGGGAGTCGCCGGTATTAGCCTATCAGCAATTAAAAAAATACATACGGCATACGCATGTAAAGGATGCAAAAATTGTAGAGGGTAAATTAGCGTACACTTTATTAGGCAAGGGAGAAGTGCCCATTTTTGAAGCTGTGGATGAATTATTTAAAAGAGGTTACAAGGGTTATTATAGTTTTGAATGGGAGAAGCTTTGGCACCCGGAAATTGCGGAGCCCGAGATTGCGCTTGCTGATTATCCCAAAGCAATGCAGCGACATTTTTCATTTTAAAAAAACAAGCGTTAACGCATCAATTGAAGCCGTTGTTTTTTTTTGAATAAAGATAAAATGTACAAGAGTGCGACGCCCATGCAGCTGATAAAAGCCTCATTGCCGGGTTCATAAAAAACCTTTTTATTTTATTGCAAAACATCTTTCCTATGCCAGGCGATACTACCTATATTAATAACAAAGCCAGCAAACAAAATACCTACGATGCCATTATTGTTGGCTCCGGAATTAGCGGTGGCTGGGCTGCCAAAGAACTTTGTGAAAAAGGACTAAAAGTGTTGTTGCTGGACCGGGGTGCAAATGTTGAGCATCCGTTGTATCCCACTGCGACCAAAGATCCTTGGGAATTTCCACATGGCTTAAATTTAACTTTGGCCGATAAACAGCAGCAATTTATTCAAAGCCGGCATTGGTCGTTTAGGGAAGATAACAAGCATTTTTATATCAACGACCAGGACAATCCTTATGAAGAACACAAGCGTTTC
>JACMPR010000121.1 GCA_014377385.1 Ferruginibacter sp. | reverse complement strand
GGGTTTGAGGAATAAAGCCATAGTTTACCGGGTAGTGAAAAGAGGAGTAGATCACCCGGTCAAGCTTTAGCAGACCGGTTTTTTTATCTATTTCGTATTTACATTTACTGCCCTCGGGTATTTCTATCAATGCATTTACAGTTACCGGCGATTTTTCTCCATAATGGGCACCATGCCAGGGATGCAAGACGTACATGTGTTAAATTTTAGTTTGTTGCTAATTTATACCCCAACCATACTGCTAAAATACCTGCAAGAAAGTATTTTCCCTGTTGAAGCATTTGTAAATTTTCCTGCTTAAAGCTGGTTAAGGTAGTAAAGCCTCTGCAAATGCCGGTTGATAAAAATACCTTCCGGTTATTTTCCAAATGAACATCGCTTATACAAGTCTTTAGCAAGAAACCAATCAGTAAACTTCCCGCAATATTTCTTGTTAAAGCAGCACAAGGAAAAGGGGCTGTTTTAAATAACAGGTAGGTTTCATGTCGCATCATCGTTCTTTCCGGGCAACCTGTCCTGCCATCAAAAAATCCTGGAATATGCTTAATCAATTGATAAATTCCCGGAATAAGTATATTTAAAATCGACCTTCCACTCTTTGTTACGCCTGACTACTTTTATGTCCATTGGTTTTTTCATGTAATCATTAGAATAATTTATGATCGTGGTAATGCTGTCAACATCTACATATTTATTAATAGTGTAATTCGCCTGGCGGTAATTTTTTTTCTTGTCGGCCGGCAGCCTGTCATAATACGCTTTGTATGAATCAAACAACTGCAGGTTTTGTGTATCTTTCAGAAGGAGTTTTTCTGCAGCAGGAAAATCTCCGTTGAGACTGGCCCTGATAAAATCCCTTCCCGTATCCAATGAGGTGGCCGGCCCTTCTTTTTTATCATTGTTGCAGGAGTAGCAGCTGGTAATAATACATAAGAAAGCAATTATCTTTTTTATCATGGTCTATTTTCTTGGAATAAAGTTAAACATCTTTGCCTAATGCCCATAAAAAAAAGCACCCGGTAAAGAGTGCTTCAATGGTTTAATAAAAATTATTTTTTGTTTACAGAATCCATTGCTTTCATGCCTTCTTTCATGCCTTCACTGATTTCTCTTTTTAACGAATCCATGTTAAGACCTTTAAATTCTTCCATGGCTTTATTAATGCTGTCTGTAGGATTAATTCCTTTTTCATTCATCTTCTCCATTGCACTTCCCATCATGGTAGCCTTATCAAATGCAACCTTCCAGTCACCTTTTTCTTTTTTTAAGGAAAAATTCATGGTTTCACCACTACTGGTTTCCTTTACAGCGACCGTAGCCTTATCACCATCAATTTTCGTTTCGCCAAATTCCATTTTGGTTTTATCAAATTTCTCCTCTCCTTTCGAATCCTTGTCCATTTTCATCCCTGTCTCCATTAAGTCGAGCAACTGTTTACTGTCCTCGGTAGCCAGTTTTTTTGCTGCGACAATATCCTTTTTTTTGAGGGCATCAAAGAACTTGGATAGAACTGCTTTCGGGTCTCCGCTGGCACCTGAATTGCAACTGAAGAATAAAACGGGGGAAAGTAAGAGAACAGCGAAAAGCATCTTTTTCATAAACGTATTTTTAATTTGAGCTTCAAAAATAATTTTATTCCTTAATATATTCTTTTTATTTATAAATAATTTGTTGTTTCAGTGTACAACCAGGATATAAAAAAATGTCATCTACACCAATAAATTCGAACTGTTTTATAAAACTATGGTGAAACAATATTTTATGTGCACTGGCTTCAGCGATGCTTTTGTAGATAAACTCAGCGCAATACATGCGGTCATCCGTTTTAAGATCAAAATCCATATCGAACCTGATACCTTGCGTATAAAATTTTTTAACAACGCTTACCAGGTCATTTTGCATGCTGTCGGCAAATCCAAAGTTGTACAGGCCAATGCCCCTGTTATTGTATGGATCGGCAAAATCTACAAACGGATCACGGCGAATTTTTTGGTCAGGATTCCATTCTCCTCCCAGAGCATGATACACGAATACAGAATCGTGTTCTATGCTTGCTATACCACAATGCGAATAGGTTTTATCTCTCTGGTTGAGGAGGCGCAGGCTTTCACTGGTGAAATCATTTCCAATACGGGTAACCAAATCACCATTTTTTATTTTTATTTCCGCAACGAAAATATTAGCGTATGCCCGGTTAATTATTGCTTTCCTTGCCAGGGAATCTTCAGTAGTCACAATTAGCGGTTTGTATGAGGTTCTTTCCTGGCAAGCAACAAGAAAAAAAATAAGGCAGCCGGATGGCCACCTTATCAATTTTATAAAATATTGGTTCATTCGATATTACTCCTATATTTTTCTGCCGGATTCTTTCATGATAGCTTCATCATCTTTATTATATGCTTTGATGATGGCTTTTACAAGCCTGTGCCTTACAACATCTTCTTCATCCAGTTCAATATGTGAAATACCATCCACATTCTTTAATATCCTGGTGGCTTTAAACAAACCACTCTGTTGATTTTTCGGCAGATCAATTTGCGTAGGATCACCGGTAATGATCGCTTTGGCATTTGGTCCGATACGGGTGAGAAACATTTTTATTTGCAGGTCGTTGGTATTTTGCGCTTCATCCAAAATGATGAAGGCATTGTCGAGTGTGCGTCCACGCATATACGCCAATGGTGCAATTTCAATCGTTCTTGTACTCATGTAATAACCGAGTTTATCTGCAGGTATCATATCATCCAATGCGTCATAAAGTGGCCGCAGGTAAGGATCGATTTTTTCTTTTAAATCGCCTGGTAAAAAACCCAGGCTTTCTCCCGCTTCAACTGCGGGCCTGGTAAGAATGATTTTTTTCACCAGTTTGTTTTTCAAAGCCCTTACTGCCAATGCTACAGCTGTGTATGTTTTACCTGTACCTGCGGGTCCGATAGCAAATACAATATCGTTTTTATCGCAAGCCTGCACCATCAACTTCTGGTTGGCTGTACGTGCCCTTACTGTTTTACCGTTCGGTCCAAACACCAGCACATCATTCGGATTTCTATCCATGAAATTATCAACTACTTTTTCATCGTCGCCACCAAGGATCTGTTCAAGATAATTTTCGCTCATGTGCCCGTTGCGTTCAAGATATTGAACAAGCAGGTCAATTTTTTCCTTTGCTTCTTCAATTTGTTCAGGTGCACCGCTGAGTTTTATTTGGGTGCCACGGCTTAGGATTTTCAGGAGAGGGAATTTTTTTTTCAGAATGTCGAGTTTACCGTTGTTTACTCCGAAAAATTCAATGGGGTTTACAGTTTCAAGATTGATGATTGTCTCTGTCAATGCTTTCCAGTTTTTAATACTTTTTTTACTTTTAAAAAAAGCAGGTTGGGTAAATTAAAATTGTTAGAACGTATCAAAGTATTAGGAGTTAAATTAATTTAATTGATAAAGTCACACGAATTTAATTATACACATCGGCATTTATTTAGTGGAAAAAGTTAAATATTTTTTTTACCCACGAAATCTTAACTATTTTATAATTTTGGCTTTACGTCTTAAAAGCTTACAGAATACAGGAGAACTGGCTGTGTGTCCGGGCTTACTGTTAGTGAACGATGAAATGGCCGATTTATTTTAGGGTACCGGGGGGTAAAAAATAACGGCGCAACTATTAATACCAGGAAATATTCCCGCTTCTAAGAAGTTAATCCGCGGACTCAAAATCTCGCCACCAACTTAAAATTTACCAGCCTTGGTGTAAGCCTGTTTGGGATAGCATAGATATTATTTGCAAAATCTTTTATCAGCTGAAAGGAGATCACATTGGGCCGGTCGATCAGGTTAAATACTTCAAAACTTGCCCATATGTTTTCAAAACTTTTAAATGGACTATGACTTCTTCTCATTGATCTTTCACTTAACAGCAGGGCACTGAACCCGATGTCAATCCTGATATACGGTTCTATGATGAGGCCGTTACGATACCGCACACTGTTGGGAATATTATAACTCATATTACTTCCGTAAAGCATGTTCAGGTGTACTTTAAAATTTTTATTTGTGGGCAGGTAATCTTCCAGGTACAACCCGATTGTGATGCGCCTGTCTGTTGGCCTCCGCAAAAAGCCAACCTCGTTTCTTACACTGTCTGTAACAACCCGGTCCACCGTTCCTGATTGAATGATTTCACCAGCAGCATTTTTGTATTGATAATACACATCGTTGTCAAGGTTTTCCCTGGTATTCATGAATCCAATGCTTAACCAGCTTTCAGCATCTTTTATCAATTCACCGAATAACCTTAGCTCAAGTCCGGTAGCATATGCCCTGGCGTTATTGGCGCCCACATATTTAATCTTTACATTGTCTATATCGTAAGGCGATACATCTTTCATCGATTTGTAATAAGCTTCCGTTGTTAGCCTGAAAGGACGCTCATCAATACCTTTGAAATTGTAATCCATGCCTCCAACAAACTGTACACTCTTTTGTGCTTTTACACCGGTATTTAACGTCCCGTCATTTTTTCTGAGTTCGCGGTAAAACGGGGGCTGGTCATAAACGCCACCAGAAACTTTAAAAACAACATCGTTTTTCCATTTTGGTTTCCAACTGGCCTGCACTCTTGGACTTATTAAAAACTGCTTGTTAAGGCTATTGTAATTATAACGGACACCGGCCTGCAACGTTACGTCGTTATTGGTTTTTGAAAGACGTATGTTATCCTGCAGATAGCCACTGTACTTATCAATGGTAAGATCAGCCTTGCTGTTTATTGAATTGTATAATTGTAAACCGGAGGGATCGTACGGTAACGAATAGCCGGCAGAGTCCTGGTATTCAAACTGGCGGATAATATCTTTAATTTTTGTTTGTTCAAAATTTACGCCCCACTGTATAAAATGATTTCCTTTCTCCAGGCTTCCTTTGTGGCCCGCATTCCATACGGCAATGTTAAGCTCATTGCGGGCATAATTCTGGTAAACGCCCGCTCCCAACGGGTTGATGATCTGACCAAACGTACTGCTGCTGTTATCAAAATCCCTGTCGCCGAATAAATAAGCGCCCGCAATGTCATAGTTCTCTTTTTCATTGTCTTTAAAGCGGCTAAGCATCCACTTTAGTTTAAGTTTTTTTGTCGGTGAATGAACAAGGGTAGTACCGATCATACTTGTTGTGTAACTGTCTTTTTCCTGTCCTTCAAAAAAAATATCGAGTCCGAGGTTAGACGTAAAGAGGGGGGAAAATACGGAAGATGTTTTTTTAACCGATTCAGGATAATAGGTAAATCTCGAAGAGGATAATATCCCCAGCAATTCCACCTGCCAGTGTTGGTTCAATTTATACGTTATATATCCCTGTACATCTGATGCAGAAGGAATGTAAGTTCCCTGTGTTGGCTGATTACTTAGCAGGTTTCGATTACTTTTATTTCTTACCGCAACGAGATAAGTAAAATCATCTTTTTTTGAAGCACCTTCAAATTGCAATCCCTGCTCCAGTAAACTTATGTAAGCACTACCGCCGAAGGAAGTAGGTTTTTTATACTGGATATCCAATACACTGCTCATCTTATCACCATATTTCGACTGAAAACCGCCGGTATAAAAATTTACATTTTTAACCAATTCGGGGTTAATGAAACTCAACCCCTCCTGCTGCCCGCTGCTAACCAGGTAAGGCCTGTAAATTTCAAAATCGTTTATGTAAACAAGGTTTTCGTCATAATTCCCGCCCCTTACATTGTACTGTGAAGTGAGTTCGTTGTTGCTACCTACCAGCGTTTTGATTAACCCTTCAACGCCACCTGTAGTACTTGGCAATACGATTGCATTTTTCGGATTAATTTTAATGAGACTATTTTCCCGTCTTTCTCTTTCGTCCGAAATAATGACTGTTTCGAGTGTTTTACCAGATCGGCTCATCCTAACGGTTATATTTTCTGTTTCATTTGCACTGAGGAAAAAATTCTTTTGCGTGGTAGTGTAACCGGTATGACTAAAGGTTAAAGCAAAAGCCCTGCCTGCGCTAACTTTAATGCTAAATGTGCCGCTGTCGCCGGAGAGTATACCTGTATTCTTTCCTAAAATAACGATCGATACATTGCTCACCGGGTTTTCATTTTCATCAATAACACGCCCGATAACAGCAGCTGTTTTATTTTGTGCAGCAGCGTTGAAGGTAAACAGGCAAATTATTAAAACGGTTAGCAGTCTCATTTGATGAAGATAATATTTTAATCCTTTGGATGGAGTAGGAGTTAGCATTATAGTTTTGTAGCTCATACATTCAAATCATTCACTTTTATTAATGTATTTCGTCTAAAATTATTGCATCATAAGTAATTTCAACTTATTATTCATTTGAATATCCTGAACCCGGCCTCTTATATTTGGAATTGCTTTATTTTTGAACCAAATCAACCATTTGAAAATTTACATTTTATTGCTGGCAATGGTTCACTTAAATGCGTGCAAACAGGAAGAAAAAAAGGTTACAGAAAATAAAAAGGAAGATAACAATTTTGATTACCGGTCGAAGGGATTTGTGAGCCTGAAGAATTCCAGCGTACTGAAGGATATTTTATGCCAGGCATGGGAGTACAAAGAAGACGTGGCTGAAACGAAGAACCTTGATGTAACTTCCAATCTTGAAGTGCTGTACAGGGGCTATTGTTTTTTTGAAGATGGTAAAGCCATCAAAGATCCACGCGGCAATATGAGCGTAGCAAAATGGTACGTTGATGAAAAAGAAAAGCCTGTCAGGATCAGTCTTGAATTCGAAGATGGCAAGAAGGAAACAAATCACCTTGCTTACCTGGTGCCGTATGAAATGATCCTGGTAAATGTGGGTAATAGTGAAAAAAAAACGAACACACTTACGGCAGCAGGCAGAAGGCATATTAATATCACTGATGATCCGTTTTATGTAACCAATATGTTATGGAGAATAAAACCTGTGGCACCGGAAACAGACCGCCAGATAAAGCAAAGACTGTTATCCAGCGTTCATTTCTTTGTATTGTTTTATGACGAGCAAATAAACGCAGCGGCAAAGCGGGTTACATTTATAGGGTTACCCTCCTGTTTTAACTGGCATTCGGGCGGTATTTTTTTACCGAAGAAAACAGACTTGCAGGCAAAATGGATCAACTGTTTTTATAACCAGGAACAGGCTATGAAAGCGTACTACATGGCTGAAAAATTACTGGGTCAAAAATATCAATGGCCAAAAAAAGGAAACTGGCTGGAATTAAACGTGGCGGTGTTGAAGCAAATGGAAAGTAGGTTGATGAATAGTTTGTAGTCAATGGAATTTTTATTGTTGCAAATTTATTGCTCACCTTTTAAATGTGAACCATATTTCCCATCAAATTCTTTTCAGGGCCTCAATCGTTGCAACAGGATCTGCCGAACGAAAAACAGTGTTGCCCGCAACGAGCACATCTGCACCTGCTTCTACAATCGCCCCGGCGTTTTCAAGTGTTACACCTCCGTCAATTTCTATTTTTACCCCGAGTAATTGTTCGTTGATCATTTCCTTCAATTGTTTAATCTTAACTATCGTGTGGGGTATAAAGGATTGTCCGCCAAAACCAGGATTAACACTCATCATGCAAACAACATCAATGTCTTGTAAAATGTCTTTGAGCAAATCTACCGGCGTGTGTGGATTGATGGCAACGCCGGCCTTCATTCCGAGGTTTTTTATTTGCTGGATATTGCGATGTAAATGTCTGCATGCTTCAAAATGAACGGTAAGGTTATCTGCGCCTGCTTTTTTAAATGCTTCTGTGTATTTTTCAGGTTCTTCTATCATTAAGTGAACATCACAAAACTTTGTGGTGGCACTGCTGATAAATTCAATGATCATCGGCCCGAAACTAATGTTGGGAACAAATCTTCCGTCCATCACATCCAGGTGAAACCAATCTGCGCTGCTGTTGTTAAGCATGTCACAATCCTGCCGGAGCGTTAAAAAATTAGCTGATAACAGGGACGCGGCGATAAGGGCCATAAGTAGATTTTTTATATTTTTTTTTAGCTGTTAGCTGTCAGTAATGAGTTTGGTTTTTTACAATTATTATCCTGATATCAACGATCAACTTATTTACGATGTCGGATATCGCTTTCCACCTGGAACAGCTAACTTTTTACGCCCAACTTTGCCAGGGCTTCCCTGGCTTCAATGTAATCCGGTGCATACATCAGGGCCGTTTGGTAAGATGTTATTGCGGCAGGTATGTTTGTTAATTTCTCGTAGCACTTTCCCTGGTAATAATATCCTTCCTCATACCCATTTTGTAAAGTCAAAGCTCTGTTGATGACAGACAATGCATCCCTGTATTTTCCAAGATCGTACAATGCAAGACATTTCTCCCGGTAGGCGTACACAAACGTATAATTAAGAGCGATGCATTGATCAAAATAGGTAATTGCTTTTAATTTTTCATTTATAGCTGCATAATATAATCCTTTTATGAAGAGGGCTTCTTTTTTGGCTTTGGCTTTATCGGCAAGGATCAACGCATCTGCCATTTCAAGTGCTTTTATATTGCCGGTTTCTGCGTACAATGTTCCCACGGAAATAACATCTTCAGGGGAAGGGGAAATCTCAACGGCTTTTTCGAACGACTTTATGGCACTGGAAGTATCTTCATCCTCGGCATGCAATATAGCTTTCATATCCCATAGCCTGGTATTCAAACTGTCATTTTTTATTGCCATGTTTACTTCATGCAGCGCATTATCATAGTTGCCATTTTCCCTGTAATACTGGATAAGATTTTCCTTTAAAGGAAGGGAATCAGGAAATGATTTTACCGCAGCTTTTAAAAGATCTTCTGCAGATGAACCACTGGCATCACGCACTTCGGTTTTTCCTGCCTTTTCATTGTTGCAGGCCGACAGGCAAAGAAAAAAGATAAAATAAAACCCCATTTTTTTCATCCACAATGATTTGGCTGCAAAATTAGCGTTTAGAAACGTTCTTTGCTGACAATATTCTGACAAATTATTTTAAAATGCGGCTAACTTTGCGTTGGCAAAAATTATGAATTAGTCAGAAGCTTTACATCAGCAAATCTGTAATAATTCATAACCCTCAATTTACAATGCTCAAGTTTCAACTCTCAACGCATGAAGCCCTTTTCCTTTTTACTCCTACCTGCGGTAATGTGGTTTATCCATCCTCTTAAACATTCCCAAAATCAGGATTTTTCTACTCTGCGAACAGACACCATACATTTTCCGGGTGAAAGTCACTTTCAACACGTAGAGCAATTAACGTTTGGTGGAGACAATGCCGAAGCCTATTTCAGCTTTGATGGAAAATACCTCATTTTCCAAAAAACAAATCCAAAGGAAGGTATTAATTGTGACCAGATTTGGATGGGCAAACTTCCTCAAAAATCCGGCGAAGTGTTTACGCCAAAATTAGTTAGCACCGGAACCGGCCGCACAACCTGTGCTTATTTCTACCCGGATGGTAAACATATCCTTTATGGTTCCACGCATTTGGGGAGCGTAGACTGTCCGCCGCTGGCAGACCGAAGCAAATACGGTAATAAATACATCTGGTCCATTTATGAAAACTTTGATATTTTTAAAGCAGATACAAATGGTAACATTGTAAAAAGGCTCACCAATACAAAAGGTTATGATGCAGAAGCAACTTTTTCGCCGAAGGGCGATAAAATATTATTCACTTCAATGAGAGATGGCGATCTTGACTTGTACATTATGGACCCTGAAGGCGGGCATGTAAAAAGAATTACCCATACACTTGGTTACGACGGCGGTGCCTGGTTTAGTCCGGATGGAAAGAAAATCATCTGGCGTGCATCAAGGCCAACAACGCCGGAAGAAATAAAAGAATACAAAGATCTCCTGGCCGGGAACCTCGTGGCGCCTACGCATATGGAAGTATGGATCGCCAATGCGGATGGAAGTGATGCAAAACAGGTAACCAACCTTTCCCAGGCAAACTGGGCACCTAACTTTACGCCCGATGGCAATCATTTTATTTTTTGCAGCAACCATGAATATAAAAGAGGCTTTCCTTTTAATATGTATATTGCCGATCTTGGCGGGAGCAATGTGCAAAAAATCTCCAGGGATAAGGGATTTGATGCATTCCCCATGTTTAGTGCCGATGGAAAAAAGTTTGTATTCTGTAGCAACCGCAATAATGGCGGCACACGGGATACGAACATCTTTATAGCGGACTGGGTAAAATAAATGCTCTTTCTTTAAGAACTTGTCCAGAATATAATTTAATGCTTTCCCTATGTTTTTTCCTGCCACGAATTGAAGAATAAACACCGGTCATTCGTGAATTCGTGGCAAGAAACTGCTGATAAAATTTGCAG
>JACMPR010000120.1 GCA_014377385.1 Ferruginibacter sp. | reverse complement strand
GATACCGATGCATTTGTAACAACCAGCAGAAAAAAAATTTCGGCTAAAACAAAAAAAGAAGAAAAAGATATTCAAATACAATTGTTGGAGCAGGAGCTGGCACAGGCCCGTGAAGATATGCGGAGCATTACCGAAGACCAGGAAGCAAGCAACGAAGAACTGCAAAGCGCCAATGAGGAACTGCTTAGTGGCAGCGAAGAATTACAAAGCCTGAACGAAGAGCTGGAAACAAGTAAAGAAGAATTACAAAGCACCAATGAGGAATTAAGCGTTTTAAACCATGAGTTGTTTGGGTTAAATGAGCAGGTTACAGATGCAAGAAATTATTCCGAATCTATTGTGGCCACACTATACCAGCCTTTGCTGGTGCTGGATAAACACTTGCGGGTAAAAACGGCTAATAAAGCTTTTTATCAATCATTTAAAGTACATGAACAGGAAACAGAAGGGGTATTAATTTATGACCTGGGCAACCGGCAATGGAATATACCCGAACTGCGAACCTTGCTGGAAGAAATTTTACCACAAAAAAGACAGATAACTGATTTTGAAGTAACTCATAACTTTACCTCTATAGGCAACCGGATAATTTTATTAAGTGCCCTGGAAATAATAAGAGAAAAAAAAGAAGAAAAACTGATATTACTTTCTATTGAAGATGTAACTGAAAAAAGGCATGCTGAACTTCTGGAAAAAAAATTCCTGAGCCGTTATCATACCCTGTTGCTGCAAGCACCGGTAGCCATTGTTATTTTTCGCGGCAGCAATTACATAGTGGAACTTGCCAACGATAAGGCTTTAGGAATAATGGTTAAAGACAAAAGCTTTATAGGCAAACCGCTTTTTGAAGCCATGCCCGAATTAGATAATCAGATAAAAGCAATTTTTGACAAAGTAATGCAAACCGGAATTGCCTTTCATGCAGAAGAAATGGGAATAACGATGTTTAAACACGGTAAAAATGAAACCGGCCAGTTCAATTTAAGTTACGAAGCCATCCGCGAAGACGATAATACCATTTCCGGCATCATAGCATCAGCCAATGAAGTAACCGAACAGGTGCTTGCTCGAAAAAAAATTGAAGAAAGTGAAAAGCAAAAGGCGTTTCTGCTAAAACTGAGCGATGCCGTGCGACCGCTCAACAACTCTGTTGAAATTGAAGAAACGGTTACAAAAATTGCCCTTGATTTTATGGATGCGGACTGGTGTCATTATTGTACAATAGATGGTGATAATCTCATTATCCTTCGTGACGCTGTTCGTGGAGATTTACCCTCCGTTATTGGTGAATATCACATAAGCGACTATCCCCTGTTTAATACCATATTAAATGCTGGTCGTCCTTTTATTGTTGATGATGTGCATACCACCGATATATTTGATGAAGAATTAAAGCAGCTTTGCATGCAGTTGCAGAATATTTCATTTATCAATGTGCCGATAATTAAAAACGGCAAGCCTGTGGGCTTACTATCTATTGTGCAAAGTAAGCCAAGAAAATGGACAGACACAGAAGTGCAGTTGACTGTAGAAACAGCCGAACGCACATGGGCAGCTGTAGAACGAGCTAAGGCTGAAGAAGCCTTGCGCCAATCAGAACAAAAATATCGTACCCTTTTTACTTCCATTGATCAGGGTTTTGCACTTTGCAAACTTGTTCGCAATAAAGAAGGTAAAGGAATTGATTTCTTTGTGCTGGAGGTTAATCCCTCCTATGAAAAGCAAGCAGGAGTAACCATGGAAATGGTGCTTGGTAAAACCATCTTGCAGGTTTTTCCTGCACTCGATACATGGTGGATAGAAACCTATGCTGCCGTGGTAGATTCGCATAGCCCTGCCGTGTTTGAGCATTATTTTGAAAATACTAACCGCTGGCTTGCAATTAATGCTTACCCCGGTGAGAATGACAGGTTTGCCGTTTTATTTAGCGATATTACCGAACGCAAACTAGCTGAAGAAAAATTAAAAGAAAGCGAAAACCGTTTTCGCACAATCGCAGATGCCTTACCGGTACTTATCTGGACTCTTAATGCAAGTGGTTCTTCATCTTATTACAACAAAACGTTTCTTGATTTTTTAGGCGTGTCAAAGGATGCAGAAATTTCTAATTGGGCTCCAATTGTTCATCCGGATGATGTTCAGTTTACGTCTGATACAATAAATTCGGCCATTGCGGAACATCGTTCTTACACATTGGAGGTACGCCTGTTAAGAGCTGATGGACAATGGCGCTGGGTGATGGCGCAAGGTAATCCAAGCATAGGCGTTAATAATGAATTTTTGGGTTTTGTTGGTTCATCCGTCGACATTACGGAACGCAAACAGGCCGAAGAAAAAATTGCAGAAAGCGAAAAGCGTTATCATAACATGATCTATACTTCTCCTTCGCTTATTTGCATTTTTAAAGGCGAAGAAATGATTATTGATATTGCCAATGATGCTATTTTGGAAAGCTGGGGCAAGGGAAAAGATATTATTGGTAAATCGCTCATTTCTGTTATGCCCGAAATAGTGGAACAGGGTATTTATAAACTTTTATTAGATGTTTATAAAACCGGCGAACCTGTTCATGCTATTGAAAGATCTATTATGATAGTGCGTAATGGCATCAACGAATTAATTTATTATAATTTTATTTATCAGGCGCAACGCAATGTTAAAGGCGAAATAGAAGGGGTAGCAGTAATAGCAAATGAAGTAACACCCCAGGCATTACTAAATAAAAAAATAAAAGAAAGCGAAGCATTTAACAGTGCCGTGTTAGAAAGCAGCCCCGATTGTATTAAAATGATGGATGAGGAAGGCAGGTTACAATTTATGAACAGCAATGGCATGTGCCTTTTAGAAATTGACGATTTTAAATTGCTGGAAAATACCTACTGGTGTGATATGTGGGAACCCCATAACCAGCAAATAATTAAAGATGCGGTAGCATCTGCAAAAAAAGGTGAAAAAATTCATTTGCAGCTTTTTGGCCCCACGGCCAAAGGCACACCTAAATGGTGGGATATAATAGTATTGCCTCTGCAGGCTGACGGAACTGAAAAAAATCAGCACCGCATACTTTCCGTATCCAGAGATATTACCAACCAAAAATTGAATGAACTAAAAGAAATGGAACTTTTAGGCAGGTTTCAAAACTTGGTAAAGCAAGCTCCTGTAGCAATTTGCGTTCTGCGAGGAAGAGATTACGTGGTAGAAGTGATAAATGAAGATATGCGTGTAATGTGGGATAGAGAGATAAAGGACATCATTAACAAACCTGTTTTTGATGTGCTGCCAGAGTTTAGAGACCAGGGTTTAAAAGAACTTTTAGATAACGTTTATAATACAGGAGAACGTTTAGTAATGCAGGAACTACCACTTACTATAAGGCGGCATGGAGAGATGGAAAATATTTTTGTAAAATTTGTTTACGAACCATTGCGTGATGCGGATGGAAGCATTTCTGGAGTAATGGCCTTAGCAAATGAAATTACTGAACAAGTAATGGCAAGAAATAAAATTGCAGAAAGTGAAGAACGGTTTCAGGCCGCTGTTGCCGCAGTAGAAGGCATTGTATGGACTAACAATGCCGCAGGTGAAATGGAAGGAGAACAGGTAGGTTGGAATTTACTTACCGGCCAAAGCTATCAGGAATATCAGGGATTTGGATGGGTTAATGCCATTCATCCTGATGACGCACAACCTACGGTTGAAGCTTGGAACGAAGCAGTTAGAAACAGTAAGAATTTTATTTTTGAACACCGGGTAAAAACTAAAACGGGAAATTGGGAACACTTTTCTGTTAAGGCAATTCCTTTATCAACTGCAAATGGGGTATTGGGATGGGTGGGTGTACATACCAATATTTCTGAAAGATATAATGCAGAAAAAGCCATAAAGGCAAGCG
>JACMPR010000119.1 GCA_014377385.1 Ferruginibacter sp. | reverse complement strand
GTTCTATTTTATTTACGGTTGCATTAAAGCGGTCGTCATGTGCCCGAAGGGCATTCAATACTGTCCATACTACTTTATATCGTTCGTTATCATCCAATGCACTGGCTGCATCAACATCAGAAGGAACGACAACCGGAATAATAATGTAACCGTATTTTTTTCCTGGCGATTTACGCATTACACGGCCAACGGATTGTACAACATCCACCTGCGAATTTCGGGCAGAAAGAAACATCACTGCATCCAACGAAGGCACATCCACACCTTCACTTAAACAGCGAACATTAGTAAGAACCCTGCATTCATTATTATCTGTATCTGCTTTTAGCCAACCTAACAATTCATCCCGGTCGGGAGCAGTCATTGTACCGTCAATATGTTTGGAAGCTACGGAAACCATCTGGTCTTTTTTATCGAATGGTAATGAACTGATATAAGCATCCGTGGCGGTATTATAAGTAGCGGTTATCTTTTTTGAAACGGCAATAGTAGAGCAAAAAGCAACTGCCCTTCGCATGGGCTCCGGGTCGCTGGATTTTATTACCCCTTCATCTCCTAAAATTTGTTTTGACAAAGCATTGATACAGCCAATGAGTTTAGAAGCATCATCGGTATTTATTTCATTTTCTTTGTCAGTAATCATTCTTTGTACAGCAGGCGGAATATCTTTATCACTAAGCGTTAATATCAACACTTTGTAATCACTTAGTAAATCTTTCTCGACTGCTTCGCCAAAACCAATACGATAAATTTCTTCACCATACAGTTTAGGGTCGTCCATTGAACATAAAATTGCATCGGCTTGTGCAGCCTTACTTTTGGTATCATCGCTGTACAATCGTGGCGTAGCAGTCATGTACAAACGTTTTTTCGATTTGATGAAATTATTGTCGTGTACTTTGGTAAAAGCAGATTCATCTTCACCGGCCAATGAAACACCGGTGGTGCGGTGTGCTTCATCACAAATAATTAAATCAAATTCGCCAAAGCCATTTTTTATAATTTCTTTTTGGGCACGGGCAATTACTTCAATGGATTGATAAGTAGAAAAAACTACTGTCATGCCAGCCTTGCCATTTGTTTTAATGTGGTTGAATTGATGAATAATGTCTTTTGTATTAGTGGATGCAGGCAAAGCCAGATCCACTACGCTAAAACTATCGCTATCGTCATTCTTTGTTTTCTTTTTTGAAATTTCAGGGTCGCTGCAAATACAAATAGCATTGATAGTTTCCTTCGCATCTGATGACCATTCCCGAAGTGTTTGCCCCAACAAAGCAATACTTGGAACTAAAAATAAAACAAGCCCTTTGCCATTGGTTTCATTTTCAGCAATGCGAAGGGAGTTGAAAGTTTTCCCCGTACCACAAGCCATGATGAGTTTACCACGTTCAGCAATTTTGAAGTGCTCATGTGTTTTATCGAGTGCAGTTTTTTGATGGTGCCTAAGCGTTTTCTTTGGAGTACGTGAAGCTTCACCATGAATGCCTTTTTCCAATTTTTCCCAGTCAACCGGGGCTTCCTGTAGATCATACAAGTTTAATCTTGTTACGGGTGGGTTTTGATTCTTAATAGCTTGTGTTGCATTTGGACCCCATTTGTTGGTTGTTGAAATCCAAAGCCTGTGAGAGAAGCTGACTGTTTTTAATTCTTCGTTTTTAAACTCCCTGCTGGAAGTTGAAAGGAAACTGTCAACCGCAGGTTTGTCAATGACTGAAGTTTCCTGAAAGCATTTACATTGTATTGCCCAATAATCGCCTTCAAAAGTTTTTGCTACTAAATCAATACCAGTATCTCCACCACCCAAATCACTTTTACCATGAAATTCATTCCACAACCAAACCTTTTTTAGTTTATTGGAGTACTTAGGGTCTGTCAGCAAATAGGCTTGCATAAGGCGTTCAAAGCGGTCGCCTTTATCTCTTTCGGAGAAAGATATTTTTCTGTATTTATTAAGCAGTTTATTAAAGCCCATTTTTTTTATTTTTACTTACGCTTTTTATGATTTATTTTTTGCTCCGCCAGCTTCATTGCTTCATTTGCTAATTTTTCATCTTTCACTACATTATACAATTGGTCGGCCAGCCAGAGTGTTAGCAATTCCTCTTTACTAACTTTTAATATTTCGGCTAAAATGATAATCTGCTCTTTTTTTATTGGCCGTTCTCCTCTTTCAATTTTGCTGATGATAGAAGTGTCAACATCAAGCTTTGAGGCTACCTGCCTTAACAGCAATTGTTGCTTTACACGTAGTTCCCTGATTCTATCCCCAAATTGTGTTGCCATTATAAATATATTGTCTTGACAATTATTGGCAAATATAACTATACCAAAAGAAAGTACAATACCCTAAAGTGGTAATAGCGGATTTGAGGATAGCGAGGATTTGAGGAAAGCTTCACGTTAGTTTTTGACTGAAACAGAGGGGATGAATCCTCATTTCCTTAAATCCTCAAAATAGTATTATTGGGTATTTGATGCGGTGGGGTAAATATAGCAATCGAATGAGGGGCTTTGCAGGATGCCGGCAGTAACAAAATCTTTTATGTACCGCTGTGC
>JACMPR010000118.1 GCA_014377385.1 Ferruginibacter sp. | reverse complement strand
TTAAAACGCCATAGATCGCTTGTTCCTATATCTCGCCCTTTAAATTTACCGGTAAGCATGGGCCCGCCGGAAACTACTATTGTTGGCAGGTTTACACTACAGGCGCCCATCATTAGGGCTGGCGTAGTTTTGTCGCAGCCACATAATAATACCACTCCATCCAATGGATTTGCCCGGATAGATTCTTCCACATCCATACTTACTAAATTCCTGAAAAGCATGGCGGTTGGTTTCATAAGCGTTTCTCCCAGCGACATTACAGGAAACTCTACCGGAAACCCGCCAGCTTCCAGAACACCTCGTTTAACAGATTCTGCCAGTTCTCTGAAATGAGCATTGCAGGGCGTTAATTCCGACCATGTATTGCAAATACCAATTACGGGTTTGCCTTCAAATTCATAAGAAGGTATTCCCTGATTTTTCATCCAGGCCCGGTATATAAATCCGTCTTTTCCTTTCTTCCCAAACCATTGCTGACTTCGTAATTGATTTTGCATTTAGGTGGATTGATTTGTATATAATATAGCATCCGCAACATTCATTAACCGCTCAAATTCTTTATTTGCTTTTATCAAGCAAGCTATCTAATTCGCTTTGCGTAGGTGTTGGTGTTTGTAAACCATCCTTCGGCACTTTAACTTTAGCCGTCCATAAAATTGCATTTAAAACCAGTTTTCTGAAATCATCGTTCATCCAGTTATTGTGCATGTGTCCTCCTGTAAAACCAAAACCCCTGCCTCCGTTACTGCGCTTAAAAGCCCAGGCCATTGTTTGAGAAATACCCTTGTTTGATTCTTCCCGTACAAAAGGATTATTGTCGTGGGATCCATCCGGCTTGTCGCTTCCTATTTTAGGGGGTAGGGTAACCAGCAAAGGAGTTACGTTCTTCATGTCCCTTGTAAAACGCATGTGATAATACCATTCATCTTTTGCTTCAAATGGCTTTACACCACGGGTAATTGCATGTTTTGGAATGGTTTCAAATTTTCCATTAAAGAACGGATTCACCGACCAAAAGGGTTCATAATATCCACCAATCCAATTTAAAAAATAATTTCCTTTCTCCCCTTTTGGCAATTCTACTGCATAATGCAATAGTACAAGCCCCACCCCTTTTTTCATTAGTTTGTCCATTTCTTCAAGGTGTGGTATAATCATGTGTCCTTCGCCACCATCTGAAAAAATTACGATGGCGTCTGCATCTTCAAGTACGGAACTATTAGTTGGCCAATCAGAATCATACACGACAGCATTTATATTTTTTGTGTGTTCATTCAATTGTTTTGCAAGCAGGGTGCATCCGCCTTTAAATTCATGTTCTCCTTTACCATGGCTCCGTGCGCCTGCAATAAAAACAATTTTCTTTTTTTGTTTTACCAAACCTTTTAATGAATCGATTGGTAAGGCATGCACTGCCGACACTGAAATTAATATCAAAATAATAAAAACTTTAATCGTTTGTATTAAGGGTCGATTTATTTTAAAAATACTTTTCATTAACGTAGGTTTATTTTGAAATATAATATTCATCATTACAAATTATTTTTTTTTGAGTGTGGTGAGGTAACTGACGATGTCTGCAATCTCCTGGTTTGATAAAGACTCATAAAACTTCGGCATCATTGATTCCGGTAATTCTTTAATTGTTTTTATGTCACTTATCTGCAATTTCTGAATGGCTCCACCGGGAAATTTAATTTCAATTGCATCTTTTGTTTTACTTGAAATAATACCTGTGAGTTTAGTACTGTTTTTTAATGTTACCAGAGTGGTTTCATACCCGAAAGAGATGGCAGATGATGGATTTATTATGGATTTATATAAACCTTCAGCCGGTAATTTGGTACCTATTTCATTTAGCTTTGGTCCCAGATTTGCTCCTTCACCTTTTACCTGATGGCAGATTTTGCAGGAAGTTTGAAACAAACTTATTCCATTTGTGGGATTACCTTTCATAGCTACTAATAAAGCAATTGATGGCGCAGGTTTCTCATCCTGATTTTTACCTCCCGGCAGATAAGTTTGGGCTTTTTTATACATGCCACTTCGCAATCCGCCTTCCAAACCATGAACAATGGGTACAATATATTCATCAGGTACTAGTTTATCTCTCAGTAAATCTACAACCCTATCTTCTCCGCCATAACTTTTACCCATCATATCTGCGGCAGTCATTTTTATGGCTTTACTATAATGATCTGACAACATCACTTCCTGCAGCATATCAATGGTTTGGGTATAACCAACAACACCAAAAACGGTCAATAATTTAGCTACAGTGTCTTCATTACTTTTCATCATTTTATTTTGTAACAAACTCTGATGACCGGATTCTAACAGTAATCGTACCGCCTCTGCGCCAGCCGGTTCCTTATATTTTGATATCACCAGATCTACTAATTGAGGGTTTTCAGATTTGATCTTATATTGACGTACAAGTTCCAGATAGGCAGGAGTTCCATATGTAAATTTAAGTATTTGAGCTAAAGCGGTTTTTGCAACTGCAGACTGAAGTACAACTTTAGGATCAAGGTGGTGTAAAGTCAAAAGTGCAATATCAGTATTAACTGCTTTGTTTTCTTTCAACATTCCAAGTAAAGTTTTTTGCTTTAAAAGTCCGGATTGAAAGTCAAATGATCTGAAATAACGAAGCCGCTGTTTAAGTTCAATCGCTGAATCCATCGCCAATTTAGCAAGTAACGGAAGTGTACTTTCTCCTCTTGATCTCCAAATAATATCTTTGCCCTGTGCATTTTCCAGCGGTGTTTTATTTAGCGAGGCATATTCCTTAAAAAAACGATCCCATTGCTTATCAGCACTGATGCCGAGTGCTTCAAGATACCACCTGTCTGTTCCATTATATTGATTTGCAAGTGTAGCCCAAAGCTTTGCAGCTTCCGGTAATTTATTGTGCCTCAGCGCAAGCGCACATTCCCGGCGAACCTGTGGATCAGTATCATTTACCAAAGAAGCTATCGATTGAAATACGTTGTATTTTATTTGACGGGCGGCCCGTAAACCGGTGATTTTTAAATCCGGATCAGCATCTTTCAATGCTTCATCGATGTTTTTTTTGCCTGACTGAAATTTTGAAAGTACCCAAAGCGCACGTGCCCTCATTCGTGAATCGGCTTTTGAATGCCAAAGGCTTTCAAGGGAGGGAATGGCTTTATCTCCCATTGCCAACAATGCTGTAAAGGCAAGATAACGTGTAGCAAGATTAGGACTTTGCAGGGCAGCAACAGCACCTTCCGGAGTTATTAGATCAAGTGCAGGAATACTGTATTTTGAAGCTGTAGGAGCAACCCTAAAAATTCGGCCACGATCCTGATCGCCAGCACCATGACCGCCTACACCGGGATCATACCAGTCTGCAATCATGAGCGAGCCATCGGGTGCTGCCGATACATCTGCAGGTCTAAACCACTGATCATCGTCATCATGAAGAATATTACTGATGGTTGCTGTGTAACCTGCACCATACTTTGACACCGGATAAGAGCGTACTACATTCTGCCCCGGCTCACAGTGGATCATCTGCCCATAATATTGCTGCGGTAATAAGTTGCCTTCATACACAAGCATTCCTGTAGGCGAACCTGCACCGGTTTGTAAAAGATTGGGAATAACTCCGGGATCGTTCAAATGCCAATGTCGAGCGTAAATAGAGTCTTCAATATTTGTGCGGCTGGCCTGCCAGCCTGCACCGGTTATTTCATCCGTATAACCATAATTCCCATATTCCATTACATAATTGATACGAACTCCTTTGTTGCCATCATCATCATTATCGCTCTGCCACATGGTTCCATAACTATCTACTGCCACTTCATAAGTGTTTCGGAAATTACTTCCCAGGCATTCAACATTCGACCCATTGATGTTGCAGCGAAAAACCATTCCTTGCCGGTATTTCCCGGGGCCTATTTCATCTCCATCCTGATCAAGCACTACTTTTCCATTCTTATCTTTTAAAGTTTTGCCTTCATTTCCAAAATTAAAATAGAGTTTTCCATCCGGGCCAACACTAAAAGTGTGCATTCCATGATCATGCTGCTCTCCGCCGATTCCCTGAAAAAGTATTTCTTTACGATCTGCAGAATCGTCGCCATTATCATCGTAAAATATCCATACATACGGGCTTTGAGAAATTAAAACCTTGTTACCCAAAATACAGATACCCATCGGAGAATTAATCTCCGGGCCCTGATAAAAAACTTTGCCTTTCGTAAACTTACCAGTTTTATCAACATCTTCCAGAATAACTATTCTGTCGCCTTGCGGATTAACAGGATTACCATTAACTTTTGGCCTGTAATTAAATGCCTCCACAACCCAAACCCGGCCTTTTTCATCCACATCAATATTTGTAGGATTTTTTAGCATTGGTTCACTTGCCATCGCTTTTACCTCCAAACCTTTTGCTAATAAAAGACCTTTCAGAGCATTTTCAGGTAAATGTTTCTGAACTTCGGCGAGGCTGTCATTTACAACCAGACTATCAGATATAATTATTGATTGTTTTCTATTTTCATTGTTGGTATTACATGAAGTAAATAAAAATATTAGCTGCAATACAACAATCACTTTGATAGAAGTCAAAAAATCTTTTGGTTTTTTCTGCATTATGTTAGATCAATAAATTATTTATATTTAAAATCTGGTTACGATTATTAGTTCAGTTAAAATTTGAAAAACTATGTATAAAAAAATTGCAATTTTTTAAATCTATAGCACCAGAATTTAAAATGAGCACCTTTTTATTTCCCGCCACTAAGAAGCTGTTAAAAAATAAAATTTCTGTTTCCCTTATCGCAGTTCGTAGAGACACGAGCTGCAGTTTACCGCCGTGGACGGCTTTCCCACCGGCCACTTTTTCGCTAATAGGATATTCAGAAAAATCCCTTTTAAACTGCTACTAAGTTTTTTTTACTGCAAATTCACGCTTCAAAAATTCCAAGCCTTTTATAGCAATAGACTCCTGAGAAGGCTCAAATTTTCTCCAGATGGAAGCGGCCTTAGCGATTACCTTTACATCTTTAGTAAACGATTCAATTACAACGCCCTTGTCGTAACCTATTGTTGAAAGTGCATCAATGATATTTTTCCAGTTTGTTTGGTCACCACCCGGCGTACCTCTGTCTGATCCGCAGGCATGAAAATGTGCGAGTTTACTACCAGTGAGGAGAATGGCCTTTGCAGGATCTTTTTCTTCTATATTCATGTGGTAAGAATCAAGGTGCACCAGCAGTGCATCGCTCCCAACTTCTTT
>JACMPR010000117.1 GCA_014377385.1 Ferruginibacter sp. | reverse complement strand
CCACGACAGGCTTGCGTTTCTGAAGGCAAGTTATGAAGCGGCTGTGGAACGTAAGTTTGTTCTCGGCGCCAAACTGGTGAGAGGCGCTTATATGGACAAAGAAAGACGGCGTGCGGCAGAAATCGGCTATCCCTCACCGATACAACCTGACAAAAAATCATCTGATGATGATTACAATGCCTCCATTGAATTCTGCATTGACCATCTTGATACAATCGCTGTAATTATCGCCTCTCACAATGAATACAGTAACCTGCATGCTACTACCATGCTGGATAAAAAAAGCCTGCCACACAATCATCCTCATATACACTTTTCGCAGTTATACGGTATGAGTGATAATATTACTTTCAACCTTGCAAAAAGTGGTTGCAGTGTCAGCAAATACCTGCCGTTTGGGCCAATTAAAGATGTAATTCCTTACCTCATGCGGCGGGCCCAGGAAAACAGTTCAGTAGCAGGGCAAACCGGAAGGGAACTGGGTCTTATTAACAAAGAGTTGAAGCGTAGGAAGCTGTAAAGATTTTCTTTGAACGAAAACGAGGTCTTAACTAATTCCGGTAAAAAATAAACCCTTCCTGCATTTTATCAATAACTAACAATACTGTCAAAATTATTCTCCCCCGCCCCCAGCTCATCGGCTGCAGCATTGCTGAGGCGTATCATGATACCGGTATTTTGTTTCAGGTCAGGAATTATATCAAGCACTTTTGCATATACTGACTTTTGGGTACTCCTGTTGGTAATCTTTATAAAAGAACCTGCCGGCGCAGTATTGTGGAGGCAATAATATTTTCCATCTTCCCAGCCACTGGTACTTTTAAAAATGGCAGCCGTACCGGTTTCTTCCACCATGCTCTTTTTTTGCGACTGCTCATTGTACAAAGTTTTAAAATATCCGCCATTAAAGTTTTTCCCCGTGGTTTTATTGGACGTCTCCTTTGCCGGCTCTGCCGGTTTTGAATGGGTGGCTATTTTTGTTTCAACTATCGCAACGGGTTGCTCCACTATGGTCTTTTTTTCTTTCGGGAGAATTTGTTTTACAGGTTCGGGTTTCACCGTTTTGGGCTCGCTAACATCCGTAATCACAACAGGCGAAATCACGGCTCGCTTTTTTGCTTTCTGGTAGCCAACAATCAAATTAGTTCCTTCGGTTAAACCGTCACCGGTTAAATGATTCCACTTTTTAATTTCATCTACGGAGCAATTTTTATACAATTTACTGATGCGATACAAGGTTTCTTTTTTTTCTACTTTATGATAGATTGGTTCAAGTGCCGCTCCTGCTGTTTCCACCTTTTTTACAACCGGCTCTGATTTTAACGGCAGGTTGCTATTAGCAGAAGCATTGGTTGCCTTTGAAGGAATTTTTAATATTTGGCCGATGTTGAGCCCTGTTTCGATGGAAATATTATTATAAGAAGCAAGCTCTTTAGGAGGAATGCGGTACAGCCTACCAAGAGAATAAAGTGATTCCTTAGCCGCAACGGTATGCGTTTTTTGGGCGTGTGTAAAAAGGGGTACAAAAAATAAAATGAGCATCCATTTTTTCATAAGGAAAAAAATTTATAGCCACAAAGATGCAGCATTAAGTTGGTTATTTTTCCTATTCACCTGTTAAGAATGCGCCACTCTTTCGGATAATAATTATTGATCCTGCTGGGTAATACCTTGATCCATCCCAGGGCTGCGGAATTATATTTTATCAGCGCCCAGCCTTTATAATTTGTTTGAACATCAATATCGTTCCGGCGCAGGTATTGCAATGCTGTCGCGAGGTCCGCTTCAACGGCAACTACATTCTCCGCCACAAGATTGCTGAGCGCAAATGCATGATCCGGTATCAATTCGTTGCGAATAATTTTACCAATGCTAACACCTGCTTTTTTTAAATACAAAACGGATTGCAAAATAAACACATAATTTAACAAACACGCGGGAACAGCGATCACATCATCCTGCCATTTGAAAAAAGAAAAGATTCCTGCATTTTTGATCATAGGTTGTATTACTTCCATTTCTGGTTTACTTGCCATAGGGGGTTTATTCTTCGGCCTGATTTCTTTTATCCCGGGTGCGGTATTTTCTTTTTTAAATGCTGCAATAAAAAAACCTTCCCCTATTAATTTATCCGGGTAAAACCGGTAGCCGCAAACTTTGTGAACGGGAGAGGTTGTTTCCACGATATTCCATTCGTTGTTGAGCTGAAGAGATAAGCCTGTTATTTCTTTGCTAAACCCCGACAACCAGTCGCAGATAGCTTCATCTTCAGCAGTTGAATAAGAGCAGGTTGAATAAATAATTATCCCGCCAGGTTTTAATGATGGCAGGATATCAGACAGGATGCGCTTCTGGCGCTGGCTGCACAATGCTACGTTGTTAATGCTCCATTCGTCGATGGCCCCGGGATCTTTGCGAAACAAACCGCTGCCACTGCAGGGAGCACCTACCACGATCACATCAAAAAAACCGGGAAGCCTTTGAAAATCCTTTGGATCATTATTGGTGACGACTACATTTGCCCCACCCCATTTTGTACAATTTTCTGATAATATATTTACCCTCGTCTTTATAACCTCGTTGCTTACCAACAAACTTTCCGCGGAAATGAGGGATTGCATCAACGTCGTTTTACCACCCGGTGCGGCGCACAGGTCCAGTATTTTTAAAGGCATTGAAAGATCGCAGGTTTGCTTTACCACTTCTTCCAAAAACATACTGCTGGCTTCCTGCACATAATAAGCACCGGCATGGAACAACGGATCCGAAGTAAACGACGGCCTTTGTGTAAGATAAAAACCATTGGTGCTCCAGGGAACTTTCCGGTTAATGCAGAATGACGAATGCCCGCCATCAAATTTAAGTGGGTTCAACCGCACTGAGGTTATTTGTTCGCCGGATTGGTGAATGGCCAGGAATGCTTTTTCATCGAAGCCATCTACATTTTGCAAAGACTCAAGTAGTGCAGGAGGTATTTGTTGAGACAATGATGGAGATTTAATTTTTTTTCAAAATTAAATTAATAGTGAGAAAGAAATGTATATGTTTTGCACATTTGTGATATGATGGAGCAACTGCAAACCTTTAAGAAAATACTGGCCCATCCTTCCAAAATAAATTGTGAATGAGCAGGCGTGAAAAATTAATTATATGTGTCATTCGCTAAATCGCTTTGATCTCACTCACCAGGTCCTGCAACACTTTTTTAGCATCGCCAAATAACATAGAAGTTTTTGGCCGGAAGAAGAGGTCATTTTCAATACCGGCATAACCCGGTTTCATACTACGTTTATTTACGATCACATTTTTTGCAAGTTCAACTTCCAGGATCGGCATGCCGTATATCGGTGAAGCCGGATCATTTTTTGCCGCGGGATTCACCACATCATTGGCTCCGAGGATGAGGACAACATCACAGGTTTTAAATTCATCATTGGCATCATCCATTTCCAGCAGTTTCTCATAATTTACATCTGCTTCTGCGAGCAATACGTTCATATGGCCCGGCATACGCCCGGCTACCGGGTGAATGGCGTATTTTACTTCCACGCCTTTATCATTCAGCATTTTTTCCAGTTCATGACAAATATGCTGGGCCTGCGCTACTGCCAGGCCATAACCCGGAACGATCATCACTTTGTTGGCATAACTCATAAGCATAGCCGAATCGCTGAGACTAATCTCTTTATAGTGGCCACCCTGGGCGGTTGTGCCGCCGGTAGCCCCCGTTTTATTCCCCCCAAATGAACCTATCAATACATTAAGGAGGGAGCGGTTCATTGCTTTACACATTAATATGGTAAGCAGGGTTCCGGCTGCGCCAACCAATATTCCCCCGGTAAGCATTACTTTATTATTATAAAGGAAACCACCACATGCTGCAGCTACACCGGTAAATGAATTAAGTAATGAAATTACCACGGGCATGTCTGCGCCACCGATAGGCATTACAAAGAATATTCCGTAGATCAAAGAGAGGCAAAGAATTACATACAGTAGAAAAGGATGGCCCGGGTTAATAACCAGGTACGCACCCGCACCCAGTGCAACTGCCAGTATCAAGAGGTTAAGAATATTTTGACCGGGAAAGCTAAAATCTTTTACACTGCCATTCAGTTTCCCCCAGGCAATCATGCTTCCGGCAAAAGATACGGAACCAATGATGAGCCCCAACACGATGATCAATACTTTGCCGGTATAGCCGGTGCTAATACCAGTAAGCAGGATTTCATTTGCAATGTGATTAAATTCTACCAGTGAGATCAGCGCTGCGCAGGCACCGCCCATGCCGTTAAAAAGGCTTACCATTTCGGGCATGGACGTCATCTTAACTTTTTTCGCGGCCAGCGTGCCAATAACGCCACCAATGAAGAGGCCACCGAATATCCAGCCCAGGTTGTGCAGGTTGGTCCCGGTTTCATCCCGGTATAAAAATATCGTTCCTAAAATTGCAATGGTCATTCCCGTTGCAGCAACAAGATTTCCCTTTCTTGCAGTTACAGGATTGGAGAGCATTTTAAGCCCGAGTATGAACGTAACCGAAGCAATTAAATAACAGACTGTAAGTATATATTCGCCCATAAATATGTATGATTTGTGATGTAAGCTGTACGAAATTAAGTGTATGATCTAGTTTTTATTATAGCATACATCGTGCATCATACTTTATACATTTGTCTTTTTCTTTCCTTTAAACATCTCCAGCATCCTGTCGGTTACTACGAAGCCACCAACCACGTTCAGTGTGCCGAGTATCACCGCAAGAAAACCAAGTACCAGCGCCAGGTAATTATCCGTTTCTGCTTTTCCCATAACGATGATGGCCCCGATGATCACCACGCCATGAATGGCATTTGCACCACTCATCAATGGCGTGTGCAGTACGCTTGGCACCCGGCCAATAATTTCAATGCCCACAAAAATCATCAGTATAACAATGTAGATGATCTGTTGATTTTCTGAAATCCAATGTAAAATATTTTCCATAGCGTGTAGTTACTGTGCCGTTGCAATATGCATTTATTAAAAAAACGGTACTATTTTAAAAACTTCGGTTTTATCTCAATCTCCTCTTCAATTCGCCGGCAAAGGAGCGACCCTGGCGTGTTTCGGCGACACCTTACACGAGCAACGCCTGAACCCTTTCATTTGTAACAAGGCCCTGGTGCGCAATACAGGTTCCCTTCACCAGGTCATCTTCAAAATTCAATTGTATGTTTCCTTCTTTGTCAATGATAAGTTGTAAAAAGTTCAAAACATTTTTACCGTATAACTTGCTTGCATCACTTGGCATATCGGCAGCAAGGGAAGAGTTACCCAGGATGCTTACGCCATTGTAAATAATCGTTTGGTTGTTTACGGTAAGTGCCGTATTACCCCCGGTGGCGGCAGCGATGTCCACGATCACGGAACCGCTTTTCATAGCCGCTATCATTGACTCTGTTATCAGCACGGGCGCCTTTTTCCCGGGTATCTGGGCGGTTGTGATCACAATGTCTGCTTTGGCCACACTTTCAGCGATCTTTGCTTTTTGTTTTTGCATAAATGCTTCATCTTGCTCTACCGCATACCCGCCAGCGTTAGCAGTATCTGCGGCTCCTTCCACTTCCACGAATTTTGCGCCGAGGCTCATTACCTCTTCCTTTACGGCTGGCCTGGTATCAAAAACTTCCACAACGGCACCTAATCTTTTGGCGGTGGCAATGGCCTGTAAACCGGCAACGCCTGCGCCCAGTATCAACACCTTGGCCGGTGCCACACTGCCTGCTGCTGTCATGAACATAGGGAAATACCTGGGGAAAATATTAGCTGCTTCCAGCACGGCTTTATAGCCCGCGATATTTGCCTGGCTGCTGAGTACGTCCATGCCCTGGGCACGGGTTGTGCGGGGCAGCATATCCATACTAAAAATGGTTATCCCCTTCGCAGCCCATTCATTTATCATTGTAGCATTGTACAGCGGCTGGAAGAGTCCGAGTACAATCTTAGCCCTGAGATTATTAATATCGATGGGAGAAAGTGAACTCATCGATAATACGATATCTGCTTTTTGCAATATTTCCTCACGGTTTGTAAGTTCCGCCCCGGCGTCTGCATATTTTTCATCTGTGGCGAAAGCTTTTTCCCCGGCAGATTTCTCTACGAGTAAGGTTGCATGCCATTTTTTTAAAACGGAAATATGTTCAGGCAATAAGGATACTCTTGTTTCGGGTGCTGGTTCTTTAATGAGGCCGATGATCATATAAAATAATTGCTTCGAAGATAGGGAAAATTAAAATCTGATCTTGAAGTGTTGCTTCTCCTTAAACTCCGGGTTTATGAAAACAAGCCCGATAAAGAACAGGTCAATGGTTAACGTTACCCTGCTATCCTGCTGAACTTCGGTCCAGGCCTCTTCCATTTCGCGGCTCCAGTGAATGTCATCGAAAATGAATAAGGTTGATGCAACAGCATAATCAAGTAGCCGGGAAAAATATTGGAGGGTAGGTTCTTTGCGGTGGTTGCCATCTAAAAATACCAGGTCAATATTTTTGATCCTCCTAAACAACAATGGAAGACTTTCCCTGAAATCTCCCCCGAGTAAATGTATATTTTGTAAATTAAGTTGCTCAAAGTTTTTTGTTGCGATGGCCGCAATGGAACCGGCGCCTTCCAATGTATAAACGGTCGCCGCCGGATTTGCACATGCAAGATAAGCGCTGCTGATACCAAATGAAGTTCCTAATTCCACGATGGTTGCAGGCTTATAATATTGTGAGATCCTGAAAAGCAGTTGTGAAAACTTTTTAGGCTTTAAGGAGGAAGCGGCGATCTTTGCAATGATCCTTTTATTAGTTTTAATAACAGCCGATCCGGCGCCAAAATCTTCTACGTCAATGAGACTGCGGTTGCTTAATAAATTTTCCCTCGCTGCCTCAATCGTTTCGTAACAGGAATAATTTTTCCGGTCGTTTAACACAAATTTGATGAAATCAAAAACAAAGGGCGAATGGATACCATGGCCTTTCCCATTAGAAGCCGTAAAATAATAACGAATGTATTTTTTTGTAAGTTGGAAGGGAGAATACAAGGGAATTGAAAATATAAAATGTGAATATTGAATAAATTTTGTGGACTTATAATAACTATCTCGTTTTGGTTTCAGTTAAAAAATAATACCTGGGTGTCATCCTAATCTGATCATGATGTTTCCTACGTCGTCCCGATGTTTCGGAATGTCACCCTGAGCCTGTCGAAGGGTTGTCGAAGTGCTATCAAAAGAATGTACAAAGCAATCTCCCTTTTTAAACCCGTTTTTACAAGCTGCAAGTACCGCCTGGTGTAAAAGCAACCAAAGAATGATTTGCAAAATCGTTTTTTTTCTAAACTTTCATTCATCTTTCTTTTTGCTTCGCCGAAAAGAAACAGAAAGTCGACCCCCAATCGATGACGGCCCGATTGAGGGAAACAGTTATGCGGGGTGGTTGTGCATAGTGATCTCAGCATTTCTAATGCTACAAGTTTTTGAAAGTTTTTTTTCTGTAATTAAAGATCAAAGATTCGATAGTAAATTAAGAAGATTGGTTTTACAACCCATGAATCAAGTTCAGTTATTAAATGCCTCTTATTACCTTTAAATGAAAAAAGGTTTTCCGGTTTAATTGAACAGCGAACCTCAAGTGTTGTATGTTACATCCCTACTCTTTTGTCCCAGGTTTGAAAACTATAAGCGTAGGCATGTTTTTCATCGGCAATAAAATCAACATTGGTTTTTAGTTCCCAATCGCTTTCATTTATTTCCGGGAAGTAAGTATCCCCTTCCAGTGTGGCATGCACCCTTGTCATATATATCCTGTTGGCAATACCCATGCTTTGTTTGTATATCTCCCCGCCGCCAATTACGAAAATCTCTTTGCAGTTTGTTTTTTCTGCCTGCGCAATGGCATCTTTTATATCTTTTGCCACCCAAACACCCGCCGCTTTCCAATCCGGTTGTTGGGTAATAACAATATTAGTTCTTCCCGGAAGTATTTTATTTAATGCCTCATAGGTTTTACGTCCCATGATCACGGTCATTCCCCAGGTTGTATCCTTAAAGAATTTCATGTCATTGGGAAGATGCCAGAGCAACTGGCCATTCTTTCCAATCGCATTGTTGGTGGATGCCGCCACTATCAGGGAAATAATCATACTATTCTTTAAATAAGAGTGTAAACTTAAGCATAATGAAATAAATGCAGGCGCTTGTAAGTTTAAATTTTTACCGAATATGGTGTTTAGAACAGGGGCAGTTGTTTGCTGATGCGCACCTGGAAGACCTCAGTTCTTCAGCAGGATTTCTATTTGGTTTTTGAAGCACCGCACAAAAGCCGTCATCGAAAATCTCTTACTATTTGTTTCAATAATTTTTACAAATATTTTAAACCACAGAGTTTAAGCAGCGTTGAGAACTGAGTTGCACTGCGTTTATGGTGTGATTTTTTTTACCGCTACACAGCAACCGCGGCTTTTATACCGGGATGGCTTTCGTAGTTTTCAAGTTGAAAATCTTCAAACTGAAAATTAAAAATGTCTGTTACCGCAGGATTTACTTTCATTACGGGTAATGAAAATGGGGTTCTTGTTAACTGGAGTTTCGCCTGCTCAAAATGGTTGCTGTACAAATGCACATCACCAAATGAATGTACAAAATCCCCTTTGTCCATATCGCAAACCTGTGCAATCATCATCGTTAGCAACGCATAAGAAGCAATATTGAAAGGCACACCCAGGAATACATCCGCGGAACGCTGGTACAACTGGCAGCTTAATTTTTGCCGCCCCCCCACTAACGGTGTCGTGTAAAACTGGAACAAACAATGGCAGGGCATCAATTTCATTTTTGGCAGATCGGCCACGTTCCAGGCGCTGATAATCAGGCGGCGGCTATCGGGATTGGTTTTTAACTGTTGAATGAGATCCGCCACCTGGTCCACTTCGATTTTATCACTACCCTCCCAACTGCGCCACTGCTTGCCATAAACAGGGCCGAGATTACCATCTTCATCCGCCCATTCATCCCATATTTTCACATTGTTTTCTTTCAGCCAGGCAATATTGGTATCCCCTTTGAGAAACCAAAGAAGTTCATAAATGATACTTTTCAAATGAACTTTTTTTGTGGTAACGAGTGGAAAACCCTTGCTGAGATCAAAACGCATCTGGTAACCAAAAACACTGCGGGTGCCCGTACCGGTGCGGTCGCTTTTATCGGTGCCGGTAGAGATGATATGTTGGAGGAGATCTAGATATTGCTGCATGAAGTGCAAATTAAGTGAATGACTTAACAGGGCAATGAAAGCGGAAGTTAAAGACGCCGTATGTGAACAGGTGAGTAAATTAAGTGTATAAAATTTTTAAGCTGGAAATTGGTATGCCGTACAAGTGAGTGACACAACGATGATGCCCATTGAACTACTGCCGGCAAAACAAATGGCTTTACTTACCTGGCAATTCCCGACAGGGATTTGAAGGATCATTTATTAACTATTTACCCTGGCGTTATTCAGCCCCTTCACTCCTGCAGTTTTATTATCTTTGCATCGAAGTTTTTCAATATGAGTAAAAAAGGTAAAGTATTAATGGCCATGAGCGGCGGTATAGACAGTACCGTAGCGGCTTTAATGCTGCACAAAGAAGGCTATGAAGTAGTAGGAATTACCATGAAAACATGGGATTATGCCGGCAGCGTAGGAACTACGGGGAAGAAAGAAACGGGCTGTTGCAACCTCGACAGTTTCAATGATGCCCGGATGGCAGCCGTTCAACATGGTTTTCCGCATTTTATATTAGATATCAGGGAAGAATTTGGCGGTTTTGTTATAGAGAATTTTATAGAGGAGTACATCGCCGGCCGCACGCCTAATCCCTGTGTGATGTGCAACACACATATAAAATGGCGGGCTTTATTAAAACGTGCCGACGCGCTGAATTGCGATTTTATTTCTACCGGCCATTATGCACAGGTGCAGCAGCACAGCAATGGCAGGTATTTTATAAGAAAGGGCGTGGATGAAACCAAGGACCAGAGTTATGCCCTGTGGGGATTGCAGCAGGATCTCCTTAGCCGGACACTGCTGCCATTGGGCACATTCCGGAAAACTGCCATCCGCCAGCTTGCACACGATTACGGTTACCCGGAACTGGCTAAGAAAAATGAAAGTTATGAAATCTGTTTTGTGCCTGATAATGATTATCGTGGTTTCCTGAAACGCAAAGTAGCTGGCCTGGAGGAAAAAGTAGATGGCGGAAATTTTGTTGACCCTTCCGGAAAAATACTGGGAAAACACAAAGGTTACCCGTTTTACACGGTAGGGCAACGCAAGGGGTTGGATATTGCCCTGGGCAAACCAGCCTTTGTAACCGAGATCATACCCGAAACCAATACCGTTGTTTTGGGAAATGAAGATGACCTGAACCGGACTGAAATGCAGGTGAACCAACTTAACTGGATGAAGTTTGAAGGTATTACAGGCGGGCAGGAAGCAGTTACCAAGATCAGGTATAAAGATAAAGGTGCACTGAGTAATCTTTATACATACCAAAATGGCATCAAAGTTCGTTTCTATGACCAGGTGAAGGGTGTTGCTCCCGGGCAGAGTGCTGTCTTTTATGATGGCGACGATGTGATTGGCGGCGGTATTATTCAACGGGAAGCTAACATCGTACTAAATGGCTGATAGGATAAGCTACTATTTAAATTAATCATTGAGCCGTGATATTGCTTGTTTACAAAGGATAAAAAAATCGTTATCAACAGCAGGTTCCTGTGCAGCATTATTGACATTATTGGCTTCTATACAAAGTATCGAATACTATTATGAAAAAAAATTACCTCTTTTTAACGGCGGCTTGCCTGGTCCTTTTACTCAATGCATGTAAAAAGGAAAATGATGTTTTTAGTACAGTTACGCTGGACAGTTATTACCCTTTACAGACAGGTAAATACATTACTTACCAGCTGGACTCACTTGTTTACACGAATTTTGGAACACAGGATACGACTATCAGTTATGAAGCAAAATACCAGGTTGACTCGCTCATAACGGATAACCTTGGCCGCCCAGCCTACCGCATTTTCCGTTTTATCAGAAAATCAGCGCCGCAGCCATGGGTACCATCGGGAACCTTTATGGCCGTGAACAGCACCAGCAGTGTAGAATTTATTGAAAACAACCTGCGCTATATAAAACTTAAATTGCCTGTAAAAGACGGTTACTTGTGGAAAGGAAATGTTTTTATAGACACTTATTCCCTGAATTCAACTTTAAAATACCTTGACGACTGGGATTATGTATATGCCGGCGTTGGGCAGCCTGCCACTATTGGCAGTTTCAGCCTGGATAATACTTTAACTGTTCAACAACGCGATGAAGTGATCGGCGATCCTTCTTTCCCCGATTCATATAGCGAGAAAAATTTCGGAGAAGAGAAATATGCACAAGGGATCGGTCTTGTTTACCGGAAATTTTTTCACAGTGAATTTCAGCCTGACCCTGCGCCGGGCTTTATCGCCGACGGATCTTATGGCGTTACATTAACGATGATTGATCATAATTGAGTTAGCAGACGTTTTATTGTAATGTTGGAGAATTAAGAAAAGTGATTTCTTAATAACTAACGTCCAGCCAAATAATTTTTGACTTCTGCCGTCACCTATAACCGACATCGATGTCATATCATACATTTCAACATCTCCCCTTTCCCCTATTTCTTCCTGTAAAACGCAATCAAATCCGTATTCGGTAATTCTGTTACCCCTACCTGTTTTAACATGGTAATTAGCTGCCCGCGGTGAAAGGTCTGGTGATTGAACAAATGGTGCAGGGCTTCCGAAACCGGTTGTTTAAACTGTTCTTTTTTTGAATTTTTATAGATGAATTCATGCTCAAGCACCGTTTCTGTCGCAATGTCTATCCATTCTTTCCACT
>JACMPR010000116.1 GCA_014377385.1 Ferruginibacter sp. | reverse complement strand
GCCATACACGTAAACCTGCATAGAGGTTACTCCGGCAGGAACCGTAAATATTCCCGAAGAAGAAATGGTGACAGTTGTTTGAGAAAAGCCATTTTGGCTTAAAACAAGACCTGCTAAAACCAGCATGGCAGCTAACATGTAAGTGATCGCCTTCCTAAGCTTAAAAGCTTGATAATTTCTTCTTTGATGACCCGTAGTCGACTTGATCACAGAAGTGGGCGTAATTACTTGTGTGTTGCTTAATGATGCAACAGGGATTGCCATCAGAGAATAGGTAGAATTGTTCATATGCTAGGTTGTTTGATAATGCATGTTGTTTTGTCAATGAGGTTGTACAGTCGCTTTACTGACTGGCAGGAAATAAACACTAAAGTCTAAAGGAGTTAATACGGCTTTTAGGAGGAGTTGTGAGACTAACAGGGAACAAGGTAATACGTTCTTTAAAAATATGCAACTTTTATCATGCTTATTTTTTAAGCACGATGATATTGCTTAATATTTTATACAGGAAAACCCGCTTTTATTATAACAGCGAACAACCGTTATAGTTATGTACCTTCATATTCTGTTTAACAAAAAAAGATTCCCGGAAGTATAAAGATTAAACACGAATCAGTTTACAATCTTTTTGTTTAGCCAATGAATTGAGATTAACAAAGCGACCTCCTTTAAAAGATGCGCTTTCTATTATCTGAACCGTTCATTCGTTCGAATAAATGAATAAGTGTGATTTTCTTTTTGGTATAAATATTTTATAGATTGGTTTTTTATCAGCATGATCATATAAATCAAACTAAGTAGCGGTCCGAAAAGTAAAAAGAGACCATCCTTTTCCGTTATGAGCGCTTTTGTTTTGAAACCAATTGTCCATTGTCACTCAACAATTCCAATACAATAAAAAACCGATCTCTTTCCAAGATGTGCTTCCTATTGTCTGAGGCGCAGATTCGTTTGATTAAATGAATAAATATGATTTTTGCAATGGTATAAATGTTTCATGGCGGTTTTCTCCCCACAATCTCAACAATGACATAAATCAACAGTCCAGACAATTGAAAATATAAATTAGCAGTCTAATCACTAAAATCTTATAAATCACATGAATCAACGGTTCGGACAATTAAAAAATACGAATAAGTGGTTTAACTACCATAATCATAGTAATCACCGAAATCAACGTTTTAGACAATGAAAGAGCCCACTCTTTCAGATGAGCTCCTTTTATTATAAAAGCTATTTTTTTTAAACGCTCAACTGTCACCCAAATATTCATGTGCAGTTCCGTCCCGCCCATGTTTTAGAAGTTGTTTAATAAAGGATTCAGCCCGTTTGCCATGGTGATTTATTTTGTCAAGATTGGCGATCAATTGTTGAGCGGCATCTGCCTTGTCCTCCTGTTTGTCTGAGTTTAAAATCTCGTTTACCAGATCTGTGGAAAGGTCTGAAAAATTGTTTACGAAGTTGAGCGGATTTTGTATTTCGTGGGCCAGCCTGGTAGCCAGGGATCCAAAGGCGGCCATCTTCTCACTTTTTATAAGCTGCTGTTGCGCCGCGGTAAGTTCCTCTAAGGTTTTTAAAAGCAGCGCATTCGATTTTTTTTTCTTTTGATAAACCCGGAAAATAACAAAAAGCAGCAGTAGCAATAACCCTATACCCGCAAAACTGGTGTAGGTGTAGGTTCTTTGTCTTTGCAATTTCAGGCCTTCCGCCTTTTTCATTTCGGCATTTTGAATACTATCGGAAAGCTGTTTTTTATCAAATTCAAACTGCATATCCCGGCGGGTAATTTCTGTTTTCTTACTGAGGTTAAAGCTGCTATCCCTTACTGTTATGTATTCTTTAAAATTCACGAGGGCCTGTTCATGATTGCCTTGCTTTTGATTAGCCAGGCTTAAATATTTATAAGCATCGCTTAACTGTGTGAGTGCAGTTCCTTTTTTTCCGAGTTCGACGGCCCGGCTTCCATAGTCAATTGCCTTTTTATGTGCCTCACCTGCAGTAACACCTATGGCCTGCAAGGCAGCCGGCGGCGCCTCGGTATAGATCCGGGCCATATCTATAAGGTTATCTACAGTTTGAGCCGGGGGTAGGTATTTCGAAAGATCCAGGGCCTTTTGAGTAAACTGCAATGCCTGCACATAATCTTGCATGCCGATATAAGTGTAGCCAATATTTCCATACGCAGCGGCCATACCGGGCTTTTCATCCAGCCTTTCAAAAAGGGCCAATGATTTTTTATTGTATTCCACCCCCAATTCAAAATTCATCCCATCTGTATACAACAGGCTTAGGTTGCCATAGATAAACGCAAGGTCTTGCACGTAGCCATACTGTTCACAAATGGCGGCTGCGCTTTTATAATTCTGAATGGCTTTGGGTACGTCATAGAAAAAGAAAACAGCAGCAATATTTGTAAACGTGGATTGTATCAGGTGAGCGTCGTTTGTTTCTTCTGCGACTTTATTGGCTTTTTGAAAGAATTCTAGGGCTTTTGCGAAATCAGACAACGTGTAATACAGGCTACCTATGCCCCAGAGTGCACTGGCTTCGAAAAATTTATCATTTTTCTGCTTACTCAACGCCAGGACTTCCTCGCACAAAGCCCTGCTTGTAGTATATGCAGACGGGGGATACACCCATATAAGGTAAATTTTGATTTGACAGACAATACGCCATTCCTTTTCTTTTTCGGCGATATGTAGAGCCTTCAGCAGATTGGCAATTGCTGAGTCGTTTTCACGTTGTCTCACATAATAAGGCTCTGTATTAAGTAAGGCAGTCGCAATTCCTTTGTTCCATTTGAGGTTAGTAGCAAGCTCAAGCGCCTGCGAGGCATATGACATTGTTTCCCGGCTATCAATCCCGGAATAATTATAAGAAAGCATATTTAATAGCTTAACCTTATTGGTATCAGGTTTTGCTTTCGGCAATTCAACGATTAGAGAATCTATCAATGCCTGTCCTTGCTTTTGGGCAAATAAAAAACTGGTTTGTGCCAAAAAAAAGGTCGACCAAAGAAATATAAACTTTAGAAGCATAGCAATAGTTTTACAGAATCAATAAATCTTGCATTGACCATTATCTTTTTAAAAATGCAAAAAATGGAGTTTGCCCTTTATTACCAAAAGGAAAATTACAGTTGGCAATCGGCAATTATTACGTCATTGCGGGACTAGGTATCTGTATAGGGAAACACCAGAAAAGAGCTCCCCTTTCCAGGATGAGCTCTTCATATTTTCAGGCAAACTGACAATTATCAATTGTCCATTCATTAAAATTTTAAGACCCTGGTCACCTTCACCTCATTGCCCTGTCTTACCTCCATCATGTAAGCTCCGGTCTTAAGGTCAGAACCGATCCCGGATGTTTGATTCGGCAATACCGTGTAGCTTTTCAGTGCCCGGCCCTGTACGTCCAGGATGCGTACCGTAATCTTTGCAGCGCCTGCTGTAAGCACCTGTACTTTAAAATCAGCTACCGTTGGATTTGGAAATACCATCACCTGCATCCCAGCCGCAGGAGTTATAATCCCCGTTCCTGCTTTTGCAAACGGCGGAGGTGGTGGTGCAACTTCGCAGGCTGGAAGGCTAACCATAGTTACCCTTGTAGTGCTGCTGCCGCAATTGCTCACTGCTGTTGCGGTAACATTTCCACTTACCGCTGTTGCCGGGTAAGAAACGGATATGCTTGTTGTTCCCTGCCCGGTAAAACTTAAAGCTGCAGCAGGTACTGTCCACTGTATGGAAGTTGCATTCGACGGCAACAATGATACGGAATAAG
>JACMPR010000115.1 GCA_014377385.1 Ferruginibacter sp. | reverse complement strand
TATAACGCTGTTACCAACGGGTTGCATGCAGCTTCTACCGTACCGTTAGCTATGCCAATTAATAAAGTTGAGATAAACAATGACCAGTACCCTTGCGCAAAAACAGTTAATACTATCCCGGCAAGATGGAAAATAAAAGCCGCTACAAGTAGCCGTTTCATTCCAATAATATCCACCACCATACCCCCTATCACAATCGCAAGTGGAAAGCCCCAAAATGCTGTTGCCGTAATTGACCCTAACTGTGAAGCGTTCAGTTGAAAATCTATACCTAACTGGTTCAGGATACCGGCTCTGATGCCAAATGATAAAGCTGTTACCAGTAAGGCCAGGCAACTTGCCAGAAAAAGTTTATTTCTGTTGATACTTTCCATCTAAAATTTAAATTATTAATTAGAAAATTGAGGTTTCTTAAAATTATTGGTATTATTAAATTAATGCAGCCACCGGCTATTTTGTTTGGGTTGGTTTATTATATTGGTGTAAAAAATGACATCATAAACCTTCATAAGCAATCCACTTAAAATTAGGCTGGTTATCTGTAAATAAATATCGCTGGCTTAACCATATTTATCTTAAAATAAACTAAGATTTGCCCAATACTTTTTAAAAAAAAATTACTTTAAAAAAATAGAAAATAAAATGAAAATCACGTAAAATATCCCTTTATAATCTTCATCTTTGGCCATCACTATTTTAAATAAAGTAAGCCATTATGACTAAAAGAAACACTTTAAAAAACACCAGAAGATCTTTTATTAAAAACACTGCAATAACTGCTGCAGGTTTTTTTATTGTTCCTCGTCATGTATTGGGACGGGGATTTGTAGCACCCAGCGACAAACTGAATATTGCAGGTATTGGAATTGGCGGAAAGGGTGAAGGCGACCTGGTGGAGTTCGCAAAATCCCCTAATGTAAATATTGTTGCTTTATGTGATGTTGACGACCGGCAGGCAAAAAATTCACGCCAGCGATATCCTAAAGCACCTTATTATAAAGACTACCGCGAAATGTTGAATAAAGAGGCGAAAAACATCGATGCAGTTTCAGTTTCAACGCCTGACCATACCCATGCGGTAGCTGCATTGGCGGCCATGCAAATGAGTAAACATGTGTATGTGCAAAAGCCGCTGACCCACGATATTTATGAAGCCAGGATATTAACAGAGGCTGCCCGCAAATACAAAGTTGTTACTCAAATGGGCAACCAGGGGGCATCTCAAGAAGGTGTAAGGATAATGCAGGATTGGTATAATGCCGGGCTTATTGGAGATGCAACAACCATCTATTGCTGGACAAACCGCCCCTCCTGGCCACAGGGTTTTGGCAAACCTACTGTAAAAGACGAAGTTCCAAAAGAACTAGATTGGAAACTGTGGCTTGGCCCCAACGAATGGGAAGAATATAGAAACGGGTATGCTCCATTTAGCTGGAGGGGGTTTACCTCTTTTGGTACAGGCGCATTGGGCGATATGGGTTGTCATATTATTGATCCTGCTTTTAAAACTGTAGGGCTGGGTTACCCATCAGAAGTGGAATGCAGTGTGGCTACGATTTATGAAAGCACTGGCCCTGCGTATCATCCAGATAGCTTTCCGGCGGCTTCATCTTTAAAGCTAAGGTTCCCCTCAAAAAATGGCAAAAAGGATGTAAGGCTTTATTGGATGGATGGCGGCCTTATGCCTGATCGGCCCGATGAATTGGCCACTGGGGAATTTATGGGGAATAGCGACGGCGGAGCCATTATTGTTGGTACAAAGGGTAAAATAATGTGTGGCTGTTATGGAGCCGATCCAAAACTGTTGCCTGCTTTGCTAAGCGATAAAGTACAAGTGAAGAAAAAGATTGCCCGTGTTCCTGAAGGGCATTATTTGCAATGGGTAAATGCGTGTATCGCCGGTTATGGCAAAAAAGAATTAAGCTCTTCATTTGATTATGCAGGCCCGCTAACAGAGTCAATCTTAATGGGCAACCTTGCGCTGCGTGCCTGGAATATCAAAGATGCACAAGGTAATTTTACGGGTCGGAAAAAACTGTTGTGGGATGCTAAAAATATGAAGATTACCAATTTTGAAGAAGCCAACCAGTTTGTGAAAAGGAATTATAGTGACGGTTATAGTTTAACGCTTTAAAATTCATTGAAAAAAGTTTACATTTCAAAAAGAGCCTGTCCTGAAGCAGGCTCTTTTTTGGCAGGCATTTTTTTTAACAATTTCAGGATTACTTTCTTCAGCGATAAATTGCAGAAAAAAATAAAGAATTTTTGAAGAATTTTTTTGAAGCTTCATAGTATCGCACGTCTATACAACCATATTTTTTAATTGTCCGAACAGTAGTATTTTATGTCATCATCGTTGGATCGCCCTCTTCTACCGCATACCATTAGGTATCTTCACATTTCCGGCAAAAAATATGGTTGTATGGATTTTAACAAGATCATATTTGCTAATAAAGCTTTTACAAATGGTTATCATGGGGGCTTAAGCAGGCATAAAAGCCCGGTTTAAAAAAGTAAAAAAATACACCTAAAACGTGGAAGCAGGAAAACCTACTTGTTAATAAGTAATGATATATTTTACTTTATCTGTAATACCCGGCCAGTTATCGGTACGGAATGGCCCGGCCGGAAATCCCTGCTTATTATACAAATTGGCGTCGGGCATATCGTCTGCCCAGCCATAACGAACTGCAACTGGGGCAGCTACCGAATCGCTGTGTACAACCACTTTATCATTTTCAATATAAGCCCTGGCAAAATAGAATTTTTTATCGGCTCCTGCAGTCTCAAACCCTTTAATATACCCATAATTGTCTTTTACTAAATAGCCAGCATCAATATTTAAAAAAGAAAGGATGGCCTTATTACCCGCTATTTGCATTGACTGATAGACAGGGCCACTGTAGGGTATATTTTTTTTATACTGCTGGCTTAATGCAATTGCAGCAAGGCGCTCACCAACATCCTGTTTGTTTGCGGGGTGAATATCATTGGTTTCTCCTATATCCAGCGTAACAGACATTCCTGTGTTTGGCAATGAAAGCGTTTGTGTTTGGGCTTCTCTAAGCTCTGCCCATTCGCTACCCTTTTTGCTGTTTCCATTATTTGCCCGATAGCTGGCAAGCTGAACAAAATAAAAAGGGAAATCACCTTGCTTGAAACGGCTTCTCCAATCATTTATTAATAACGGAAAAGCATTTTTGTACTGGTGTGCACGCGCTGCATTTGTTTCTCCCTGGTACCACAGCACACCCTTTATTGCGAAAGGGAGCAGCGGATTTATCATAGCATTAAAAAGAATGGATGGGTAACTGTTCGGGTTAGGGGCACTCCTTTTAAATGCTTCTATCTTATAAAACCATTCGCCTGCCAATGGTATTACCTGGTTGGAACAGGTGAGGTGGATATCGGCTGGCTTTCCAAAAAAACCACCGTTTCCATTATTATCTGTTACCCGGACTGCTACTACATTATTTCCTTCTTTTAAAATGCCGGCAGCAACAGTATATCGGCGGACATCACTATAAGTATTACTGCTTCCTACCAGTTGGCCATTTATGTATGTCTCGTCCATATCATCTATCGTGGAAAGGTTGATAACAGCCGGTTGCAGCGTTGCCCCCTTATCAAGGTGGATTGTTTTCCGCATCCATATTGTGCCATCAAATTTTTGCAGGCCGACCTGGTCAAAACTTACGGGTAAAGCAATTTTTTTCCACTTACTATTGTCCAGCGATGGCGATTGCCAATTTACCGGAGAAGTAAAAGGTGCTAATACACCCTCCGAGGCTTCAATTTCTTTTATAATATTTTGAAAGTCCTGGTTGTTTTTTGCCTCAATATCACTAAAGGAAATTTCTTTAAAAGTATTTTTAAAATCCTCACTGTTTTCCAATGCCCCACGGCTTATCCAGGTTTCGATCATAGAACCACCCCAGGAGGAATTAATTAACCCGATGGGAACGTTTAATTCTTTAAATACCTTTCTGGCAAAAAAATAAGCTACGGCTGAAAAGTTGCCAACTGTAGCGGGCTTTGCAACTTGCCATTCTGCCGGGGCAACATCTTCAACCTGTGTTCCGGAAATTGTATTGGGTATTTTTATATGGCGTATTTGCGGAAAACCACCATTACATATTTCCATATCTGCATGTTGGCTATTACTTACCGTCATCTCCATATTCGACTGGCCGGAACATATCCAAACCTCTCCTACCAGAATATTATTAAGAATGATCCTGTTTTTTCCAGTAGCTGAAAGTTGGTATGGGCCACCAGCGGGTTCTGCGTCTAATTCTATGTACCATTTTCCATCTTTGCCGCCCGTTGTTTTCCTGATTTGTTTATTGAACTGTATAGTTATTTTTTCACCCGGGGGTGCCCAGCCCCAAATTGGTATTGACTTGTTACGTTGCAACACCATATTATTTCCAAAGATATTTGATAGCCTGACTTCAGACATGGCATTTATACTGAGGGCATGTGTAAATAATAACAGTAAAAAGGGTTTCATTATTAATAATTTATTGCTTGAATTTATTGGCTACTAAAAGTTGATTGCTGCAAAATGCCTAAACATCAAAATATGCATTTGTTTTGTTGAACACCCCTTACTGCTGTTTTTGCATAAAAAACATCTCCGCTCCCGGGATATTTCAACAATGAATTTTCACTCATATCTTGCCGGGCTGTTGTAATTATTAAATGATCCAGGTTTTCCCCGCCAAAAACGCATGAGGTAACTTTAGGGCAGGAACCTCAATTTTTTCAATCAGTTTACCATTTACCGGATCCCACCTATAAACTCCAAATCCTCCCCAGTGTGCAATCCAAAGCATCCCTTCTTCATCTATTGCCATGCCATCGGGTGTTCCGTAATCTTTAGGAATAATAATTACATTTTTTTCAAAACTGATTGCACCCAATCCTTCATTAAAAAGAAAAGATTTAACCAATTGTGTAGGGCTATCAATATAATATAGACGGGCATTATCTAAAGACCACACCAGGCCATTTGAAATACTAACCTTATCTAATTTTTTATGAACCTGTAAATGTTCATCAATGCAATACAATGAGCCCGCACCTTCTTTAAACCCCATATCCATAGAGCCGATCCACAACCTGCCCCTACTGTCGCAGCCACCATCATTAAAACGGTTTTCGGTTAATCCCCTTTCCACATTTACCAGCCATTCCAGCTTTTCTGTTTCAGGATTAAACCTTGCAATACTTCTGTTTAACCCCAGGATAAAACAACCATTATTCCCTGGTAAAACCAGTGAGATTTTATAATCAAATCGCCATAATTTTATACTTTTACGGATCCAATTGTACTCGTACAGCGTGCATTTTTCAATATCAACCCATAAGTAGCTTTTTCTTTCTGCAACCCAAACGGGGCCTTCTCCTAAAAAACATTGGGAGGGATAAAGAACAGAAGCTTGTATTTTTTTCAACAATTATTTTAGGTTTAATTGATTAATTCAGTTAATACCGAACAAGTATAAAGCAAATTGCACAAGGGCTGTAACAGTTAAATTTTGTTTCTAAACAATGTATAATTGGTTAACATTTCAACATTTTTTATACTAACCGGCAAAATAAAATTTGTTACAATAAGCATATTTAAATTTAAAATTAAATATTCGTAACATAAAAACATGATGTGGGGTTAGCAATATTTATCTTAAAATAAACCGATATGATATTTATTCAAAAATGGGGGATGTAAAATTTTATGCTCGATTTCAAAAACGCCCTTTCAATTCGGAATAACCGGGTTGAGTTATTAGCCTCATTATTACTTATAAGGCTTTTATAATTGTACACTATCATTTTGATGGTAATATTATTGGATAAATTGAATTTTTAGTGACATTTTGCTTCACCAAAAGACTTTACTTTAGCACAGATATACTGCTAACCTAACACAAATATATAATTCACAAATTTTTAAAATGATCAAAATATCCGCTGGTATTCTCGTTGCCCTTTTTATAAGTTTACTGTCGCTGGCGCAGTCGGAGCCATACAATGGCCTATCCGCAGACCTTAACAACTTGTACCGGCTTTCGGATGCGAAATCACGTTCTATAAGCCCCGAAAATATCACCGGCGAAAAGGGTAAAGGCGGAATGGTTACCTTAGAAAATGGTTCTGCGGCTGGCCCGGCCCGTGAATTAGGTAATGGTTGGAAAGTAAATCCCTTTACAGTAATAAAACCGGGGGAAAGCGCTGTTTTAGGAGAAATCACCGGTTCCGGAGCTATCCAGCATATATGGATGGCTACCATTGGCGGGGTATGGCGTTATATGATTATCAGGATATATTGGGATGATGAAAAAAATCCTTCTATTGAAGTTCCAATGGGCGATTTTTTTTGTTCGGGATGGGGTCAATATTCACAGGTTTCATCGCTTGCTGTATGTGTGAACCCGGGTAGTGGCTTTAATTCTTATTGGCCAATGCCGTTCCGGAAAAAAGCAAGGATTGTTATGGAAAATCTTAACACGAAACCTTTAAGCTTGTATTACCAGGTTGATTATACTTTAACTTCCGTTCCCGGCGATGCGGCCTATTTCCATGCCCAGTTCCGCAGGGTAAACCCGTTACCTTACAAACAGGTTTATACCTTGATAGATAGCATAAAAGGGAAAGGCCATTATGTAGGCGCTTACATGGCCTGGGGAGTTAATAACAACCGCTGGTGGGGGGAAGGCGAAATAAAATTTTATATGGATGGGGATAAGGAATACCCTACCATCAATGGCACAGGAACAGAAGATTATTTTTGTGGTTCCCACAACTTTGAAAACCCAAATACCAAACAATACCAGGAATTTACCACACCTTATTCGGGGCTTCACCAGGTTATAAAACCGGACGGCTTGTATGAGGCGCAGCAACGATTTGGAATGTACCGCTGGCATCTTCGTGATCCAATACGCTTTGAAAAAGATCTCAAAGTAACCATATAGGCTTTAGGTTGGCGCTCAGAGGGTAGGTATCTACCTTTGACAGATGATATTGCGTAAGTAGTTTTTTGGTATCAGGCGGAGCCACATCAACCATTTCCGAACTTACCCGAAAAGGATTTTCTGGAAGTAAATTAACTTAGAACGCTGGTGTAGTGAACTAAATAATATTAGGCGCTAAGTCGCAAACATCTAAACTTTTTTTTAGATAAATTGGCGTAGTCCCCGAAGGGCTATTTTTCCAGCAGACCTGGAAAAATCGTAGTAAGTAAGAGTTATTTCACTTTCTTTTTTGGAGCAACTTTTTTTCTTTGGCTGATCGCCTTGATCACCATACCCCGGTTTTACTTCTTTTTTCGCATGCTGCTTTACATCTTGGCTTTGAGATCTACCTTGGTCATCGCTCTCTTTAATCTGACCTTTTTCATTTCTTTTAATATATCGCTTATCCTCTTTAGAAGCTATTAATGTACGCTTATCAGAACTTTTAGTTGTGCTCTTTTGTATTTGATGACTTTGCCATAATTTTTTTCTGAAAAAGCATTATTTTTCTTGAATAACGTAAGTAAGTGTTATGCACAGATGATGTCTATAACTATTTTAATCTGTACGTTGCTAAATCAACCGATTGCGTTTACATTTTAAGTATTTTAATGGATACAAAGCTTAAGAATTACAAAGTAAATGCATTACTTATATTTATTTTATTGAAGGTTGATTCCATAATTTATTTTGTTCCGGACATTAGTGCTTCATTAAACCACATAGGCGTCGCACTTTCGTACTGTGTTCCCTTATTCAGCTTTAAGAATTTTCTACAATTATTTACAAATTGCCGCAGATAATCATTCGAACATCCTGGCGCAAAAAACGATGTCCCTCACATAATTGAAATCGGCACTTTGGTCGGTATCGCCCAGAATAGTTAGTTTTTTACCTTCCTTAGCTAATCTGTCTTTAAGTTTTTTACCATCGTGTTGTCCTGCCGGGCCTTTTGTAACATTTAGCATATTAACTTCAACTTTATTATTGATGTAATTACTGATATCAACAATCCTGTTTACTCTCTGGGGCTCCCTGGAAAAGTAATATCGTTCAGCATGTGCATGAGGCTTCAAACCAGCATCCAGGTGTTCGGGATAATCCGTAGCCATACCCGACATCCACCGGGCTGCTTCCACAGCATGAGCCGTTGCGATATGGTCTGGATTTTCTTCATAATGCACCCAGGGATCCCAGGTAACAATCGTATCTACCTTCAGAAGTCTAAATAGAAAAATCAGTCTTGCTTTCATATCCTGAATTTGAATACTATCCATCTGGTGGTGGGGATACAAAAAATCATAAGCCTTTCCCATTTTATAATATTTAGCAATTTTTTCATTGTCCAGTTTATTGCCAAGTTCCGCCGGTGGTTCTGCCACTCCAAAGAAAGTCACTTGAATTTATATCATTCCACTCAGGGGTAGGGGCAAAATAGCTGTTATTTCTAGGATCAAGATGTTGTTTGACTACATCATCGTTTAACTCGATCCCGAATCCGGGAGCATCAAATGGAATGTTAGCAAAGCCTTTATCAAATATCTTTCCGCCATCAGTAGTTTTTACTAAATCTTCCCACCATGGGTTATCAAGAGAACCGTTATTTGGCATTTCTAATGCAAGCATGTTGTTTGTAGCGGCCGCACAATGAACATTGGCCATAAATGAAACAGGGGTACCGGCAAAGTGCATGATCATTGGAATACCTTTCGATTCGGCGTAGTCTCCTATTAGCTTTGTTTCCAAAAGCCCGCCCGATGAAGCCAGATCGGGTTGAACAATATCAACTGCCTGTGCATCGATAAGGGCAAAGGATTTTTCCTTCAGATAAATATCTTCTCCTGTAAGGGTAGGCGTTTCAATTGCGTCAGATACCTTCTTCCATTGTTCTATGTAATCCATAGGGAAAAAATCTTCAAGCCAGGCCACCCGATAGGGATCAGTCTTGATACAGTTACCAATTGGGTAAAAAAAATATTCTTCTGAGGAAGATGCCAAAAGGTCAGCCTGTTTTTTGCGTACAGGGCAGCCTGCTATTAATGCCACTTCAACGGAATAGCCATGTTCTGCATCAGAAAAAATAGCCGTTCATAAGTTAGTTTTACGTACCTTTAATGCTTCAGGATTTTTTATTTTATCCTGGCCTGAAATCAGGAAAAATCACTGAAATAGAGAGGACGGCACACTTGTTAATCGAAAATTAAAAATAAAGATTATTAGAATGAGGACAAACCCTTCTTTAAGAAGTATTCCTGTCTTGATGGCAGCTTTTTTTTGCAGTATTACATCTGTACATGCACAGGGAGCTGATACCTTATGGCTCCAGAAGATTGATCTGACAAGGTTTACCCAGGATTGGAACCTGACACCCAAAGCATTTTTATCATTAGAAAAAGAGCCATTAATGATAGCAGGCAAAAAATTCAGGAACGGGTTAGCATCCCAAACGGAAGGTCTGATCAGATTTGAATTGAACGGAAAGGCGCAGAAATTTCACACCTTATTTGGACTGGATGATGCGTCATGCAAAAGTAGCAGCGTGTCGTTTTCTGCTTTAGCTGATGGAAAGGAAGTATTCCGAAGTCCTGTTATGAAACGCGGATCAAAAGCGGTTGACGTTAATATCAATTTAAATGGGGTAAAACAACTTTCACTCGTTATTGATGACAATGGAAAGGGATTATACAATGATAAGGCTGACTTTGTCAATGCTTTTATTGTACACCAGGGAGCTAAACCAGATGCTTTTAATTTTAATTATATCAATAAGCGGCATGTTCTCACTCCCCCCGAATCGCCTAGGCCAAAGATAAATGGAGCCAGGGTTTTTGGTGTTCGTGCCGGTCATCCGTTTATGTTTACAATCGCCGCTACAGGAAAAAGACCCATGAGTTTTGCCGCTGAAAATCTTCCCCAAGGGCTGTCGTTAGATACTAAAACAGGTATCATCACAGGAGTCGTCAATGGCAAAGGCGAAACGGTTGTCAAACTGAAGGCAAAAAACGAACTGGGAGCAGCTATCCGTGAACTTAAGGTTATTGTCGGTGACAGGATCGCCCTGACACCTCCCATGGGATGGAACGGGTATAATCGTTATGGGGATTCAATAGACCACGTTACCGTAAGGAACGGCGTAGATGCAATGGTTAGTTCAGGTCTTATTAATCACGGATGGACGTATATCAATATCGATGACAGCTGGTCAATCAAGCCTGGGTCAAAAGATTCCATGCGTATGGGGGAACCCCGGGACGCAAACGGAATGATCAATGCCAATAAAAAGTTCCCCGACATGAAGGCGCTGACGGATTATATCCACTCCAAAGGTTTCAAAGCCGGAATCTATTCTTCACCGAGCACGCTAACCTGTAGCGATTATACTGCCTCATATGAGTTCGAGGAGAAGGATGCACGCCGCTGGGCCGATTGGGGATTCGATTATTTAAAACATGACTATTGCAGCTATGGAGATGTTGTTAAAAGCAAGACGCTTGAAACACTGAAAAAGCCTTATATAGTCATGAGGGATGCTCTCGATAAAGTAGACCGTGATATCGTTTTCAGTCTTTCTCAATATGGAATGGGGAACGTTTGGGAATGGGGAGATCAGATTGGTGGAAATAGCTGGAGAACAACGGGCGATCTAATCGATACTTGGAGCAGCTTGTCTGAAACAGGTTTTACCCAGGTAGGAAAGGAAGATTTTGCTGGTCCTGGTCATTGGAACGATCCAGACATGCTTGTAGTAGGCTGGGTAGGCTGGGGAGAATGGCAATATCCATCACGGTTAACTGCTGACGAACAGTATACGCATATGTCACTATGGTCATTGCTGGCGGCGCCTTTACTCATGGGTTGTGATGTTGCATCCATGGATGCCTTCACAAAGAACCTGTTTACCAATGATGAGGTGATTGAAATAAATCAGGATCCTTTGGGGAAACAGGCCGGTAGGGTATTGGAGAAAGATGGGCTTGAAATCTGGATCAAAGAATTGGAAGACGGTTCACGGGTGGCTGTTGGCCTGTTTAACAGGAACTCAACCACTAAAACAATTAAAGCAAGCTGGAATGTTCTGGGATTAAGTGGAAAACAAACTGCACGTGACGTGTGGCGACAGAAGAATGAAGGTGTTTTCTTTGATTCATTTTCTGCAGCTGTTCCGGCGCACGGTGTAAAATTGATTACACTTCGAAAAGTGAAATAGGGATCTTTTTTAACAGAATGATTTAGTTCAACCCGCTTTTAAGAGAGGTGGCTTTTTTCTACACGTTCCTTTCTATGTAATATTTTTTTTCACTAGTGAACGACTAAATTAACTAAAAATGGGCACCTTTCGGAAGCCCATCAATGTTGTAGATTTGTTTTAGCAAGAACCAATCCCAACATGAGCAAAAATACAGAGATAAAATTAGTCGGTCAGCCGATTTTAAGTCAGTTATTACAATTAGTAGATAAGCGGTCTTTTAAAGATTTAGTAAAACAAAAGAAGAGTGATTACTATTACAAGGCATTTAAGAGTTGGCCTCACTTTGTGACAATGATGTTTGGCATATTCAGTCGATGCGATTCAATGGCTGAAACCTGTGAGGGGCTCAGGGCTATGAGTGGCAAGCTAAACCATTTGGATTTAGAAAAATCTCCTGCCAAGAGTTCTGCCGGGGATGGGCTACGCAATAGAAGCAATGAGTTTTTTGAGGCGTTATATTACCAGTTAATTGAACGTTATAGTAGTTTTTTGTCGGACAGCCGAACACATGGTTTGACTGTTAAAGAATTATATATCGTGGATTCTACTACCATCCGGCTATTTAGTGACATATTAAAAGGCGTAGGCAGAAACCCTGTAAACGATGGCAAAAAGAAAGGGGGCTAAAAGTACATATGTTAATAGATGCCGTTCAGTGCGTAGGAAAGTTTATGAAAATTACGGCTGCGAAAATGCACGATAAAAATTTCCTGAGTGAAATTCAAGTGCCGCAACATAGTATGTTGGTTTTTGACAAGGCTTACAACTACTATAAACAGTTCAACGAGTGGACGGAGAAGAAAATTTATTTTGTAACCCGTCAAAAAAGCAATGCAGTTTATAGCGTTTTAAAAACCATAAGCGAAACAACATTGCCCAAAAAGCAAGCTGGCGTACTAAAAGAAGAGGAAATTGAAGTAAGCTATAAAAAAAGGAAAGTATTGATAATATTGAGGCTTAGGCGCATTTGTTACCAAGACGAAAAAGGCAGGCAATATGTATTTATTTGTAACAATTTTATTATCACAGCGTCAGAAATTGCATTGATATATAAGAAAGGTTGGGGCATCGAACTATTATTTAAGAAAATGAAACAGAATTTTCAGTTACACTACTTTTATGGTGAAAATGAAAATGCGATTCGTACACAGGTTTGGTGTACGCTGATTGCACAGTTATTATTAACAGTTTTACAAAAGAAGGCAGCTGTAAAAAAAGCATTCTCAACCGTAGCAACTTTGGTACGTATTCATCTAGTTAGCATGCTGGATGTGAATGAACTATTAAAAAATACCAGCAGAGCCTGGATGAAAGTAAAAAATAAAAAAACTAACCAGACCTCACTTTTTCCAACATGAAGGGAGGTCTACTTTTAAAATAATTAGTGTCTGCAAGAAAACTATGCATTTTTTGTTTTGATAGTTGAATTATTTTTTGAATGAGCTTCCAATTTTACAAATTCAAACGGGTTTTGTAAAAAT
>JACMPR010000114.1 GCA_014377385.1 Ferruginibacter sp. | reverse complement strand
GCGAAAGCTCCGAAGACAGCAACCGTTTTTTCTGGGACCTGGTTAACCCGATCGTAAAGCATTATTTTAATTGATGTTATACCTGCACCCAAGACAGGTTGCCCGCTGGCGCCCGTGTTCCGCAAGATCACTGGTTACTATTCCTTAAAGTTTGGTCCCGGCTACTATGCCAGATTTAGAACGTTTATTTCACAAAGATACCATACGCCCCAGTCCCTGTCGTTTCATTAGTCTAATCAGTCGCCCCCCCATTTTTCCAAAGCTTCGCTTTACTTACCGTTTCTGCATCGGTTCATAATCACCCAATCGTTAGAGGTATATCCAAACCTAAAACTTTGTTAATGCCACCCACCCCTTATCACTTCTTCATCTCTTCGTAATCTACAAATACAACAAGCCGTCCTGCTTGTAAAATTTTAAAATATACGACCATGAATAATTCTCTTAATCTTTTGACTTCAAAAGACAATTGCAACTCAAAGATCACGACCGCAAACAAAAGCAAAATATCCCCGGCCCATAAAAAAGCTATGTTGCTGCACAAACAGGAAATTTCGCAAGCCAAGGCTGCTAAAATAGAAACGGCATTAGAGTCATTAAACAAAGAAATTGAAATTGTGGAATCGTTCATCGCCATACTTACAAATGATGTCGCAAAGAAAGACTGCATCAATTTAAAGACAAGGCTGGAGTACAAACGTTTTATGTTGATCGAACGTAAAAGTAAGTTAAGGTCAACCGTCCCTTCGTGATACCGAATTTGGTACATGCAGTATTAATAAGGGCATTGATAAAATCAGGTATTTTGTTGCAAGGTTAAATGACCAGGAGGCAAACACTTAGTTGTTTTCGGATTTTACAAGTACAACATGGCCCGCCGGAAAATCCGGCGGGTTTTTTATTGGCACAGGCAGTGAATATTATAGGTTAACAATCCCGCCTTTCTACAGGCTTCGAGACCCAAAAAGTAGTAACTTACATTCCGCAAACTAAACTGATTATGAAAACATCTTTACGTACCCCGGCTACATTACTTGCTGTTCTTTTTACCATCCTTTTTGCAGGGAAAAGCTTCGGACAAATAACGACTACCCTAACTATCACCACCTGCGATACTACCATCATAGATCCCATGCCCGGTATCCCGGTGGGATATACTTATTTAACAATACAATCCGCCAACAATACCCGGATTGCGTATAGTGTTAACTACTACGATTCAAATTATGGTCCTGTTTACATTTACGATGGACCCAATACTACTTCGCCACAAATCACCATGCTCGGCGATCCGTTCAGCGTTCCCAACCAGTTGTTGGGCGCACAATCAACCGGGTCAACCCTTACGTTCAGCTATCCTTCACATGCGATTGGCGACCCGCAACATTTTTACGCGAATTTCAGGTGCGTTGACACACCTGCACAAAACGCCGTTCTGCAAGCCATGCCGGCCCTGTCGGCATCGGGTAACATCAAAGTAAATGACTACGATAATGATGGCGATAAAGACCTGCTGGTAGGCGGCAAGGTTTTAAGAAATGATTCCTATTTTGATTCAGCCTATAAATTTGAAAGAAAAAGTAACGTCATCGATGGATGGAACCACGTAAACTTATGTACCGCCGATTTCGACAACGACGGGTATAAAGATATTTTTATCACCGGCAATGCCACCGTATTTAATCCTTTGATTGGCCCAAGGGCAGCGATCTATAAAGGCAGCGCCAGCGGTACCTTTACCCTGGTAACGCCACAAACCTTTACAGGCGCCACCCGCGGCGGCTGCAGTATTGTAGATTTTAATAATGACGGCAGGCCCGATATATGTTATACTGGCGCTACAGATTACTGGTCTAATAATAACCTTATTTTCAAAGTTTACCTCAACAACGGTAACATGAGTTTTACCGATGCAAATATTGCGCTTCCCGGTATTACAGGGCTTGTGAATGCATCCATGAGCTGGGCAGATGGAGATGCAGATGGCGATAAGGATCTGCTCATCAACGGGCACAGAGGAAATGCAAATGTTGCCACACTGTTCATAAGAAACGGATCCTCCTTTACCAATTCTAATCTTTCCATGACCGCTACCAGTGCAGGGTCACTTTCATGGGTAGACGTAAACCTGGACGGCAAGCCGGATATCGTGAATACCGGTGTGGCCACGCCCGACAATGTGGATGGGATCGTTCCCGAGATATACATCAACAACGGGGGGAATAATTTCAGCTTCACTCAAACCAATCTGCCAGCCAGGGCTTTTGTAAGCAGCGACTGGGCGAATTATGACGGGGACAATGACATGGATATTCTCTTAAGCGGCTGGACACTTCCTACAGGAACAGGTTCTGATGCCGGGGTATATAAAAATAATGGGGGCGGACAATTTACAAAAGTGAGTAGTTTAAATGGTATTGACAGGCCCACAAAAATTAAATGGAATGATTTTAACCACGATGGAAAACTGGATGTGATCAGCGGTGGCTATTTCCTAAAAAATATGGGAGCCGACTCATTCAGGATCGCCTCCTTCCGTGCAACAAGTTATGAAAATTACCCGGGATCAACTGTTATCGACGACATGAACAACGACGGGCTTATAGATATTTTCCTGGCGGGAGAGACATTGAGCGACGTGGATTGTAATTACAAAAGCAGTTCCACCATTGTATATGGCCGCGACTGGCGCTTATCTGCTATACCCAAATTCACCCAGGTGGCGGATGTAAACAGCCTGAACCCGATCATCCCCGGCGGCGGTTTTTTTACAGAATTATATTTTCGTTGGGGAGATTTCGACAGCGACGGGAAACAGGATATCCTGATGTCGGGAGATAATTATGCCGGTAATTCAGATCGTTTTTTAGTGGTGTATAAAAACAATGGCAATAATAATTTTTCACTATATTTTAATTCGCGGGTTACGCCATTGCCTCCCCCGCCATTTTCTTCTTCGCCCGACATGGACTATATCGGCTTGTTTGATATCGACAACGACGGTATCAATGAATTATTTGCCACACCAAATGTGGTGTATAAAAATAACGGCGGGCAGTGGACGATTTCTTCTTACGCAGCGGCCAACACTTCCAACACGGCTGGAGCCAACTACATGGATTTTGCCGATTTTGACCAGGATGGTTTTACAGATGTGGTCGTAAGCAACCAGTCGGCCACGGTGGTATTTAAAAATGATGGGGCAGGGAACATGAATAATATTACCCCACCGCCTCCCGGTTATGTGGCCGGGCAACTTGGCAGCAGTTCAGAAAGGCAGGTACAATGGATAGATTTTGACAATGACGGCGACCAGGATATTCTTACCTCGGGAGGGATATTCGAAAATAGTAATGGCAGCTTCAATTTTTTAGTAAACCCCATCGCCTCATTTGTACATGCCTCCATGGGGGATATCAATAATGATGGTTTTAAAGACCTGGTAACGGTGCCGCGTATGACTGATTATGGCCCGATGGAACTGCATTACGGCGAACAGGGAACAGGCTTCTTTGTAAAACATTCGCTGGGAACGCTGGTAAACGGGCAGGTGAGCAATACGACCTTTAATAATGGAGTAGAAGTATTTGACGTAGACAATGACGGCGATGATGATTTTGTGTATTCTGGTGGGGGTAACTGCGGCGGCGGCGCCCAGGTAATCGTTAATGAAGGCAATTTTACAGACCGCCTGGTACACGTGCTGACGCCCAATGGCGGAGAGAATTATTCTGTCAATAGCACTACCGATATTAAATGGTATGGAAACCAGGTAGGCGCTACCGTTAAGATAGAACTAACACGCGACAGTGGTGTAACCTGGCAACTGCTAACGGCATCCACTACCTCTTCGGCATCAGGCGGAACCTATAGCTGGAACGTAACCAACCCGGTATCAAAAAAATGCCTCGTAAGGGTCACCGATAATTCCAATACCATTTTTGCCGACAAAAGTAATGCGGTATTCGAGATATCCGTTTCCACTGCACCGGTTGCCAATGCTGGTACCGACACGCTGATATGCGCTGGCGAAACTGCACATATCGGAACACCTGCTGTAGGAAACAATACGTATTCCTGGGTGTCATCAGACGGAACGTTCAGCTCCTCCCTTGCTGACCCAGTCGTTACACCCGTGGTGAATACAAGTTATACTTTAACCGTATCCAACGGAGCATTAACTGCCACTGATATCGTTTATGTTTCGGTGAGGGCGATAAATATCTCTTTACCGGATACCTTGCTGAATGTATGTATCGGAGATAGCTATTCCATAGGGCTAACGGCGCAGCCGGGGGTAAATTATGAATGGCAGTCAATGCCTGCAGGTTTTACTTCTTCACAATCGAACCCAAACATTAGTGCGGTAAATACCAGTGATGTATATTATTATGTATTGGCAACGGATATTTCGTTTGGCTGTACTGCTACAGGTTATGTGCATGTGATCACTGATTCCTGCACAACCTCAGGTGGTATAGTAGCGAACCTGTACCCGAACCCGGCCAACAACCAGGTAACCATTCAGCTGCTATCTAACCCCACACTACCCGTTTACCTGAAGCTGGTGAACACCAACGGAGTAACCGTGTTGACCCAGGCATTGACAGCTACCAGCACCCTGGTAAACCTCAGTGGGTACCAGTCCGGTAATTACTATTATACGATAAGTACACCCGGTGGGCAGTTTTTGCAGTCGGGTATATTGATCATTATTCATTAAGGTAAAAAGTATTTGCATAGGCAATCAAGCCGGGGGGATGTTTACTATTACCCCTCTGGCCCCTCTGGCGCCAGTGTTCCGCAGGATCACTGGTGACTAGCTATGATTGCAGGTCTGTGACCGGGCCATGACCCCTAATTTTATTTTTTATACAATCTTCATGTTTTTTTCCTTTTAAAAACTGTTGTTTTTACTTGCCGTAATAAAATAATCCCGTGTATTTTGTAGTAAAACATGTGTATGTCTACAAAATATAAAACAGGGGATAATGAGCTCGCTCATTTCATAACATTTAGTGTTGTCAATTGGATTGATGCCTTAACAAGAAATGAATACAAAGATATTATTGTTGAAAGCTTAAAATACTGTTGTAATAAAAAAGGTATGATACTGAATGCCTGGATCATTATGAGCAATCATGTTCATCTTGTAATGAGTGCAAAGAGAAATTATGTGATAGGAAATATTCTCAGGGATTTAAAGAAATTTACGAGTAAACAAATATTTACTGCCATCAAAGACAACAAGCGTGAAAGCCGCAAGGAATGGATGACATGGATGTTTGAACGTGCAGGGAAGCGAAATAGCAATAATGAAAATATTCAGTTTTGGCAACAGGGTAATCATCCAATAGAATTAACAACTGCATCAATGCTAAGCCAACGTTTGAATTATCTGCATGAAAACCCTGTAAGAGCGGGAATTGTTTACGAGCCGCAGGACTATCTCTACAGCAGCGGTATCGACTATTATACAACAAAGAAGGGTATGATACAAATTGAGCATTTGCAATGCTAAT
>JACMPR010000113.1 GCA_014377385.1 Ferruginibacter sp. | reverse complement strand
TATTTTCCCCGGTAAAGAATTGCTTTGAGGATGAAAAAATTCAATCGTTGTAATGCCATTGTGCACTTCAGATTTCACATAACCTTCCTGAATTTCCTTGATCATATTTGCAAATTTTAAATTGTAATGATGCACCCACCTTTTATAAGAGCATACAGGTAATGCGATTAGATTTTATTTTTCATTTGAACCATGGTTAGGATGGTGCCTATACCTACCGCATCATCCGCATCATCAAACATTTCCACCAGCCACTTCACAATTCCCTTTGGAATATCAGCACCCTGAGCCATTTTAAGTTCAGGATTAGTTTCTTTTAGTTCCTGGGCAGTTTTTTCCTTGCAGGTGAAGCGAATATACATAGAAGCGCCCGGATACACGGGCTTGGTAAATCTCAGTTCATCTATACCATAATTCAGCAGCACAGGATTTTTTTCATAACTGTCAACAAATAATCCTGCAGCAGCACTCATGATAAAATAACCATGTGCAACCTGTTGTTCAAACATGGTTCCTTTAAAATCAGTTGCTTTTAAATGCGCATAAAAATGGTCACCACTCAATGCTGCAAACTTATCGATATCTTCCGAAGTGATCAATCTTTTTTCGGTGATGATCTGGTCGCCAATATTAAGTTCTTCAAAATATTTTTTAAACGGATGTACGCCACCAAGATTACCTTTTGCATGTGCCTGAAATACGTTCGTAATGGCAGTAATCATTGTCGGCGAACCTTGTATGGCAGTCCGTTGCAGGTAGTGCCTGATGCCACGCAATCCGCCCATCTCCTCTCCGCCGCCAGCTCTTCCCGGCCCTCCATGCACCAATAACGGCAACGGTGAGCCGTGACCTGTACTCTCCTTTGAACATTCTTCATTTAATACCAATATCCTCCCATGATGTGTAGCTGCGCCAATCACATATTCTTTTGCAATCGCCGCGTTTGCCGTCACAATAGAAGAACACAAACTTCCTTTTCCTTTCTTACTCAATTCAATTGCTTCTTCCATATTTCTATACGGCATAATCGTACTCACCGGGCCAAAGGCTTCCACACTGTGAGATTCTTCCGTATCTAAAGGCTTCTCATTCAGCAGCAGCAGAGGGCTAATGAAAGCACCTTTGCCTGCATCCGCATCTATTACTGTAACGCTGTCTAAAGAACCGTAGATAATTTCAGAACTGGCCAGTAGCTTTTGTACCTGGCTGCGCACCTCCTTTCTTTGTGCTTCCCCTGCAAGTGGCCCCATTCTAACTTTTTCATTCAATGGATTTCCGATAGGCGTTTTGTCCAGTTCTTTTGAAAGTGCTTTCCATACATCTTCCATTTTATTTTCAGGAACAAATATGCGGCGTATGGCCGTACATTTCTGACCGGCTTTTACGGTCATTTCTCTTTTTACTTCTTTGATAAAAATTTCCCATTCCGGCAGTCCGGGTCCCACATCATTTCCCAAGACAATGCAGTTGAGGGAGTCTGCCTCCATGTTAAATGGCACACTTTCTCCCAATATAACGGGATGCGATTTTAATTTCAATCCCGTGCTGGCCGAACCGGTGAATGTTACGACATCCTGCGAATTAACAAAATTCAACATGTCGCCGGCACTGCCGCAAATAAGCTGTAACGCCCCGGCAGGTAAAATGCCTGAAGCAACAATTTCTTTTACAACGGCTTCGGTAAGGTAAGAGGTAACCGTAGCCGGTTTTACAACTGCGGGTATTCCTGCCAGTAAGTTGACGGCAATTTTTTCCAGCATTCCCCAAACAGGAAAATTGTAAGCGTTGATGTGAATAGCTGCGCCTTCCTTTGGCACCAGGATATGATGCCCCATAAATGTATTGTTTTTGCTCAGCACAATGGGATCGCCATCAAGGCAAAAAGTTTCATCTGGTAATTTGCGGCGAAGAGATGCATTAGAAAATAAATTACCAATGCCGCCTTCTATGTCTATCCAGCTGTCTACCCTGGTTGCACCAGATTGATAGCTGATGGTATAAAACTGTTCTTTTTTATCCATAAGGTGCAATGCAAGTGCCCTCAGCATTCTTCCCCTTTCCTGGAAAGTCATTTTGCGTAATGCCGGGTTTCCTGTTTCCCTGCCGTACTTTAATATGGCTTCAAAATCCAGGCCTTCTGATGTAGCGTTGCCTATTGGGTCGCCGGTAACTGCATTGTAAAGTGTTTGTCCATCGCCGTCAGCTTTTATCCATTTTCCAGTAACATAGTTCCCCAGCTTATCCATATGTAGCATTTGATACAAAGTTATATTTGTATAATCAAGAACCTAAAAAAACAATTATGAAAAAACTACTTATTTGCGCACTGCTGTTTGGCCTTTGCCAGGCAACATGTAAAAAAACGACGGTTGATTGTAAGGGGCCCGTGATTAAGGATTGTATGTGCACAATGGAATACAAGCCGGTTTGCGGTTGTGACGGGAAAGAATATGGCAATGCCTGCATGGCAAAATGTGCCGGGGTAAATAGCTGGAAGGAAGGTAGTTGTAAATAGCGATCATAGGATGCATATCAGTCAGAGGCTGTAAATATTAAGTGTAGCTTTTTAACCCAAACTGCCTTAGATGATGACTAACATGTTTAAAATGTAGTCTTATCCACTCGTCAGGATTCAGTGCGCCAAACACCGGATGCACTGTTGGAACGGCAGCTTCGTTTTCGTGGTATTTAAAAAAATCACTAACAGATTCCTCCAAATCAATGATGGCCTCTTCAATATTTTGTTTACGTAAAGAAAGTGGTTCATCGCCAAGTATTGTCAAAGGAGCTTTGGTGTTCTCCCTAAACTCTTTATCGCTAAAAAGAAAATTCCTGTAAGCGGGCAATTGTTCGGCAGGAGTAATCAGGTCGAACTTCAACTTTCCTGAGGATATATCAAAAAAGTCGGCCAGGTGCTCTACCATGTGCTGAGGCCCCATCTTACCCCAGTTTGCTTTTGTACCAGGCTTTATATCTTTCAGTGATGAAAACAACTCACGCCTGATAAAATCAAGATCTTTGTTAGACATACTTTTTATTGAGGGACTTTATTTTCCAGGCGTGGGTCAATTTCTTTACACAGCGCCCTGAATATTTCTTCGATGGTTCCTTCACCGTTTACCAGCTTTACCTTATCGAAATGTTGATAGTACTGGGCTACTACCGCTGTCTTGGCGTGATATTCACCTATGCGTGCACGTATCACAAGTTCATTGTTATCATCACTGCGGCCGCTGGTTTCTCCTCTTTTTAAAAGGCGCCTTACCAATTCTGCTTCACTAACATTCAAAGCGAGCATTACACCGATGGAAGTATGCTTTAATTCAAGCAATTTATCGAGTGCTTCTGCCTGGGCAGAAGTGCGGGGAAATCCGTCGAATAAAAACCCTCTTGCTTTTGCATTGCTGTCAAGTGCAGAACTAATCATACCGATCACTACTTCATCCGGGACAAGATGTCCTTTATCCATCAAACTTTTTGCTTCCAAACCTAATGGAGTGTGACTGGCAATTTCAGAGCGCAGTAAATCACCGGTACTAAGATGCTTTAATCCGTACCTGGAGATTAGCTTTTCGCTTTGCGTACCTTTTCCACTGCCTGGCGGGCCGAAGAGTATTAAATTAAACATATTACTATTCTTCTTATTGAAAATAAATGGCCTGATTGTTTTGAAATGTGTGCATAGCTAAGCAAGCATTTTTAAACTTATCGAATTACAGGTGTAACAACTGCCTGTGAATTAGTAAGCAATTTTATTCAGTAAATATAATATTCCTACGCTATTTTGCTGTGTTTTTATTAATCATCCTGTGAAAAATAGGGATTTTGTTCAATTTTAGCGCCTTCTTTAAAAAAATGCCCAGGTGAAATACGGCTCATTTGATGCAAATTTAAAGCTGAGCTTTTACCAGGCATTTATATCGTGATTACTATTTTGTATTCCTGCTGCTAACCTATAATTTTGCTGACATCCAAATGCTTTAATTATTTACGATATATGGGCAAACTTAAACTTAGTAAACTCGCCGAAACCCTTATTGCTTCTGAAATTGTGCGCCTCGGTGCTTCCATTAAAGAAAAAATTAAAAATGGGGAACACATCTATAATTACACCATCGGTGACTTTGATTCCTCTGAGTTTCCCATTCCTGCAACCTTACTGCATGAGATTACCAAGGCATATGCCGAAGGTTATACCACTTACCCGGCGGCTGAAGGTGAACTCGATCTAAGAAAGTCAGTTGCCGATTTTATTGAAAAAAATGAAGGTATCAGCTACAGCCCGCAGGAAATTTTAATTGCATGTGGCGGAAGACCGCTTATTTATTCCGTTTTCAGGAGCATCGTTGACAAAGGCGATAAAGTAATCTATCCCGTACCTAGCTGGAACAACAATCATTACGCTCACTTCACCGATGCACAACACATAACAATTGAGGCTACCAGGGAAAACAATTTTATGCCTACGGCAGCGCAGCTTGCCCCGCACATCAAGGGAGCTACGTTGTTGGCGCTCTGTTCGCCACTAAATCCAACCGGAACCGTTTTTACAAAAGAAGAACTGGAAGCGATCTGCGATCTTGTGATAGCAGAAAATGAAACAAGGCCAGACGGTGAAAAAAAATTATACCTGATGTACGACCAGATATACTGGACGCTTACTTTTGGTGAAACAAAACATTATAATCCTGTATCGCTGCGGCCGAAAATGAAAGATTACAC
>JACMPR010000112.1 GCA_014377385.1 Ferruginibacter sp. | reverse complement strand
TTTCCCGCAGATGTAAGGAGATTAAAGGCACGCAGATGTAAGGAGATTGAATTTTCTGAATCGATGGTCAGCCAGGTTCAATCAGCAGGAAACTTACAAGAAGGTTTTCCCGGAACGATAAAGAACTTAGATGCACTCTTCTGAATCCAAATCAAATCCCCTTACATCTGCGGTATTCAATCACCGAAAATCTGCGGGAAACCTCACCGCAATGCTTTTTCCGTTTACAAAAGTATGCCAAATAAAAAAGCCGTTCAACTGAACGGCCTCATTAATATTATTCGTTGTAAAGTTAGATTCTAAAATGGGCAAATGCTTTGTTAGCTTCCGCCATGCGATGCGTATCTTCTTTCTTTTTGTAAGAAGCTCCTTCACCTTTGCTCGCTGCAACAATCTCGTTGGCTAATTTATCAGACATACTGCGGCCATTTCTGTCGCGACTGTATTTAACCATCCATTTGATGCTTAGCGATATTTTCCTGTCCGGACGAACTTCTGCCGGAATCTGGAAAGTGGCACCACCGATACGACGGCTACGTACTTCCACACCTGGTGTAATGTTAGTCAATGCTTTTTTCCAAACCTCGTATCCTTCCTCACCGGTTTGCTTGCTAACCTTATCTAAAGCGTCGTAAAAAATATTGTATGCTCCACTTTTTTTACCTTCCCACATCAGGTTATTCACAAAACGGGTAACCAATTTGTCCTTGAATTTTGGATCTGGTGCTAATGGGATTTTTTTTGGTTGTGTCTTACGCATTGTATGTTAAGATTATTCTTATTGATTTTTAATTATTTTTTAGCCTTCTCTTTCTTTGTGCCATACTTGCTACGGCTCTGCTTACGGTCCTTCACACCTGCAGTATCAAGACTACCACGTACGATGTGATAACGTACACCCGGCAAATCTTTTACCCTGCCACCACGTATCAGTACGATAGAGTGCTCCTGAAGATTGTGGCCTTCGCCCGGAATATAGGCAATCACCTCAATTTTATTTGTCAAACGGACTTTTGCAACTTTGCGCAAAGCGGAGTTCGGCTTTTTAGGCGTGGTAGTATATACCCTGGTACATACACCCCTGCGCTGTGGACAACTGTCCAGGGCTCTGGATTTACTTTTCGCCTTAATAATTTCTCTCCCTTTTCTTACTAATTGTTGTATTGTTGGCATTTATAACCTTTTATTTTTCGGACGGCAAAGGTAAGGGGAAATTTCAAAATTAAAAATAAAAAATAAAAAAGATTTGTCCCGAAATCTAAAGCCACCCTTTGTAACACTTATACTATTGCGTTAAGAGCTGTGAATCATAAAATTAGTACTCCGTTGCACCTGCTAAATTTTGTACATCCAGTTGTTATTATCTGGAGTTTTGCCATACCTGATATCATTGAATCTCTTTTTCAGTTCGGGAGCTGTTTTCCAATGCGCTACATCGAATGTCATGGTAAAATCTTTGTATCGAAGCTCTTTGATATAAGAGACTGTAGCTGCAGTTCCGGTTCCAAACACTTCATACAGTAATCCGGCTTTGTATGCATCCATCACATCATCGATGCTTAACTGCCTTTCCTCTACGTTGAAGCCCATTTCTTTTAAAATGGTAATGGTACTGTCACGGGTAACGCCTGCCAATATGGTTCCCGCCTGCAGGTCTGGTGTGATAGCCGTATTCCCGATAATAAAGAAAACATTCATGGTGCCACATTCCTGTACGTATTTGTGTTCGTAAGCATCTGTCCACAAAACCTGGTCGTATCCTTTCTTTTTGGCCTCAGCGGTGGCAAACATAGCTGCGCCGTAATTTCCGGCTGCTTTTGCATATCCTACCCCGCCCGGCACTGCTCGAACGTACTGCTCTTCTACATAGATCCGCATTGGCGTGCTGTAATACGGACCTGTAGGGCTTAGTATGATCATAAATTTATACTTTTCACTCGGCCTCACTCCTATCATCTCATCGGTGCTGAACATAAAAGGCCGGATGTAAAGGGAGTGATCTTCCTTTGCAGGAATCCAGTTCTTATCCAGTTCTACCAGCATTTTCATGCCTTCCATAAATATTTCCTCAGGTACAGTTGGCATCTGCATTCTTTCTGCAGAGATATTGAATCGTTTAAAATTATCAAGCGGTCTGAAGATGGCCGCTTCGCCCGCGGCGTTTTTGTAGGCTTTTATGCCTTCAAAAATGGCCTGGCCATAATGAATGGCTGCCATGGAAGGTTCCATCAACAGGGGCTGATAAGGTTTTATTTCTACCGTTTTCCACTCTCCATCTTCATAGTCAACTTCTAACATGTGGTCGCTAAAAAATTTCCCAAATGGGATATTTTCAAGGTTTATATCATTCAGTTTGCTTCGTTCGGCTTTTGTGATATTAAAATCGGCGGCTGCAATCATATTCATTAATTTTATGCAAAGAAACGAAAAAAACAGTGACGCAAACCCCATTGTATGAGTTTAGACAATTTTCAACTGCCCGCTTTTCTAACAGCCGAATTATATAATGATTCATTAGTAGTCTTAGATACTAATGAATTAACAAACAAATCCCTGAACGAAAACAGTTTGGTTTTCCTGGGAAATAATAAGAAAAATATACTGATCATTGTAAACGACGAAAATACCGTGTACCTGCCTGATGACAGCCTTACCTTCTTGATGGATATTTTAACGGCCTGTAAATTAACCCTATCGGATACAGCGCTGATTAACTTCAACAAAAATCCCGGCATCAATTATAAAAGCCTGGTACAACACTTTCAGCCGGAGTTTGTTATTTGTCTTGGCATCGAGCTCTCAGCTTTGGCATTTCCACTCGAATTCCCATATTACCAGGTGCAGCAGTATAACAATCAATCTTATCTTTCTGCGCCATCATTAAAAATACTGGCTGCAGATAAACAGGAAAAACTACAGCTCTGGGGCTGCCTGAAAAAGCTATTTTCTATTTAAACCCTTTTTAGGTCATATGCGATCACTGATATTTGCCACAAATAATAAGAACAAGGTAGCCGAAATAAGATCCGTGCTTGATGATGGGTTTGAAGTGATTTCTCTAAAGGAAGCTGGTATCGATATTGATATTCCCGAACCACATGCTACCCTTGAAGAAAATGCACTCGAAAAATCCAAAACAATTTATGGGCTTACGGGTAAAGATTGTTTTAGTGAAGACACGGGCCTGGAAGTATCAATTTTAAATGGGGAACCCGGCGTAAGAAGTGCCAGGTATGCCGGTGATGAAAATAATTTTAAGGCTAACATCTCGAAATTATTAGAAAATTTAAAAGGAAAAGAAAACAGGCAGGCACAATTCAGAACAGTGATTTCGTTAATACTTTCGGGAAACGAATACCAGTTCGAAGGTATATGCAAAGGCAACATCATTGAAAATGAAACCGGCATGGGAGGCTTTGGATATGATGCCATTTTTGTTCCCGAAGGAAGTGAGAGAAGCTTCGGGGAGATGACGATGGAGGAGAAGAATATGTATAGCCACCGAAAAAAAGCTACTGTCAAACTCATTGAATTTTTAAAAGAACCGAATGGGTAGAATTAAACTTGCCATACCTGCCAACGTTATTGGTCATGCAGACGTTGCGGTAAGAATTACAGATATCAATTACGGTCATCACCTGGGAAATGATTCATTGATAAGTATCCTCCATGAAGCGAGGGTAATCTGGTTACGAAAAAATAATTGTACTGAACTGGATGCAGCTGGTACGAGCCTGATCATGGGCGATCTTGCTGTAGAATACATCAATGAATCTTTCTACGGCGATGTGTTGAGCATCAGCATTGCTGCAGGTGAGGTAACCAGGGTAAGTTTCGAATTATTTTATGAAGTTCACACAACCCGCGAAGGAAAAGTAATCCCGATAGCCAGGGCCAAAACAGGTATGATCTGTTATGATTATTCAGTTAAAAAAGTCATGTCCATTCCGCAGGAACTAAAAGATATTTTAAGAGCTACATAAAACCTTCTTGTTGACTTAGACCTGCGAGGAACAATGTGGCTACGGGTTGTTCCAAATACGCCAGTTCTCCTCCGCCTGCAGCACCAGCATTTCATAACCATTTTTTACAACGGCTCCTTTTTCGATACCGGCTTTTAAAAAGTCCGTAAGTGCAGGTGTGTAGATAAGATCATACAACAGATTTCTTTTATCAAGATACTCATAAGCAATCGGGGGCCGGGCATTTTCATGTGGAGACATGCCAACCGGTGTAGCATTGATAATAAGGGGGTATTCTTTTAGGAGTTTTTTATCAACCGAGTTGTATTGAATATAACCCGATTCTTTTGTTTTATGCCGGCTCACCAACAGAAATTCAATGCCTAATTTAGTGAGAACAAATTGCACTGCTTTCGATGAACCCCCGGTGCCCAACAGCAGGGCTTTTGTGTGGTGGCTTTGCAAAAGCGGTACCAAGGAACTTTCGAAACCGATCACATCCGTATTATATCCTGTGAGTTTTCCACCAAATATCTTTATGCAATTTACGGCGCCTATTTTTTTGGCATTGTCACTAAGTGCGGTTAGATAAGGAAGAACCGATTCTTTGTAGGGAATTGTAACAGCCAGCCCTCTCAGTTCCCGTTCACTATCCAGTAGCGCCGCTAAATCATCGATGTTATCCAGTGGAAATAATTCAAATCTTCGCCCGGCCAGGTTTTCTCTTTCAAATTTTTCTGTAAAATATTTTTTTGAGAAAGAATGCCCCAGCGGAAACCCGATTAACCCGTAAACGTCCATCTGCAGTTTTATTTATCGAGGTAAAGTTCAAACGTATCACCCCTGAGGCCGATGCGCATGGCTTCCAGCGGCAATACCTCGGAAGGTGCAATGTTGCCGAGATTCACATTACAACCTATAAGTTCAAGGAAATATAATTGCTGTGCTTTTTGGGGGGCTTCCCAAAGAATTTTTTCAGCAGGTATTTGAGTGAGAATCTCCTGCACGAGCCCTTCTCTCACTTCACCTGTACCCCTGTAAATACCTACGTTTCCTGCCTCCCGTGCTTCTGCAATCACGTACGTTGATCCGGCCAGTAATTCCGCCCGCATCAACTCTATCCATTTGTATGGCGGAATGATGTGCGCAGCATCTTTGCTTCCCACCTCGCTTAACACAACACCATGTTTGGTAAGTTTTTCGATGTAGCCGCATTTTTCAGCATGGGGTATGGTGATGGAGCCATCACTCACTTCCATGTAGCTAACACCAAATTCCTTACATACACTGATATAATCATCAAATTGATTTCTTATTAAAAAGGCCTCGAATAGTGTTCCCCCAAAATAAACAGGCATATCAAAAGACCTGTACACTTCTAATTTTTCTTTTAAGTTTGGCGTAACATAAGACGTTCCAAAACCAAGTTTGACCACATCAACATGCGGATGCGCAATACTCATAAAATTTCTTGCTTCTTCTATGCTGAGGCCCTTGTCCATTACCATAGTAATGCCATTAAAACGGGGCTTGGCTGTCCTTTCCGGAATTTGTGTCAGGTTAAAGTTCATTACGGGTTATCTTGTTAATTAGCGGGCAAAGATATTTAATGCGCATCAAATAAAGACAGTAAAATTAAGTGACGGTGCTGCAAAATTACTTCGACCTTTTCTTCTTATATTTCGCAATGATTTCCACCACCTGCTGCTGGCGAAGTATGGATGGGTTTATTTCTATGAACTGTTTGATGAGTTTGGGATTTATGTTCATCCCATTCTCCAGGCATATTAAAGCTTCTTTTGATTTACCTACGGCAAAGAAAAACATGCTCTTGAAAAAAATAAAAACAGGTTTTGAATCAGTCTGCTCAAAGGCAAAGGAAGCATATTCGAGGCCCTCGTCAAATAACTTACCGAGGTAAAGGCATTTCAATAATTCTGTCCAACCCGTAACATTTTTTGGCCGTACCCTTACGACATTACCCAGGTACGTGATCGCTTCATCAATATTGCCCATTTCCTTGTAACAACGCCCCAGTGCCAGATTGTACTCAGGTTGCATCAGGTGTGTTTTTGATGCAGTTTCCAATGACTTTATCGCATTGTGCCAGGTGCCCTCGTTCATGTAAGTGCAGGCGATTTTATAATGCATCTGGCTATCTTCAGGGTTCAGATGGGACGCTTTCTTGTAATTAAACCTTGCCTGGGCATAATTGGCCATTTTATCATTACAATGTCCCAAAGCTTCGTAAATAACGGCTTCGGGCCTGGTCAGCTCCAAAACCTTATTCAGCACTTCGATCGCATCTTTGTATTTCCTGAGCTTGATGTAGCCGTCGCCCATATTCCTGTACGCATAATCAAATTTTTCATCGATTGCTACCGCGTATTGGTACGCATCAATGGCTTTTTCATACAGTTTAAGACCCTGGTAGGCGGCGCCAAGATTAAACCAGGCCAGTTCATTGAAGGGAATTTCCTCTATGATATTCTGATGGAGCTTTATACTTTCTTCATTGCGACCGGTAAAATCAGTCCAGAAACAAATCTTATACAATGCTTCCTCGTTGGAAGGATCATGCTCCAGGATAATCTTGAGGCAGTCAAAAACTTTCTCAAAATTTTCGTAATCATCATATACATCAGCCAGTTCAAAAAGGAGATCAATTTTTTCCTCTCCTTCAAATGTTTCAATGGCAGCTTCAAGCAGTTCTGCAGCTTTTTCCTGCAGGTCAAGTGCCAGGTAAGCGTCTGTTTTAAGTATATAAAGGGAGGTATCCGTACTATCTAATAGTTCAGCCTGTTCTAAAATATAGAGTGATTCTTTATACCTGCGAAGGGAGATAAGCAGGTCAGCTTTTTTAATTAACAGAGAAGCGGAATAGGGATATTGTTCCATGGCAGATTCCGCCGCTTCCAAGGCCTGGGTATACTGCTCCTTTTCATCAAAATAATCAATGATCCGCTCAAAACCATCTTCTTCTATAAAAGAATAGGTTTTGCCTGCCTTTAAATTGGCATACTGATGCAAGAGTTCCTTTAATTCTTCCCGATCCTGTCTATAAGGGTTTTTACTCATTATGTATAGGTTATTGTAATTTAGGTATAAAAGAGTTAGTTAGCAACTTTTTAGAAACATTTTTGCCGGTTTTCCCGATAGCTAAAAGTATTTTTAAAATTTGTTGATGAATGGTGCTTTGATAACCGGGAAGTTTTAATATATTTGTAACAGTTAACTTTTATTACTCATGAGTCAAATAACCAAATCAATACTAATCATTGGTATTCTTGCCGGGAACATGCTCATGTCATTTGCCGACAGGGGAATAGGCAAAAAGACAAAAAACAAGATCAGTCTTAATATTCCTCTCAATACCTCATTAAAAAAAGCACTTGCCTTTAATCTCAAAAGCGGCTTGAAGTACAAGGGAAGCTTGTTAACTGGCATTCAGCGGGAAAATGGTTCATTCGTATCAAGCAACATTGTAACATACCAGAAAGGAAGTAATATTTATATCATTCCTTATAAACAAAAGATAATAGTTCCCGACGTAAAACAAGGATATACCGGGATGAAATTGATAATAAGATCAAACTAAAAAACCACTCTAAAGGTGGTTTTTTAAATTATACGAACCTGTTTCTCCTCATTTATCTCCTTTCCTTAGCTGTTGATTTTCTTCATATGTCATTATTCTAAAACCGGTTTTTGGGATCTCAAATTTAGATAGCGGCACGGGGTCGTAATTAATACCTGTAAGGCTGTATTTAAATTTTAATTTTCCGGATTGCAATTCATACTGTACAGGCATTCCTGGTAATCCGGCAAATGCGTTGTCGTACTGCTTGTTTGCCAATATAATATCCGGAGAAAAATACACCGTGAATGTTTTTCCATCAGCAGCCTGACCAATTGCTTTTTTACACCTGAAACCTGCAATCGTCTGTTCACCATTTTCAATACTGAATTTCATATTTTGATTCACCTGGTTCTTTTGCGCCCAATTAGCGGATGACAACGTGATCATCAACTTTTGTCCGCTATATTGTTTTAAAATGATGCCTTTGCCAGCCTTGGCGTCATACTGGTTCGACTCTGTGCCCAGGGCGCTCGTCATATCGGTTTTGCTTTGTGCTCCTTTCAGGTAAACCGAAAGGGTTGCACCATCCAGGGTTTTGGACATAGCGACTTTCTCACTGGAAGATTCAATTGAAATGCTATACGTAAGCGTTGCTTCATTAACGGTTTTCTGCGCAAAGGAGTGGCCCGCCAACACAATAACTCCAGTCATAAACAATGTAAAAAATTTACCTGTTCTCATTATAAAAAATTTATAAATTAAAGATAGATAATACTGTACCAATTTTTGAGTTTACAAACTTCACAACAAAAACACGTTTAAGATGGCGGGCTTTTATCTAATAATTAACTTTTATCTTTTATTCGGCTTATTCTTTAGTTCCTGCATTTTTTTCTGGGTTTCCTGCATCGCCTCAATCCTTTCTGCCATCTTTGATTTTTTAACAGGCTTTTTTCGATTCTCACTTATCTGTGCCAATATCTTTTCATGATTGATGATATATTTTTGAATAACGATCTGTAGTAAAAGAGTGATAGTATTTGAAACAGTGTAATACCAGGTTAATGCAGCGGGTAATTTATTAAACACACCCAATAATAACACCGGGAATATGTACGGCATATATTTCATCAGGGGATTGTTGTTGTCCTGCATATTACTCATGCTGTAAATAGATATCAATAAACTGGTAACCACTGCCGTTAGGGTAAACAGGCTAACGTGATCGCCGTAGAATGGTATAGTGAAAGGTAGTTTTGCGATAGAATCATAGGCTGCCAGGTCTTGCGCCCACAGGAAATTTCTACCCCTGAGATCAATATTTGACTGAAAGAAATAATAAAGAGACATAAATATCGGGATCTGCAATAATGCAGGCAAACATCCTCCTAAAGGGCTCACCCCGGCCGAACGCCACAGCTTCATCTGTTCCATACTAAAAGCCTGCTGATCATCTTTGTACTTAGCTTTCAGCGCATCTACTTCAGGCTTCAACACTTTCATTTTAGCTCCGCTCAGGTAACTTTTATATAAAATTGGTGAAGTAATAAGGCGGATAAGCAGTGTGAGTAGTAGAATTACGATGCCCATACTCGCCACATGATTTTGAATAAAGTCAAAAACAGGTAAAAGAAAATAACGGTTTATATATTTCACAAAAGCAAAAACACCACTACCATATGGCACGAGGTTTTCCATTTGATTGTCATATTTCTTAAGGATATTGTAGTCACTGGGGCCGTAATAAAACTGAAGCGGGATGCTGGCATCGTTGCCGGAAATATTATAACGTGCCGTTGTATTGGTACGGGTAATGTAATGTGCGTTTGTATCGGCCGGCACCACCCAATTGGTATTTGCAGAGATGAATTTATTTTTTGCCACAAGGGCAGTTACAAAAAACTGCTGTTTTAATGCTATCCAATCTACAGGTTTGCTAAACTCTTTACTTCCACCGGTCCCCACATATTCAAAATCATAATCGTTGCTTTTCACATAAGAAATATGCGTTTGTGTAAGTTCATAATTATGATCTTTCTCCAGCTGTTCTGCTTCAGCCTGCCATAGAAAGTTGATGGTATGCTGATCAAAAAGTTCATCAGCACCTTTAATACTTATATCCAAATCAACCAGGTAATCATTAGGCTTGATGTTGTATGTGTGTGTAATCTTCCTTCCCAAAGTATCGCCGGATGTAAAGCTGATGGTTTTGCTTTTATCCGCATTTTCTTTTACCGGCCCGGCTAAAAATAATACGGTTTCTGATTCGGCAGTTCGTTCACCATTTTTGAAACGGTAGGTAAGTTTATTGAAATCTCCTTTCTGGATAATAACCGGGCTTCCGTCTAATTTTTTATACTTTTTTAATTCCACCGTTCGTGGCTGAGCCCCTTTGTTTGAGAAAGAAATTTTTAAAACTTCATTCTCTACTACCGTTAATTTTTCGCCTGACGTGTCTGAAGAAAATGCACCTGTGAGTTTGGACGCCTGGATAGCTACAGTCTTCAGAGAATCAATTTTTAATGCAGCATTATTAATTTTAGGAGCTGTTGCAGCTATTGAGTCAGCAAGCCTTTTTTGTTCTCCTTCGTAAGCCAGGCGGCTTTTACTGTTAATTAAAAACATACCGATCAACAAAGCGCCAATCAGTACAAAACCAATCACGGTATTCTTATCCATTCCCATTAGAATTATTTTAGGAGTGCGAAGTTAACTAAGTTTAGCTGTGCACTATTAATAATAAGAAAGCCCTTTTAAAAAAAGGGCTTTCTTTACTATAGAAAAACAATTTATTTTTTTGCGGCCGGGGCAGCAGCTTTTGCGGCAGGTGCAGCAGCTTTTGCAGCAGGCGCGGCAGCTTTCGGTGCAGCAGCCTTTGGTGTAGCGGCCTCTTCCTGTTTCAATTGACGTGTCATTGTAACTGATGCAATCGGGATCCTTGGAGAGTTCAGCACTTCCATATTTTCCGCGATAATGTTTTCTACCCTTACGTTTTCATTCAACTGAAGTTCAGTTAGATCTACCTCAATATGTTCTTTCAAATATTTAGGTAAAGTTTTAACCTTGATGGACTTCATTTTAGTTACCAGCTTTCCACCAGCTTTAACACCGGCAGGTACACCAACATATTTTAATGGAAGTGTTGCAATAATTTTTTTATCCTCTACCAATTCTAAAAAATCTACGTGAGAAAGCAAGTCGCTTACCTTATTAAATTGCAGGTCCTTTAAAATACAACGATAGGTTTTCCCGTCAATTGTAATATTTGCCAGCATAAATTCCGCTGTGTAAACGATGCTTTTAAAAGATGCTGCAGGGGCTGAAAAATTGATCTCTGATTCACCGCCGTAAATTACACCTGGCACCAGTTCCTGAGAGCGAAGTTGGCGGGTGGCTTTTTTTCCGCTTTCGGTCCTCAGTTGTCCTTCGATTGTAATTGATTTCATTGTTTTATATTTTTTTTATGAGGCGCAAAGGTAGGGTTTTATTAACAACTGCCAAGGTAATAATGACGACTGATGAGGCAATAAAGCAGCTCGCAGATTTCGCGGGAATGATCATTATTCATCCTCACTTACCCGTTAATAGTCAGTTATTTACTTTCGATTTTAACCGCCCTCTAATGAAAAGGCTGTTGATACTTTTGTTTTCGTAAGCGTTCCTGATTGCTACGGCAAAAAGTTCATCCGTGGACAAAACTTTTATTTTATCACAGATTGGTTTTACTGGTATCGTGTCACAAACCACCAGTTCATCCAGCACACTATTCTGGATATTTTCATAAGCTTTTCCGCTAAGCACCGGGTGCGTGCATAGCGCTCTCACACTCCTGGCACCTTTCTCTATCATAAGGCCGGCACTTTTTGTTAAAGTGCCCCCGGTATCGCATATATCATCTATCAATATAATATCTCTGTCTTTCACGTCCCCGATTACCACCATACTGGCAATTTCATTGGCGCGTTTACGGTGTTTGTCGCAAATGACCATCTCACATTCAAAAAATGTTGCTATCTCCCTTATCCTGTTTGCACTGCCTACATCGGGAGCAGCGAATGTCAGGTTAGGAAGGTTTAAATTCTCGATGTAAGGTATAAATATAGCAGACGATTCGAGGTGATCGACGGGTATATCAAAATAGCCTTGAATCTGGGGAGCATGAAGATCCATTGTCACCACCCTGTCTGCACCGGCAGCGGTAAGCATGTTAGCCACGAGTTTAGAGCCAATAGCAACGCGGGGCCTGTCTTTACGATCCTGCCTGGCATAGCCATAATATGGTATCACTGCAATTACTTTATAGGCGGATGCTCGTTTTGCAGCATCAATCATCAATAGCAATTCCATGAGGTTATCTGTAGGTGCAAAGGTGCTCTGTATTAAAAAAACAAACCTGCCCCTGATACTTTCTACAAATTCCACCCCTATCTCACCATCGCTGAACCGTTGAATATTTATTTTCCCAAGGGGCTCTCCGAATTTTTTTGCAATTTTTTCCGCAAGGTACTGCGAGCCTTTACCCGAAAATATTTTTGCATTTGACAGCATGTGGTGAATTATGGGGTTTGACTAAATAAAATTCAGTGCGAAAGTACATTTAGTTTACATGATTTAAATTTGAATTTATGGAAAATGTGAATATCCCTTTCTCATCAATAAAAAACTGGCCGATTGATGACAGGCCGCGTGAAAAACTCTTGTCCCGGGGTGCGTCGTTTCTAAGCAATTCAGAATTATTGTCTATCCTCATCAACAATGGGAGCAAAGAAAGATCTGCATTGGACCTGGCCAAAGAGGTGTTAAAACTGGGACAGGATAATTTAAGCGAGTTGGGTAAAATTTCTTTGAAGGAATTATTGAAAATAAAAGGCATCGGACAAGCCAAAGCAATCACCATCCTGGCGGCACTTGAAATCGGGAGGAGAAGGCATGGATCGGTAATTCTTGGAAAAACCCTGGTAAAGAACAGCAGGGAAATTGCAGACTATCTGAAAACAATGTTGAAAGATTTTAACTACGAATTATTTGCTGTTATTTTCTTAAACCGTGCCAACAAAATCAAGCACTTTGAAATCATCAGCCGTGGTGGAATCACCGGAACTGTAGCTGATCCAAGGTTGATATTAAAGAAAGCAATTGAAGAAGATGCTACTTCGATTGTATTAAGCCACAACCATCCATCCGGAAATCTTATCCCCAGCCGGGCAGATGAAGACATCACACAAAAAATAAAAATGGCAGCTTCCTACTTCGACATTAAAGTACTTGATCACATCATCGTAAGCGAAGAAGGATATTTTAGTTTTGCAGATGAGGGAATGATGTGAAGCATGATGAATAGAAGATCGTGGATTGGTGGTAATCCTGACAGGATTCTTATACGAATACACGGGAAAACACGATCATTGAATTGCAACAAACAAAAGATCATTATAAAATTTACATCCCGGCCTTATTATGCCTGTGCGGTAGGCCCGCCAAAATTAAAAGGTATCTCAACTGATTCCATATCCTGGATGGTACCGTTGGCAGCCTCAAATTTCTTAATGTTGTCTATCAATGCTTTCATAAATCGTTTGGCATGAAAGGGCGTTAATATAATGCGATTCTTAATTTTACTTTTAGGTGTACCCGGCATAACGTTCACAAAATCTACCACGAATTCTGCGTGACTGTGAGTGATGATTGCAAGATTTGCATAGGTGCCTTCGGCGACCTCTTCGGAAATTTCGATATTAAGTTG
>JACMPR010000111.1 GCA_014377385.1 Ferruginibacter sp. | reverse complement strand
CCTTTTTTCAATCTTTAAAACTTCTGATTCAAGGTACATTGCTTTTTTTCTGTCTTTTACAAGTTGAGGTTTTACAATTCCATCATTAATAGCTTTTATAAAAGTAGCATTGCTAACACCGATCATTTTTAAAGCGCCTTCTTTAGTTAGTAACAGATCTTTTTGTAATTCATTTTTTAGCTCCTCCTTTATAATGGATCGTAGCTTTTCAAAAAATTCTTCTGGTTTGATGCCGTAGAGTAATAGAGATTCCATATTTTTTATTTAGAGAGCAAAGGTCGTTGTAAAAACGATTTCTTACTTACCGGCTCATTCAAGTATAAAATCGGCTCGAATCGTATCATATACTTGTTATTATCGAATAATTATCGTATAATTGAGTATCAAATCGTCTCATAATAATGTCAAATTTAATTTATACTTTTTTATTTGCTCCAGACTGGATGCAATTAACCAATGAGATCAGCTTAATAGACCGGTTTGATGCTTCATGGGGAACTATTGAAAAAAGAGAAGGGCAAACGCTGAAACAGTTGAAATCCATTGCTACAGTACGGAGTGTAGGCGCCTCTACCCGAATTGAGGGCTCAAAAATGACGGACGATGAAGTAGCCATACTGATAAAAAATCTTACTATCTCAAAATTAGAAGAGCGGGATCAGCAGGAAGTGGCCGGTTATTACGAAACACTGGAACAGGTAGCCGAATCATTCAGGGATATAGAGGTTACCGAGAACAACCTGAAACATCTGCATAACCTGCTGATGAAATACAGTGAAAAGGATGCATGGCACAGGGGTAATTATAAGCAACACAGCAATGTGGTTGAAGCACAAAATCCAGATGGCTCAAAGCACGTCATTTTTCAAACCACAGATCCTGGTTTTCCCACTGAAGTTGCTATGGCTAATTTAGTAGCATGGTATAAGTCAGATAAACAAACGCACCCATTGATAAAGTCCGCTGTATTTATTTATGATTTCCTAAGCATTCATCCTTTCCAGGATGGTAATGGAAGATTGAGCCGTTTATTGGGAACCCTGTTACTTTTAAAGAGTGGGTATTCATGGATTCAATATATGAGTTTTGAACATGAAATTGAAAGCAGGAAATCGGAATATTACAGCATCCTCATGCAGTGTCAAAGGCAAAAGCCCGGAGAAGATGTATACCCCTGGGTAATGTTCTTTTTAGATTGCATGAAGAATATACAAAAATTGTTGATGGACAAACTGGAGGTGCAAACTAAATCTGAAAAGCTGTCGCAAAGAGAGAAAAAAATATATTCCTTCATTGAAAACCATCCAGGCTCTAAATCAGGTGAAATAGCCGAAAAGCTAAATATCCCCTTATCAACTGTAAAAAGAACACTGACAGATATGGTTAAAAATAAATTGCTGGCATTGAATGGGGCCGGCGCAGGAACCAGTTATAATATAGAAGGCACTGCTTCCATAAAGAAAGATGTCGCCATGCGTTTTACCAATGCCGAAAGAAAAAAAGAATTCGTTATTAAAAATCAGAGCGCATTTATTCAAATAAAAAAGATCATTCTAACTCCTTTGTTTGATTGGTCACATCCGGATGAATGGGGAGGTCGGCTTGCAAGAACCGGCTTATACCTGCAAGTTACCTGTTCAAATAATAAAGGAACAATGGTTAAGTCTTCACCTTATCCAATTTCTGCAGGCCCACACCATTATCAGCCTGTATTTATATTAAGTCAACCCATTGATATTCCTGCAAACTTTTGGGACGATACGCCTTATAAGTCGGAATACCCCATCCAGGTTACAATAGAGCTGCTGAGTTCAACACCGGATTTTGATTTTGACGTGATGCTGGTGTATGATGAAGGATGATTAAAAATTCCAGGGTTTAACATTTTTTCAAAATTATTAGTGTCATTATTGGATGCAATTTTCAATAAACTACCATAGTGCATTTCTGGATTTGGCTCGATTTAATAAAAGCTAATTCCCCAATAATTTTATGATAAGGGTTAATATATCTAATGATTGCTACCCATCATTAAGAGACTTTTAGTATTACAAATAAAATATTTACCGCGACACACTTTGGCGTTCTCTCCATCTACTTTTGATACCTAATTAAAAACTTTAACCAGTATGGAATCAAAAGCTACAAACCTAATTGACCCGCAGTCCAGGACACAGGAATTGGAAAAAACCTCATCCAAGATCACTTTAGGGGATGTATTTGCCGAAAGGAAAGGATCATACCTCAATGAATTCACTTTGTTTATTGCTCACTTCAATACAATCCCTCATTTAAAGCAACTAAAATAAAGTACAAAAATATTACTGTGAAACTTTAGACAGTGGGCATCCTCCATTCATGGGATGCCCTTTTAATTTAATCACTCATGCATAAAGATTTCAAATAATCACTACTTGAAGAATACACTTCGCTTAAAGAAACTGCTGCATATTGAAGAAGCAATTCAGGGAAATCACCATGGGCGAATAAGGTGGAATGACCGAAGTTTGCTCTACGTAATCTAATTCGCTGCCGCAACCTGCATCTTTAAGGAGGATATCGTCAATGTTTTTAAAGGTTTGTTCAAACATGGAGAATAAGAGTTTTTACTTGCAGTTAGTATTAAACCAGTGTAATTATTGTTACTAATATAAGGGTGTATTAAGTTAGGTGAAGTGGTAGTTTGTTTGCTAACTTTCATCATCCTCACCGTCTTCTCCATCTTCATCGAAATCTTGCTCAAGAAAACGTGTAATATTGTGATTTTTAAATACTTCTGCCTTTGCAAGAATGTTAGACAAAATAGCTTTTACAACATACTCTGTATTTGAAAATCCTCTTGGCCTTCTTCAACTTCAATTTTTGCAAGGTATATCAGCAAATCGTTAACAGGTTGAGGTTGCACTTCTAATTCACTTCCTATAAAGTTTTCAATAGTGGCTTCATATCCTTCCCAATCATCTGACCTTTCCTGTTGTTGCTGAGCACATATTTCCTCCCAAACATTCTTTAATCCACTATCATTTCCCGACAATAAAAGATTCTCATCATTTAACTCAACTAGCTCAGCGATTACCTTTTTACTAATTTGTTCAATGTGATATTGATTGAGATCTAAAAGAAGTCGAGTTTGTCGATCCATTTACAATTGTTTTCCCAAAGTAAACGATTGTTTGCTTAGGAACTTAATAAGGTTGGGAAATTCTCAGAATATGCTCGGACCATCAAAGTGTCTACCGCCGTGTCTACCAACAGGGCCTTAATTTAACAAAATCCGCGTCCCGCTTGATTTTATAGTGGCCTCGCCAGGAATCGAACCTGGGTCTGGAGCTTCGGAAACTCTTATACTATCCATTGTACGACGAGGCCATTAAAATGCTAAAGATTATTACAATTTATAAGTCAGGTTTTTTTATTCAGCACTTGTATTTGTAAGAACATAGGCTGCGGAAAATCAACCATACACTAAGTCACGAATAAACCTTCTCCCACATTCCCTTCCTCACTTCCCGAAATTCTGAATATTGGTACCAAATATTTTTACAGCAATGGCCAGCAATATTACGCCGAAAAATTTTCTGATCACAATCATCCCGTTTGGCCCTAACATTCTTTCTATCCACTTCAATGATTTCAGCACTAAAAATATAACCACCAGGTTTATTAAAATGGCAAAGAATATGTTGACGTCGTGATAATTTGCTTTTAAACTCATGATCGTGGTAAGCGTTCCGGAACCTGCAATAAGCGGAAATGCGATGGGAACAACACTGCCACTTTTAGGATTGTTGTCAGGCTTAAAAAACTCCAGTCCCAATATCATCTCCAGGCCAATAATAAATATTACAATACTTCCCGCTACCGCAAATGAGTGAACATCGAGGCCAAGGATGGAAAGAAACTGCTCTCCCATCAATAAAAACAGTATCATGAGTCCACCGGAGATCAGGGTTGCCTGCAGGGACCTGATCTCACCGCCCATTTTTAAGCGCAGTGATGCCAGCACAGGAATTGATCCAAGCATATCTATCACCGCAAAGAGCGTAAACGTAACAGTGAGTATTTCCCGTATGGCGATGTAACTAAAATTCATTACCGCATTTTCGCAAAGATAAGAATATTGAGTTGCACAGATAGCACAATAACACTGTAGCTAACAGTGTTATAAAATAAATTTCACCTGGACTCCTGCATATATATTCTGTGGAGAAGATGGATTGTAATATCGTCCCGCCACGGCATTCAGATCAAATCCAGCGCTGTACGGATTATTAAAACTTCGTTCGTAAGACACAAACAAATCTGCAGTAATGTTTTTTTGAAGATTTCTTTTATAACCCAGCTTCGCAAAAGCAAGGTTACCCGGTCTGCCGAAAAAAGTATTGGCGTCATTCAAGGGGATGGCAGCAGTATAATTGTAAGAAAGATTAGCATAGAACTTAACACCGGTATTTACGTCGCAGCCACCCGAAACAACAACAGGCGCCGTTCCCGTTATTTTGTTGCCATCGTACTTAACAGTTCCCTGCTGGTAATCACTAAATCTTGCACGGATATTTGTGTAGGCCGCCCAAACCTTTATCCGCCTGAAAAAATGATCATCGCGGTTTACTGGTAAATAATTTATGGAGAGCTCGGTTCCGGTCTGTTTTGTCTTTCCTGCATTTATAAAATAATCACCGCCGGCTGAATCCCGCCGACTGACAATTGTATTTTTTAAATAGAATAAATAAACCGTTGCTTCAAACCATAACTTGCTTTTAAACAGGCTGGCTTTCACACCTGCTTCATAATTAAGCCCGGTCTCTGCATTAAGTGCTGTATTGAACAAATCATTTCCACCACGCACTTCTTCAATGGTAGGCGGAGAAAATCCCCTGCTCACTGCTGCATAAAAATTAATGGTTTTATTTACTGTTTTCAAAATAGCAACACGCGGAACCAACCCGGGTTTAAAATTACGGTCCTGCCTTTTTCCAGGCGTGCTAACGGTTTTAACCAGGTCGTAATGAAAATTATTATAACTGACGCCGGCATTCAACATAAAAATATCAGCAATGTTTAACGTCCCTTGTAAAAAAACGTTAAACTGCCTGGCATTGATTCCATCCCTGAAACGCAGGCTGTCTGCTACACCAGCAACATTTTTATAAACCCCAGACCTTGTGTTTCCGTATTGGTATTCGCCGCCAAATATTCCTGTAAATATTTCATCCTTATACTGCGTTACAGACCGCAAGCCGATACCTTGTTCCTTTTTCTTTTCGAAATTCCTTATGGTGGGATTCCTGAAATCCGTGTTCGAAATATATAAAGCAGTGGTATTGCTCCACTTTTTATTGAAATTCGTTTCATGCGAAAACCCGGCATACAATGTTTTTAAATAAATGGCTGCCTGTTGAACAACCGCTCCGGGAAAAGCACCCGCTGCCGGCCTTGCCTGCCTGGAATTTTTTTCCTGCTCTGCAAGCGTAAGTCCTCCTGGTGTCTGATAAAAAAGATCGCTGTATAAAATATTTGTAAGTAATTGCTGTTTGCTATTTAAGAACAGCCTCCCGGTGAAATTAATCCCATCCCTTCGCATGCGTGATTGTTGCCGGTACCCGTCTGATTGCTGGTGTACGTAAGATAAACGGGCGGTGTAACGTTTACCAGTACTTGTAAATGATCCACCTGCAGACAAAGCGCCATAGCTCCCGCCGGAAATACGCAGGTTCATACTTTTCTCCTTTACCGTGTGGAATTCACTGCTCATTAGTACCACACCCGTTGTACCTGAACCATACATGCTGCCTGCAGGGCCTTTCAATATTTCTATACGATCAATAATACTTGCGTCAAGCTGGTTAAGGTAGGTTGTGCCGTTTGCATCGGTAAGCGGAATGCCATTCCAGTAAATCTTAATGTTCCTAACGCCAAAGGTTGATCGCAATATATTACCCCGGATACCAAGCCGGTAACTGCCCGGACTTCGTTCATCCATCTTTACCCCGGGAATATTATTTACCGCAGGCAGCAAGGAATTGCTCCCATACCGCTGCATGTCTGCTTTACTTATAATTGACACAGCAGCAGGCGTGTTTTTTATGCTGCGGTTACTTTCAAATGACCTTACAACTGTTTCGCTGAGTAGCCCATCACTGCGGTACATCCGGACAACAGGAGCAGTTCCCCTCACCAGGATCCTGGCTGTAAGAAATCCGGTGTATGAATAATTCAAATAGATAAAGGCGGAGTTGTTTTCGAAGCTATAATTGCCCGCGGAGTCTGTTAATGCCCGCGTCACGTTATCGTCGGTTGCAATTGAAACTCCAGGAAGAGGCTTACCATTTTCCGTAATAACCTGGCCGGTAATGTTATGTTGAGCTGCACAATTCCCGTAAAAACAGAAAGCGAGCAGGAGTATAAATACAGTATGTTTCATATCGTGAATTGAACGCAAAGTTCATTCATTTTCTGTTCTAAATTTCAAAGGGAAATCTTTGCAGATTTTGCTATAAAAAGTTCGCGGTTGTTATTTAATAGGTCCAGACAGCTGGCGCAGAGACAATCGTTGTAAGCATTGCTTAGAAATGAAATTGATTCCCCGGAAAGCCTCACCCCATTGCATTGGCAATTCACAATATCGCCGGGCTTACATTCAAAGCTGTTGCCGCACCCGGGGCATATTTTTTCTTCGTGTTTGAAAGAGACTGGCATACCAACATTTTATGAGGAAGTAACACCTACGCAGCCTTCTCGAAGGCTATATAATTTACCAACGCCGCCTTTTTGTTAAAAATGGGGAACCCTTTGATGTGGCAATTATAAGGGTTCCCGGTCTTTTTATAATTTATAACCGTGGCTTCAAAATCCAGTTGGTGCTGAAGCCGGGTCCTGATGTATGCAGAAACTTCGTTATCTGTTTTTTCTCCCTGAAATATTTTGGGCGTTTGGCCTTTGAGTTCTGCCGGGTAATACCCCGTCATTTCTACAATATTGTGGCTGGCAAAAACGATGAAACGACGTGGGTCTGTAATTACGATTACCTTGTCTTGATTAACAAGTTCATTTTGGTAATCCCATTTCTCTTCCCATTGGAGCGAAGTGGCCAATCTGCGGATTTCCTGGATATCACCGCCTTTTTTCATCAGGCGCTGGTAGCCTTCCATAAAAAAATCCCAGCAAAGCAACGGTGCCGGGGCGACCGGCCTATTATTATTTGAATCTACTTGAGCCATGATCAGTTTTCATTTTTAATATTACCTTACAAATAGCACCTTGTTCGGATTAACTCCCGGTGCTATGGAGAAACTAAATTTCCTCACACCGCCCGCGCTAAAACAGGTTACTTCACCTGCTGTAACGAAGTCCTTTGAATCTGTAACATATACATCGCCATTTTGTTCATCAATGTTTAACCCATAGCTGGTCGTAATTAAGGTGCCATCTGTTATAAAGTTATTTCGTATCAGGGAATTGGTTAATGTGTTGTACATTTTGATGTTGCTGCCACCATAATTATTATAGAAATAAGCAATATCATTGAATATGCGCACGTGATCAAACTGGTAATCGCTGCCCAATGTCGATTCCAGTAGTTTTGTTGAACTGTTTATTATAGAAACAGTGGCCGGAACGGGCACCGCCGCAAAAGCATCGCCGTAAGCGGTCACATAAACTTTACCGGCGCTGTTAACCTCGATTTTTTGAGGATTTAATCCAACTTTTATCTTTTTGATCTCCAGCATCGTTGTTAAATCAACAACCGAAACCGTGCTGTCATAATCAGGATAATTTAATCCTCCGGAATTGGCAACGTATAAATAGTTACCCGAAATGGCAAGTCCCTCAGGTGTGGCGCCTACCAAAGCTGTGCCGGTGATACTGAGTGAAGTAGTGTCTATGACACTAACGCTGTTATCCCATCCTGTTACATAAACTTTTCCATTTGCGCCTAAAGCATACCGTGGGTTTTTATTGGAAGTACCGGAACCGCCAAAAGATACCTGCGAAATAAGTGTGCCGGTTGCGGCATTCAACACAGTAACATTTCCCGAGCCATTCATAACAATGTACATTTTACTTCCGTAAATGATCATATCATTGCCCAAATCACCAAGGCCGGCAGTCAGGGACGGGTTTTGCTGTAGAAAAAAATCTCCAGACACCAATCCGGCAGTATCACGGTAAGCGAGTTTTGAATTATTGGCAGCAAAACCTCCTTCACTTAAAATGTATACACCCTTCGCAGGTTGCAATAATGGAGCTGTAGTTACGGGCTGATCATTTTTTTTACATGCATTCAATAGTACCAGCACTGGCAATACCCATTTGATCACATTTTTTTTCATGTTCATGTTGTTTTGAGGTTGTTTAACTTTTAAAAGATATACTAATTCCAACCCGGTAATTAAACCGGGGCATTGGGTAATATTTAATTATTTCGTATTGTACATTGTAAATATTGTTGGCCTCAGCAATGATTTTAAATTGAGATTTTTTCTTTAAAGCAAGGCAATAACTTACTGATACATCGTGTGTGCTCCAGCCCTGAACCACATTCTCCGGGCCCGGGTCCCCCAAACGATACCGGTAAGCAGACGACAGGATATTATAGGCAAATGAGAAATTTTTAAAGCCAAACAACAGGCTAATTGACCCGGAATGAACCGGCGTGTAAGGCAACTGTGTTTTGTACAAGGCAGCAGCCGCATCAGAAATATCCAATGCTTTTTGATAGCTGTAAGAAAAGGCTGCCGATGTTTCGAGTGACCGGCGCTTTTTGAAACGTACATGGGCTGAAGCGTCTATCCCTCTTGTTTCAGCTCTTCCAATATTTAAGGTCGTCCATTGAAAAAGATTCTGCCGGGGCACGGCAAGTATCTTATCCTTTACGCGGTTATAATAAAAATCTGAGGTAAGCATAAGTTCTTCTACTACCATTTTAGGGTCGCTTTTTATGGTAACGCCAATATTATATAAATCGGCATATTCAGGACGGAGATTGCTGTTTCCTACGTTGGTGTAATAAAGGTCATCAAAACTGGGCGCCCTGAAGATCTTTTTATACGAGGCCCGCAATCGTAGCGGTAACTTACGTATTGGTTGTACAGATGCAGAAAAAGCAGGCGTTAACTCAATAAGATTATTTGCGGTTGTGCCTCGTTCTACCTTTTCTGTAATATAGCTGTGAAGCAGGTTTCCATCGATCTCAAACCTTTTATTTTTCCATTGAAGGGATAAATTGTTAAGAAAATTATTCCTGTCAGGGTTAGCAAAATTCTGCGCAAATGCATCAGTTCTTTTCAATGTATTAATAAAATAATCTATAGCATAGCTCACAGATAAAGATGGAAAAATTTTATAAGCTGCGGCAGCAGACAGGTAGAATTCCTTTTGATAAAAATCATTTTCAAGTTTGCCGGAACTATTCTGGTAAGATGGATCAATATAATATTTATGATCTGCCGAATATTTGCTGCTGATGAGAAGCCTGACTTTGGACGGGAAATCTTTTTGCCAGCTGAGCTGAGAAAAAAAGCTACTGTTATCCAGTCTCTGGTCTGAATAATCGTTGTATAAAATCACAGCTCCCGGAAGCCCCCTTTTTGAATCGTAATAATATGCTTTGAATTTTAATTGATTGCTGTCACTCACTTCATATGCTGCATCATACTCCACGCGGTACGTTCTTATATCCGAATTGCTTCGCCGGTTTTTTGCCAGCCCGGTTTCGTAATCAACAAAAGGATAGTTGCCTTTAGCAGACTGGTATTCGGCATTGATACCGGTACTAAAATTTTTCCAGGATCGCTTCTTAAAGTAAAAGGAAGGATTTATAAATTCAAATGAACCGGTCTTCATTTTAATAGAAAGTTCTGTTCCGGGCAGTTCCGTATTCCTTACGCCACCTGAAGACAATGCTATAACTGACGCTGACGCATAGCTGCGGGCCGGCAACAGTACATCAGCAGGCTGGTTGTTAAATAGCTGTATGGATTCAATATTATCCAGCGAAAATCTGCCGAGGTCAATTTGCCCGCCTTGAGCATCGCCCAACATTACACCATCATACATTACACCCGTATGATTTGCGCCCAGGCTTCTAACCGAAACCGTTTTTAACCCGCCGATGCCACCATAATCCTTCACTACGATACCAGGGAAATATTTTACTGCATCAGCAACAGATATGCTGTTCAGTTTCGACAATTCATTTTTGTTCAACTGCTGTACCGGTGAGGTGGTGGTAGTTATATCAATTGGAATTTTTGAAAACAGTCTGATATCTTTCAGCGTATCGGTTAATTGCGCATTGCTGCTAACCGGTGCGTGAACTATGCAACCCGTAATAAAACCATAAAAATAGATTTTTTTCAAAAAAAGCTCACTTTTCTGTAGCCAGGGCAGGGAAGATTTAGCTGCATAGCAATGCAGTTTGTATCTTCAGCCTTTCACCCGAAAGCTTGATGATGAATATGAATGTGAATTGGCAGGTCTTCTGGCTCGGATACTGTTGAACACCTTCCCATTCCTGTTTTGGAACAGTGGTTTGAAGTACAACATTGTGAATCGTGGATAGTGAAAAGGTAAACATTTTACTTTTGACTCCCGATATCAACCACACCTTACAGCTACGGGGATAGCGCCGGAGTTACACCGGCTTCCCTTTTAATCCGCCCGACTTCGGGACAGGAACCAAATCTGCTGCAAATGTATATAAATTGGGTATCAACAGCAATAAAAAAGCCGCTGATCAACAGCGGCTACTTTTTCTAACTATTTTTATTAGTGACCATTACCTTCATGCTCACCTGTTTTTTTACATTCCCCCACGATTTTATGAAAAGTATCGTGCGCATCTGAAATAAGTTTTGTCAACTCCTTATCATCAGCATTCCCTTTTACCTTATCGCTGATTACACTGGTTTGTTTTACTAATTTTTCAAGTGTTTCTGTAGTTTCCTTAGGCTTAAAGTCTGCCGGAATTTTTGATGACTGCCATGTTTTGGCCGCCAGGAACAAACTGTCAGCTTTTGCTCTTAATGGTTTCAGGTCACCGCCTTCTGCAGGATGAAAAGTCCCCGCCATTATTGAATGAAACGCTTTCATTTCTGGCCATGGTGCAGCTTTGCTTTGACCATAAGCTGTACCAGCGATCAGTACCAATGCAAGTAATGCTAACTTAATTTTTTTCATCTCGTAAAAGTTTATAGTTTGATTTGCTTTTTTTTAGTCGCAAACATAAGTTGTTTTTTCTGATTTTAACTGGCTGAGCCTGTTAAATGCCCAAAGAATGTCAGCGGAGTTTGTTGTTGTTGGTCTTTGTTATTTTTTTACGTACCCACCTGGATCTTTTACAAACTCCATTTTACATTCCGGACTGCAAAATCCATACAGCTTATCCTTGTAACGTGCTGTATCTGATATCCCGGCACTGGCTGGCATGCCACATACGAGGTCGGTCTTTGCTTCAAAAACCAGGTTCTTAAATGATATTTCTTCTGCTTTAACATTCGTGGTAACGACGGTTGTAACGGTATCCTGCTTTGATGGACTGGTTGCCTTCTCCTTCCGGTTGTTATTGTTGCAGGCAGTTAGTGAACAAAAAAGAAGTAAGTAGAATGACAGTGGTTTTAATTTCATCATGATGATTTGTGATTTAAAATTAAGGTTTTTAAGGCGCAAGTTTACGGGAAAGACCTGCCACGAGTTTTTTCCCGCAGATCTAAGAAGATTAAATGCACGCAGATTTTCGCAGATTTGATTCATGAAAACAAAGACACTCCTCTTTGCCCAAATTAAATCCCTTTTTAATCAGCGGTATTGAACCAGCGCAAATCTGCGGGAAAGACCTGCCACGAGTTTTTTCCCACAGATCTAAGGAAATTAAATGCGCGCAGATCTACTCAGACGAAATTCATG
>JACMPR010000110.1 GCA_014377385.1 Ferruginibacter sp. | reverse complement strand
GGATAGAAAGGGTAATGTCTATAAACTAAACATAGAACAATCATCCTCACCATTCCTTTAAGGTTTCTCACGCAAACGCTCCAGTCCTAACGCTTTCAATATTTTCTTACCACAAGAATTGTAATAACGTGTTTATTGTTCATTTAAACTTTAAGATAAATTCGGCCAACGCGTAATGTGTTGGTTAGTTTGTTTGTTGAATTATCATATTTTTTATGTTATAAGTGCCAGTGATTCTATTACAGTCTTTCTCTTAACCTAACCTAACAAAACCTCCGTCAAGCGTTTTATCTCCGCCCACCTAACTGCAATTTGATACAGGTTTGTGAAACAAACCGTGACGGGATAAGCCCGTTTATGAAGCATTTTAATAACTTAGCATGGGAATTATATAAAATATTGTAACAATTATGTAAGCGTTCTATTTCTTTTCGCCGATTTTGTTTATATCTTTATGCTCTAGCCGTACCGGTAAATCAAAACTATCCTCCGTCAATTACCACCCTGTACAATCCCCAATTGTATTTTTTTCCCACAGTAAAAAGTTAGGTTTATGAAAAAAACAATGAGGTTTAACAGCATTGCTATAGCCGTAGCAGTTATGTTGGGTGTAATACAATCCGGGTGTCGCAAGGAAGCGGATTTTGTTGATAAGGAAAAGGTATCCACATCTGCAACTGAACGACCTTCTTACCACGATGGTAATAATTCCGCAATTATTCAAACATGGTACAGTACAGCACTTCAACTGGTAAAAGAAACACCGGGGCATACACCACCCATAGTCGCCCGCTCACTTGGCTACATGGGTGTAACATTGTACCAGGCAGTTTTGCCAGGGATGGAATATAACCCTCGTTCACTTGTTGGCCAGTTAAATGGCCTCAGTTCGCTTCCCGCAAGAGCGCATGAAGGGCAGTATTCTGAATCAATAATAGCTAATGCAGCACTGGCAAGGATTGTAAAAAGCCTTTTCGCCAATGCGTCTGCAGCTAATGTTCTAAAAATTGATTCAATAGAGTCTGCCATTAAACTGCAGTATTCAACACACTTAAATGCATCTGCTCTAAACAGGTCAGTAGATTATGGTCATTCAATAGCTGATGCTGTATTTAACTGGTCGACCACAGATGGCGGGTACCAGGCTTACCTTAATAATTTTCCGTCGGGATATATTCCACCGGCAGGGCCCGGCTATTGGTTACCCACAGCTGCTTTTCAGAAAGCCATGCTCCCGTACTGGGGAAGCAACCGCACTTTTGTACCGGCAGATGGGCCAGGGCCAATAGATCCACCTGCACCACTTGCTTTTTCTCCTGAAAATAACTCAGCATTTTATAGTGAAGCCATGCTGGTATATAATACAGTTAATAATCTTACTGCTGAGCAAAGAATGATCGCGAATTACTGGGCAGATGGTGGCAGTACGTTTACACCGCCCGGGCATAATATTGCCATAGTGCTACAGGTTATCCGCAACAGTAACCTGAACCTTTTCCAGGCATCTGAATTACTTGCAAAAGTTGGTATAGGATTGAATGATGCCGGAATTATTTGCTGGAGATGCAAGTTTAGAACAAATCTTCTGAGGCCGGTTTCTTATATCAATACTTATATCAGTCCCTCATGGACTTCCCTCATTCCAACACCGCCATTTCCGTCATACACGTCAGGCCATGCAAGCTTTTCAGGTGTTACATCACAACTGCTTACGTACAAATTTGGTGATAACTTTTCTTTTACTGATAGTGCTAAAATTGCTTACGGATTTGCGCCACGTTCATTCAATAGTTTCAATAACGCTGCAGACGAAGCCGCAATATCCCGTTTATATGGCGGTATTCATTACAGTTTTGATAATGACAATGGTAAGGCATGTGGTAAACTTATTGCTGAAAATATTGCACGGCTCAACTGGTAAATTTGATGCGGAGCCAATAAAAAAAATATCAAGAACCCGTTGGCGGAAATAATTTGCTAAAGCATGTTTAATTTTGCTGACGGGTTCGTTATAAAAAAATTTGTATAGAACTGCAGAGTGGTAAACCCGGTGATCTTTGCAAGTACAAGGTATTGGTCGTTCCATCAGCCGGGGAAATTACAAAAAAAGAGCAATTGTGCAACCGCCGCCTGGATTGTGAGCTGCCTTTCTCCCCTCAAACATATTTCTGGTTCAATTTTTTTCAACGGGCATCATCAAAACACTTGGATGCTTGCTGTCGTTGTAAATTTTTAAATGCGCAATGTGTGCGACTTTTGCCCTCTCGTTTGCAATAATTCCTCTACTACAATAATTCTTTTGAATATTGATGGAATTAAACCAGGATATAACTAATCCTGAAGCTGCAGGATAATAAGAATATTCTACATTAGCCTCATCATATAAAAGTAAGGCTGTCTTAAACGTGTAAGCATCTTCATCGTCAATTCTTTTTTCCCGACATAGAGTACGGTATATCTTTTTTATTGGATGAATTGAAGTATCAGCAAAGTATAAGAACAGCAGGAGGGAAACAGGGGACAAGCCATGTAAAACCTGGAGAGAATATCCCTATAATTACCCTATAGTATCCCTATAACATCCCTATAGTATCCCTATTGTAGCCAAATAGATATTCTAATACGTTTGCTGGTTTGTCAAACGAAACTAAATACAAGACCTATGAGATTTAAAGGCTACATTTATTGAGAACAGGCTTGGTACGAAAGAACCCAGCCATTAAACCTGCGAATGCCGGCAATCAAAGAAACCATAAAAATTACTAAATCAATTACAATCAAACGAATGGCATAATCTTCGCTGCCTGAATGAATCAGATAAATTTAACCAAATGAAAAAATATCTTGTTGTCTTATCGCTGCTGGTTTCTTCGCTGTCTTTTGCACAAAACAAGAAGCTGCAAACCGAGCATGAGAATTTTTTCCGGATTGGCGCCAAGGCTGGCGTGAACATTAATAAGCTTAGTGGTAAATCTTACAAAGAAGGATTTAGATATAATTTCCAGGTGGGTGGGTTTTTGCAATTTAATTTTAGTGAACGATTTGGTTTACAACCGGAAGTAAACTTTGTTCAGTCGTCTTCTGAGGTTAGCAATAGTACAACTACCATTTCTGATGACATCTTTGGCGGGGGCAGTCAGAACAAAGCAAAATTAAATTACCTGGAAGTTCCACTGCTTTTGAATGTAAACCTGGGATCCAGTAAAAGAGTGAAGTTACAATTTGGCCCCTCGTATAGCGGGCTTTTGAAGCAAACAGTTGATAGCGTAAAGGCAAATGGCAACATCTACAAGAATAGCGAGTGGAGCGCCATCGGCGGACTGTGGCTTCAGTTGCCGTTGATAAACCTCGGCGCCCGGTACAAACTCGGACTTACCGATATTAATAATGTTGACGACAAGCAAACCTGGAAAAGCCAGGCGATACAGGTTTTCGTCGGCGTCACTTTTTAGGCTTTGTGCGGCCGCGTTGATTGTTCGTTGCGCATTATAGAACTGTAAAAATTAAACAGCATATTTTCTAAAATATTTTCACCCCGACTAAATAAAATTTACTCCCGCCACTGGCGGGATTTTTTTTACAAAATAAATGGTACTTTGAAAAAATAAATATTTCTATATGCACCATGTTCGCCCGGAAAACCTGATTGTGCTTGACATTGAAACTGCAGCGGAAAATGCTTCTTTTGATTCGATGAAATCCGAATGGCAGGAACTGTGGGAAGAGAAAATTATTCGTTCATTACCGGACGGAGTTACTGCGGCGGAATTTTATCCCATGCGTGCAGGCGTGATGGCAGAGTTTGCTAAGATCATTTGTATCAGCATTGGTTATTTTAGTAAAGAAGAACCGCTGACCATGCGGATAAAATCTTTTTACGGTCATGATGAAAAACAACTGCTGAATGACTTTATTACAACCATCAATAAAATAGAATATTATAACAGTAAGTGGTGTTTTGCCGGACACAATATCAAAGAATTTGACATTCCATTCATTTGCCGCAGATTGCTCATGAATAATATTTCGCTTCCCAACTACCTTGATTTCCAGAATATGAAACCCTGGGAAACCAACATCATTGATACCTTTCAATATTGGCGTTTCGGTGATTATAAAAATTATACATCCCTAAAGTTGCTGGCAAATGCCATGAATGTGCCGCCTTCCAAAGATGATATAGACGGGAGCATGGTCGGCGAATTATATTGGGTTGCTGATGAAGTGCAACGTGAAATTAATTTAAAGCGCATAGTAACTTACTGCCAGAAGGACGTGGTAACAACAGGCAATATTATTTTAAGGTTTAAGCACTTGCCACTGGTAGATCCTGAGCGAATTGCGATCGTATAGCGCTAAAGTTTAGGCCGGGTAAAAATGCTGATCGACTTACTGTTTTAAAAAATGGAAATGACTATACCCGCCTTGTCAATACAATCTGCTGCTAGATAACCACAACCTGTTTTACTATCATCGTCGCCCCTCCAATAACTTTAATAATATATACTCCTTTTCCCAATCGGGATGTGTTGATCTTTACAGAAGCCTCAGTGGTATTGAGTTTTTGTAAAATATTACCATGTACATCCATAACTAAAATCAGTACGGGCGAATTGAATTCTTTGGAAACGTAAATATTAATAAAGTCTTTTACCGGATTTGGATTTACAGTAACGTCAAAATTATTGCTGAATAATATTGTTTTTATTTCACTGTAATCAAATTTGCCATCGGCATCAACCTGTTTTAGTCTATAATAATTAATTCCTTTTTGAGGGGTATGGTCTGTCACCGCGTAATTTATCTTCGCCTGGCTGTTTCCCGCAGCAGTTATTGTGTAAATATCTTTCCAGGTCCCTGTAACCGGGGATCTTTGTATAATGAAATGACTACTATTAATCTCCTGTTCAGTGGTCCAGACTATTTTAACTGCATTTTTTATCTTCTGTACATTAAAAATACCGAGCGTAACCGGGACGGCCAAGGCACAATTAAGGGAGTTAAGGGGCGCGTCGGCGACGGTTAATTGCAGGGGAATTATGACGCCCCCATTGGGATTGACTGTATTAGTACCACTACCAGGCCAAATGCCGTCGGAATCAAAGTCGCAAAATTGCTGTGGCAGGAAACCGATGGCTTTGGAGACGATGAGCCTTACTCCATTGGAGGTTACATTTGGAATAATGGTATTCCAACTTCCGGCAGCATAATTGTACCCGCTGATAAATCCGGTTCCCCAGCTGGTAGCGCCATTGCCAGTTATTACGTTTACGTTTTCCGATAATGTTATTGTCAATGGCCTCCCGAAAACAGTGGAATCACTACCATCTTTGTCGTACAGAAAAATTATTTTTCCAGAGCCGGTCAAAGAGTTGCCTTTTATAAAAGTGCCATCATTTGGTCCATTACCTGCAGCAAACTGTAATACTGTTATGCTTGAATCGGCTGCAAAACGATTGCTTACAGTGGTTTCTCCATCAACAGCCAGTGCAATAGAAGGCATCACATGGTTTCCCGCAGTGAACCTGCCATTTCCGGTATGTACAAATCCGAAAAATCCACCAAAAACACCGCCGGGATTTGTTGTAAACTTTCCATAACCTCCGGCAGCAGTTATGGAAGGGGTAGATGCATATGTAAATGTTTGAGGTGCAACAGTGTAGTCAATTAAAATCGGGATACCGGCTCCTGTGCTGCTTGTTAGCAAATCTGTGTCTACGGCTGCCTGCGTGTAATATCTGTAAGTTGTATTAGGTAGCAGACCTGTCACAACTGCCAGAAACATTACAGGTGTCCTGTTTGAAACACCTGATCCCATAAAAAGAGGTGCATTCCTCATTTCAAAATTCACCCGTTGCAAAACCGAAGAGCTTCCGGTTGTAGTTCCATTTTCAGGATTATTCGTGAAAGCATAATAATTTGCAGACGCATTGCTGCCGTTATATTCAAAAACGGTTGCAGTGTAGTTAGTGCCCGGTATCAAGCCAGACACGGTAACTGGTCCGGAGCCCGAACCGTTGTATACAACAAAAATTCCCGGTATTATGTTTCCGGCTGATGCCACGTTTGTGTTTGCTACATAATTACGGCCGTCCTGTGGAAGGGCGGAAGTGGTGGTAGTCGTCTGCCTGATAACCAATATCCTGGAAGTACCATTGCCACTTGTCCAGTTAATATCCATTCCATTATCAGTAAAATTTGATAGTAGCAAGTTGCCTGCCTGTATGGTTGGCTCTGGCTCAAGCACTAATGCCGTGATGGGTAAAATAAAATCCGCAGCACCACCGCCGCTAAAAGTTATTGTACCGGTAAAAACTCCTGCAGGAACCGATCCATTGAGCCGGACAATAATTTGAGCAGAAGAAATAATTGATGATGTAAACGGTACCGTTAGTATGTTCGTATAGCCGGAACCGATAGTCAGCGAAATTTCCACTCCGGCAGAGGCGGTTATCGTAATATTTCCGGGAAAGCCCGTTAAACTGCTTCCGGCTAAAGAAATATTTTGTTCTCCTGAACCCACGCCAACGATTGCTGTCAGTGAACCAATCGAAGATGTTAAAAAAGGAATTCCCAGGTTACAAGGGTTTACAGGCGAATTACTATTTCTTGGGTTAACAGCACTAATTGTGAAATCGCTGCTGTTATTACCGCCATCGAGGCAACCGCCTGTAAATCTCAGAATTGATTTCGTGTTATCGGTACCGGTAGTACTCAGCAGTGCCGTTTCAAAGCAGCTGGCGCCCACGCCATAGCCGAGAATATCAGTTACAGAAGGATTATTACAAGCTGCTACTCCGTTTAATGGAACCGAACCGGTAACCAATGCAATTTTCCCCCCTGTGTTTGAAATGTTGATGGCGTTGGATAAATAATCAGGCGTTGGTAATGCAATTCCGGCTCCTCCTCCGCCGGCAAGTGCAATTAAAAAATAGGTGCCGGGTGTAATGCTGGTATTGGCAGGTATAACTGCAACGGCCCAATCGCCTGGGGCTGTAGGGCCGGTGGCAGATGCACATTGTATGCTCCAGTTGCTGATATCAATAGTTGTAAAACCAGCATTAAAAATTTCAACGAAATCGCGATTGTAAGTAGCACCTGGGTTTCCACCGGCCCCGTACACCTGGCTGATTACCACCTGGCTTTCAGCAATTAAATTACTTAGAAGCAATACAGTAAGCAGGTATAAATATTTCATAGAGAGCGGTTGAATAGCTTAAGTCGACAATTGATAGTCTTGTAACCAGCAGGCTACAATATAAATTCTCCTGTCTGAAATCATTAGATCTAATTGCGGAAAAACTGATGCTTCCTGCAACTGATCTAATAGATTCTAACTAAATTCTTCCTGCCAATTTCCGCCAACCGAACGCCTGTCACGTTACTCTCCTCAATTCATTTTCTTCACCATCATTACATAGGTTGGAAAGTGGTCACTATACCCATAATTATAAGTCATCCCGTCCCAGGTACGTTTGCTGTAGCCGCGGTATTTACCTGTTTTCTGCACCATAAATTCTTTGTTGAAAATGACTGCTTTTCGAAAATAATAACCGGTTTGTACTTTACTCAACCACCCATCAGAAACGAGTATCTGATCAAACAATCCCCATGCATCCTGGTAGGGGAGTGTTCCAAGTCCTTTTTTGTAAAAATCTACCCAGGGATTGTAAATGCCGTTGTCTTTTACGTCATCGATATTGCCTTTAGCTCCAATCACTTTTGTTACACTTGGGCTTATCGGATCATCGTTCAAATCTCCCATAATAACTATTTTTGAATGCGGAACAATGGCCATGATAGAATCAACCCGTTTTTTTACAACGCCAGCCGCTGCTGCCCTGGCTGGAATGGAGCGTTCTTCACCACCTACCCTCGAAGGCCAGTGATTCACAAACACGTGCACCGTATCACCATCCAGTACGCCTTTTACATACAAAACGTCCCTGGTAGCCCAGGAATCTTTGCTTCCGCCCGGAAGTTGCACAAACAGTGGTGCACTAGAAATAACTTTAAAATATTTAGGGTTATAAATCAAACCTACATCTACTCCCCGTAGATCCGGTGAATTATAATGTTCAAATTTTAAATGCCTGTCTTTTAACCTGTTCGAATGGATCAGGTCTTTCATAACGGTATCATTTTCAACTTCAGCGACGCCTAAAATCGCAAGACCATCGGGATTTACATCCGTGCCGATTTGGGAAATTACTTCGGACAAACGATTTACTTTATCAAGGTACACATGCGAATTATAATGTCGCTGACTGGATGGTAAAAACTCTTCATCATTCACATTTGGGTTATTAACTGTGTCGTAAAAGTTTTCCAAATTGTAAAACCCTATCAATGAAACACGGAAGGAGCCGGTTTGTGCATTGATACTAAAATGGCTAACAAGCAGCGTAAAAGCAAAAAAAAGTTTCTTCATAATATAAAAATGGCAGCGAAGGTAGTTATATCAGCTTGTATTTTTATTGTTACGTGAATATTATGTTTGATAAAATATTGTCTTTTTTTACTTTAATTGCATTAGTAACCCTACTTTTGCGCCCTTAACGAAACTATATGCTTATCAATTTAGTAAAAACTCCTGCGCTTCTCCTGTTTTTCATGGCGATCGCGGGTACTGCAATTAGCCAGGAAAAGCCAGACACTGTTGCTGGCGCCGACACAACGAGGCTTGAACAATTAAAAGAAACGAGTACAGACAATATCCCTGTCATCTCCCTGGACGAAAATGACGGTCAGGACGGAAGTGCCCAAAACGTTTCTTCGATTTTAAATGCCGGTAGAGATCCTTTTTTAAATGCAGCAGCGTTTAAATTCGGGATTGTACGTTTCAGGCTCAGGGGCTATGATGCTGATAATTTTACAACTTACATGAATGGTGTTCCAATGGAGAACCTGGACAATGGGTTTACACCTTACGGGCTTTGGGGTGGTTTGAATGACGTTACCCGGAATAAGGACAATTCTCTTGGTTTAAGACCAACGCCTTACGCCTACGGTGATATTGGTGGAACAAATTACCTGGATACCAGGGCATCTTATCAGCGTAAACAAACCAGCATTAGCTACGCAGCTTCCAACAGGAACTATAATAACCGTATTATGTTAACGCATTCTACCGGTCTGAATAAAAAAGGCTGGGCGTTTACCCTTTCAGGATCACGCAGATGGGCAGAAGAAGGTTATGCTGATGGTACATTCTATGACGGCTGGTCCTTTTTTGCAGGAGTTGATAAACGTGTAAATGACAGGCACCTGGTATCATTAGTAGTTTTTGGAGCACCAACAAAAAATGGCCGGCAGGGATCTTCCTTGCAGGAATCGAGGGATATATCAGGTACTAATTATTATAACCCGTACTGGGGTTACCAGAACGGCGTGAAAAGAAATGCAAGCGTAGGGCAATCTTTTCAGCCAGTTGGCATCCTTACACACGATTGGAAAATAAACGATAAAACTTCTTTGTTAACAGGCGCTTCAATAACCATGGGTAAACGCAGTACCACTGGCTTAGATTGGTACAATGCGCCTGATCCAAGGCCTGATTACTACCGGTATCTTCCAAGCTACCAGGAAGATCCTGCGCTTGCGCAACAAGTGTTGGAATCTTTACAGGCTGATGTCAACCTCCGTCAGATCAACTGGGACAGGCTTTATAATGTGAACTACAATTCTTATGACAGCATCAAAAATGCAAATGGTATTGTTGGAAATACGGTTGCAGGAAAAAGGTCACACTACATAGTGGAAAAGAGAATCATTAATACTACCAAGTATAATTTTAATACAACCCTAAATACGGCTGTTTCTCAGAATTTCAACCTTACCGGAGGCCTGACCTTTGAGGCTCAGACAAATCATTATTACAAAGAAGTTGACGATCTTTTGGGCGGCGATTTTTATGTGGATGTCAACCAGTTTGCAGAACGCGATTATCCAAGCAACCCACTCGCCAATCAAAATGATGTAAGCAGGCCCAACCGCATTTTAAAGGAAGGAAGCAAATTTGGGTATAACTATAATATCCAGATCAAAAGAGGATCCGCCTGGTTACAGGCCGTTGTGAAATTCAGGAAATTTGACATTTTTGTTGGTACGGAGCATTCTTACACAAGTTTTTACAGAAGGGGAAACGTGAAGGTTGGTTTATTCCCGGATAATTCTCTGGGGAAATCTGCAGAATATAAATTTTATAACTCTGCGATCAAAGGGGGATTAACTTACAAAATAAATGGACGTAATTACATTTTTGTGAACGGGTCATATTTATCGAAAGCTCCTTATTTTGAAAATGCTTTCATTGCACCAAGGACGAGAAACTTCGTGCAGAACGACTTGAAATCAGAAGAAATAGGCACTGCCGAAGCAGGTTATGTAATGAATGCGCCGAGATTAAAACTAAGGGCCACGGGTTATTACACACAGTTCAAAAATCAACTGAATGTTTTGACTTTTTACGATGATCAATACCAGAACTTTGTTAATTACGCCATCAGCAACATTGGTAAAGTTCACATGGGAGTTGAATTTGGGGCAGAAGCGAAAGTTTACAGGGGAATCAGTGTTACTGCTGCTGCAGCAATTGGAAGGTACAGGTACAACACCCGCCAGAAAGCAACCGTAACTGTTGATAACAGTGCCCTGGTGCTGGCAACAAATGCTACTGTTTATTCAAAGAATTTTTATGTACCAACGCCGCAGGAAGCTTATTCTATTGGGTTGGATTACCGCTCTCCCAAATTTTGGTTTGTAGGCGTTAATTTTAATTACTTTGATAATATGTACCTTGATTATAATCCACTTCGCAGAACCGCGGCGGCAACCGGTGGGGTAGATCCTAATTCTGCCCTGTGGCATGACATCATTGATCAGACTAAACTTAAATCACAATTTTCATTAGATGCCAATGCCGGCTGGTCATTAAAAATGGACAGAAGATTCAAATCACTAAAAAAATCTACTTTACTTGTATTTAATCTCGGTGTAAATAATATACTCAACAACGAAAATATTGTTTCCGGCGGGTTTGAACAGTTAAGATTTGATTTCGCAGAAAAAAATGTAGACAAATTTGCTGACAAACGTTTCTATGCTTACGGAATAAACTTCTTTGCAAGCGTAGGATTAAGATTTTAATTAAATAACGGATAAACTTTTTAAAAAATAAATTATGAACAAGATTGTAAAATTATTTGCTGCGATTATAGTTTTTGCTGCAATAGGTTCACTTAGCGCCTGTAAGAAGACATTCGACCAGCCACCAGGAGCAACAGACGACATTAATATTGTTGCCAACACCACGATCCAAACATTGAAAGCCCTTCACACGGTACCGCGTGCTTACGATGTAATAAATGACAATATCATTATCAGCGGGATTGTAATTGCCAATGACAAAAGTGGTAATTTCTACAAACAATTATTTATCCAGGATACCACTGGCGCTATACAGATAAAGATAGAAGCAAATAGTCTTTATGGAACATACCCGGTTGGACGACGCGTGTTTATTTACTGCAAAGATCTCACCATTAGCGATTACAATAACACCATTCAATTGGGTGTTAAAGCAACTATCGCAGGAAGCCCTTCCCTTGAAGGTATTCCCTCTGCTACATTAACAAAATACCTGAAAGGCGGATCAATCAATAACCCGGTTGTGCCGATACCAGTTACGCTTGGACAGTTAACATCCAACATGCAGGATAGGTATATGAATGCGCTGATAAAATTAGACGGGTACGAATTTAAAGATACCACCGATACTTATTCAGATACGTCTTCTTACAAATCTACTGTTAATGACACAATCGGAAACTGTTCATTTTCAACAATCATCCGCACCAGTGCTTATTCAAATTTTGCCGCACAAAGAGTTCCTTCCGGTAATGGCAGCATCACTGCTATTTATACCGTTTTCGGTTCTACCAAGCAATTCGTGATTCGTGATCCAAGCGATGTACAGTTTACAGGTAGCCGTTGTGGTGGTCCTCCACCAAATGCCCTTTTATTTGAAAATTTTGAAGCACATCCTGCCAATACAACCGCACCTTACAGCGTGTTAAGCATTACGGGATGGAAGAATCTTTCAGAATTAGGTACTTTCCCATATACTGTGAGAACTTTCAGCGGTAGCAAATATGCTTATACAAGTGCTTTCGGCGTACCAGTTGCAAAAACCTGGTTAGTTACCAAAGCCGTAAATCTAAATGCTACTGCAACTGAGACATTGACTTTTGATACAAAGCAGGATTTTCTGCTGAGTGCCTACCCTGGAGGAACCAATGTAGCCTCTGATTTGAAAGTATTATATTCCCTTAATTATGATGGTGTAAGTGATCCGTGGACAAACGGAACCTGGACGCCGATCATGGGCGCTAACCTTTCGCCCGGAAGCACTTCATCTGCTTTCCCGCCTTCTTACACGAATTCAGGCAACATCGATTTAAGTAGTTATTCAGGAACAATATATATTGCTTTTGTAAATGAAGGGGGAACTACAGTAAATAAAACTTCCGCCTGGGAGATTGATAACATCAAAATTATCGGTAACTAATCCTGAACACGAACTTTTTAAAAGAGCCATCCTTACAAAAGATGGCTCTTTATTCAGTTGCTGAATAATTGAACAATAATAAATTCATTTTATGAGACAAATATTTACCATCTTACTTGCACTGTTTTCTTTATCGTGCTATTCCCAATCCACCACATTGGTGATAAGCCAGTTCTATGGAGCGGGCGGAAATACAGGTGCCGTTCTGAATGCTGATTATGTAGAATTGCATAACATATCGGTTGCTGCAGTAAGCCTTTCAGGAATGACGATCCAATACTCATCGGCTACAAATACCGGCGCCTGGACGGGCGTGTCTCCGTTACCGGTAGCAAGTATACCGGCGGGAGGTTACTACCTGATACAAATGAGTGCGGCTGGTGCTGTAGGCGCTGCATTACCAACACCTGACTACGTGTCAAATCCAACAATCGCAATGAGTGGGACCAATGGCAAGCTTGCTTTGGTAAATGGGCTTACAGCTTTGTCTGCCTGCCCTTTTCCTTCTGCGGGTGTGATTGATTTAGTGGGATATGGATCATCTAATTGTTTTGAAACTGCGGCAACAGCAGTCTTAACGCCCACAACCGGTGGTATCAGGAATAACAATGGTTGCGATGAAACTGACAACAACGGCGCTGATTTTACTGTTGCAACACCGGCACCCCGAAACAGTGCCTCACCCGTATTTATCTGCACCGGATTACCTCCTTCGCCTTCATTAACTGCAGGAACGGTTGTCGATTTCGGTAGCGTATTAATATTGACAAATTCTGCCTCACAGTCTTTTAATATATCCGGCACAAACCTAACAGGTGCTCCCGGAACAATTACAATCAATGCGCCTTCTGCAGATTTCCAGGTTTCCAATAATAATACTACCTGGCTTGCAACAACTACCATTCCCTACAGCACTGCAACACTTGCTGCCACGGCTGTATGGGTGAGGTTTACACCACAAACGGTCGGTCCAAAATCAGGTAATGTTACGATCACAGGTGGCGGTGTAACAACTGCCGTAAATGTACCAGTTAGCGGTAATGGTATTGCCACTGCCGTACCTACTGTATCTATTTCTCCTAACAATCTGTCATTTGGTGCAGTTTGTGTAAATACGACAGCCGGCCCAAATACTTTTGATCTTTCAGGAACAGATCTTACGACAGCTAATCTCGTTGTAGGCCCCTTTGCCGGTTATACATTTTCAACAACATCTGGCGGTACTTACTCCGCTTCATTATCCCTAACCCATCCTGCGGGAGCTTACACTCAAAGTATATTTGTACAGTTTACGCCCACTACCGCAACAACTTATAACGGCAATATACCAATTACCGGTGGTGGTTTGGCCACAACTACAAATGTAGCCGTTACAGGTTCCGGAACAGCCGGAACTGCTACCGTAGTTACAGGCGCCGCAAGTGCCATCACCCAGGTTTCTGCAACTCTTTCAGGAACATTGCCCGCACAGGGCTGTTCACCGGTTTCTGCATACGGTTTTGAATACAGCCTGGTGAGTGGATTTGTGACAGGTACAGTTGCTGCGTCTTCAAATTTAAGCGCCACGAATTTTTCAGCAGGTATAGCCGGTTTGTTGCCCGCTACTACTTATTATTATAAAGGCTTTGCAACAAATGCCGGCGGAACCGTTTACGGAATGGAAATGTCGTTTATTACCTCCGCGCCGCCACCGGCATCATTAGCCGCCACTGCATTAACAGCCTTTGGAACTACCTGTGCATTAACAACGGTAGGTCCAAATTCATTTGATATCTCGGGGGTGAATCTAACTGCGGGTGATATTACGGTAGGTCCCTTAAACGGATATACTTTTTCCGGTTCAGCAACCGGCACCTACAATAATATCCTGGTTATCCCGCAGGCCGGCGGTACGTTTGGACAATCTGTTTACGTTAAATTTACGCCACCGGCTATTGGAATTTTCGATGGCAATATACCGGTAACGGGTGGGGGCGTCGCTGGTTTCTCGGTTCCGGTAAGTGGTTCCGGAAACAATACGGTTGCAACGCTCCTTACCGGAGATGCAACGGCGGTTTCAGCTAACAGCGCTACGGTGAACGGATCTACCACAGGTTCGGGTTGCAGCCAGCTGTTTTCATACGGCTTTGAATACAGTGGTATCAACGGGTTTGTTGATGGTTCAGGCATTAAAGTGCTTTCCACGAACCTGGCCGGTACCGATTTCTCAGTCAAACTTACCGGTTTGGTGCAGGCTACCACGTATTATTACAAAGCTTATGCGTTAAATAATGGAGGCACTGCTTATGGCCAACAGAATTCATTTACAACTTTGCCAATCCCTGATGGACTTATTATTTATGCTACCCCAATCATAAAAGGGCAAAACCTTCATTACAGCCTTAAAGGATTGAAACAGGGTCACTATTCTGCGAGAATTCATAACAGCGTTGGACAACTGGTATTTCAAAGAGATATCATTATCCAGGTAAACTTTATTGACGATAATTTTATCTTGCCTGGCAATTTGCCAATCGGACTTTACAACCTGGAGATCAGGAATTATGAATTCAAGATCCAGAAGTCTTTTATGGTTCAATAACAGGACCCTGGATTATGGTTCCCAAACATAAGAATATTTCACCTATACAAAGAGGCTCTTCCCGGGCCTCTTTTTGTTTGTAAACCTTTCACATTGATTAACGCTACAGCAGATTTTACATGCAGATATTTCAATCATTTAATTTTTAAGCCTGTTTCGTGTCAAGCTGACAGACTGCCCACTATTGGTATTTAATTTGAGAGTAAACAAAAAAATAATTGTATGCAAAAAGGTAATATAAGGGTTCAGACAGAGAACATTTTCCCGATCATTAAAAAGTTTCTTTACAGCGAACATGACATATTTATACGTGAACTTGTCAGTAACGCGGTGGACGCTACACAGAAATTGAAGACACTGTCTTCCATTGGGGAAGCGAAAGGTGAATTGGGAGAGCTACGAATTGATGTTACAATTGACGCGGAAAAGAAAACGCTTACCATTGCCGACAAAGGGATTGGAATGACGGCAGAAGAAGTAGATAAGTACCTCAACCAGGTTGCTTTCAGCGGTGCAGAAGAATTTTTAGAAAAATATAAGGGACAAAACGAGGCAAATATTATTGGCCATTTTGGATTGGGCTTTTACAGTTCATTCATGGTGAGCGACAAGGTAGAAGTATTTTCCAGGAGTTTTAAAGAAGAGTCTGCCGGAGTTAGATGGGAATGCGACGGAAGCCCGGAATATACGCTGGAAGACACGGAGAAGGCGGAAAGAGGCACATCGATCGTACTTCACCTTAATGCCGAAAGCCAGGAATTTCTGGAAACGTCAAGGATACAGACAGTTTTAGAAAAATTCTGTAAATTTTTACCTGTACCCATATTTTTTGAAGACAAACAAATCAATAATCCGGCCCCGGCCTGGACAAAAAAACCATCAGAACTAACTACAGAAGATTACCAGAATTTTTACAAAGAATTATATCCATTTGGTGAAGCGCCGCTGTTCTGGATACACCTGAATGTTGACTATCCTTTCAATCTCACCGGGATCCTTTATTTCCCGAAAATTAAACAGAGCTACGAGATCCAAAAAGATAAGATACAGTTGTACAGCAACCAGGTATTTGTAACGGATGAAGTAAAAGACATCGTTCCGGAATTCCTGATGTTGTTGCATGGCGTTATCGACAGCCCGGATATACCGTTAAACGTTAGCCGCAGTTATTTGCAGGGCGATCCAAACGTGAAAAAGATAAACGCACATATCACAAAAAAGGTAGCTGATAAACTTGAAGAGATATTTAATACAGACCGGAAAGCTTTTGAAGAAAAGTGGGAGAGCCTTGGGCTTTTTGTAAAGTATGGTATGATGACAGATGATAAATTCCTTGAAAAGGCTAACAAGTTTTTCATCATGGAAGATACCAGCGGTAAATTTTACACTACGGAAGAATATAAAAAGGCAACCGAAGCACTTCAGAAAAATAAAGAAGGCAGGCAGGTTATTCTCTACACAACCAACCCGGTGCAACAGGATGTCTTTATACAACAGGCTACTGCCAAGGGTTACCTGGTAGTAAAATCTGAAACGTTGGTGGATGCAGCTTTTATCAATAGCGTGGAAATGAAGTGGGCAGATACACAATTTACCAGGGTGGATTCAGACATTGCAGACAATCTTATTGATAAAGCAGAAGGCAATGACAGTGTGTTAAGTAAAGAAGATGCGGACAAACTGAAAGAATTGTTTACCAAACCGCAGGAAGGCCTCAATATGAACATTGAAATAAAAGGATTAAGTGAAGGCACCTCACCCGTAATGGCTACCAGGCCGGAACAGATGCGCAGGATGAAAGACATGGCTTCAATGGGCGGTGGTATGAGTGCCTGGTACGCGAGCATGCCAGACGAAGTAAACCTTACAGTAAACGGAAATCATCCCATCTTTAAAAATATTTTGTCGGAAACGGATACCAACAAGCAGGATAAACTGGTTAAGAACCTCGCAGATCTGGCATTGTTATCCCAGGGATTATTAACGGGAAATAACCTGACTAACTTTATAAGCAGGAGCGTGGAACTGATGGAAGAAAAGGCCTAAATAATTTTCTAAAAGAGATGATAACAATGAAAAAGGTTGTCATCTCTTTTTTTGTAATATACTCGCCTCCAGGTAATTTAGTTTTTTACTGTGAAAGATTTCCTGGTAACCTTTTTTAATAAAAAGTTCCTTGTGTAACGGGTTGAGATAAATAATAAACACATCCTTTTCTGCCTGCTTCCTCTGATGCTCAATGTTTTTAACTACGCCGCTCATAATGAGCTCATCAAATGGATTAAAGAGAAAAATACAGTCAACATCTTTCGGAATGTCATAATAAAAAGCATCATTATTAACTACCTGGAATATTAGTAAGGGTAATTGAAGTTTTACTTTTTCAAGATTCTCTACCGCCGCCTGGCATAATTCTTTTGAAAAGTCGATACCACTTACCTTGTTAAATCCATAATGGGCCGCAACACTCATGGCCCTGCCTTTGCCGCAACCGATATCGATAAAATGTGATAATTTTTCATCCTTAAGCCTGTTAAAAACTGCTTCCAGCAGGTCATAGCTTGCAGGCATATAAATGGTAGCATGGCTGATATCTACCCCTTTTCGTTCCAGTGCCGCAAGCTCATCTGCGCCTGTAGAATCGATGCCGTATTTGCGCTCTCCGGTGATTTCGTGCTTAATGATATGCCGTGCAATACGCATGTTCCAATTGTAAGCGAGATACAGGAAATAGCGAATATATTTGATAGAATGCATTTAGTGAAATTGACTGGATTATCCGTGTTTAGGTTGCCAGGTTTTGAATAGTGGGTAGCTTTTAAACTTTATTAACTTTCTTTCTGCGATAGCCTGATATCCACCATCTGCAACTGCAACGTACTTTCCCCGTTCCATTCATTCTCATCCAGTGTAAAAACAATATCAAGCGGTTGGTTCAGTTGAAGCATGAAAAATTTTTCTGACATATTGAACCCGATGCCGGTCAGGGTAACGTTATGCTGTTTGAGGACAAAGCGAATATGCCGTTCTTTAATTATTTTGGAATAGCCGGTATCTGAAACATTTCTTGCGATGAAGTGAGGACGCGAATTTTCCGGGCCATAGGGCTCCATCTGCTTTAGAATATCGTAGAATGACTGTTTGATCCGGGGGAAATGTATCTCCGCATCAATGGTTATAACGGGAATGAGTAAACGCTCATCAATGCTCGCATTTACAACTTCATTAAAATGATTGCTGAATGCCTCCACATTTTCAGGCAACAACGAAAGCCCCGCGGCCGCAAAATGGCCACCATATGCCAGCAGGTGCTCGCGGCATGCATAGATAGCCTCATATAAATTAAAACCGGCCACGCTCCGGGCACTGCCTGCGACAATATCACCGCTTTTGGTAAGTACAATGGTGGGCCGGTAATAATGTTCTATTAAACGGGAAGCTACAATGCCCACCACGCCTTTGTGCCAATGCTCACGGTAAACGACAGACGTTTTTTTATTTATTAGCGTGGCATCTTGCCTGATGATAGCGAGCGCCTCTTCCGTGATGCTGCTGTCAGCTTCTTTTCGGTCACTATTATCTGAGTGCAGCATTTCGGCAAATTCCATTGCCCTGGTTTCATCTTTTTCGATAAATAGCAGCACTGCCTTTCTTGCGTCATCCATTCTGCCGGCAGCGTTTACCCGTGGAGCAATTACAAATACTACGTTGGTAATGCTTAATTTCTTTTGAATATTACCCAGTTTGATCAGCGCTTTTATGCCGGGTGCCGGATCATCGTTTATTTTTTGTAAACCAAAAAATGCCAGTACCCTGTTCTCACCGGTCATGGGAACTATATCGGCGGCAATGGCTGTTGCAACAAGATCAAGATAACAGTAATAATATTTTGCGTGGATGCTGTAATGTTCGGCAAGCGCAGTAATTAGTTTAAATCCAACGCCACATCCGCAAAGGTCTTTGTAAGGGTAACCGCAATCAGCCTGTTTGGGATTTAAAATCGCTACAGCGTCGGGTAATATTGTTCCGGGTAAATGATGATCGCAAATAATAAAGTCTATGCCAAGCGTTCCTGCGTACGCAATCAGTTCAACAGACTTAATACCACAATCGAGGCAGATGATTAATGTAAAACCATTTTCTGCTGCATAGTCAATACCAGCTTTACTTACACCATAACCTTCGCGGTAGCGGTGCGGAATATAAAAATCAACCAACACGGGTTCAACAATTCCTGTAAGGAACTGGTACATTGTTGCAACGGAGGTTGTGCCATCAACATCGTAGTCTCCAAAAACCAGTATTTTTTCTTTCTTATCGATTGCACCGGCGATCCTTTCCACCGCCTGCTGCATATCTTTCATCAGCCAGGGACTATGTAACATGGTTAACTCAGGACGAAAGTAATTTTTGGCAGCTTGAAAGCTGTCGATACCCCGTTGCACAAGCATTGCACAAATGCTGGTACTAATTCCCAGCGCCTCCTGCAAACTGGCAACTTTACTATCATCAGCCGTTAATATATTCCAGTTTTTTTGCAGCATCAGTATTTTCTGTCTGTTGTATAGCGAACCAGTTCTTCCAGCGCATTTCTAACAGGCGATGCTTCAAATGAATGCAGGATGGCAAGCGCCTCATCCCGGTATTCGTTCATCTTTGTTTCAGCATATGCGATGCCACCAGACTCCTCTACAGACTTAAGTACAAACTTAATGCTAACGGGATTTTTATTTTCAT
>JACMPR010000109.1 GCA_014377385.1 Ferruginibacter sp. | reverse complement strand
ATTGTTGATAAATCTCACAGCATTTATCTTTTGGGAATGGAAGTGAATTGGGAAGGCGGTTTGAACTCAAGGGGATTTACATTTAAGAATCCTAATGCAAGTGCAACCTGTGGTTGTGGGACGAGCTTTGCCGTGTAAAGCGGCTGCCATTTGTTGTATTAATTTTGATGATAATTTTGGCGATGTTGAAGTTATAACTATACAATTTTTGTATCCCCGTAACCGATTTGAACGGTAGGCTTTATCAAAATAAAGGCGTTTTATTGGGACTAAAAATTACGACTGCCAACAAATTCTACCCGTTAATTTGATTTCGTAAACCCATACTGCAAGACCCTGAAAAGACATAAAAGACAAAGCCCCATCAAAAATGACGGGGCTTTTATAATTCCATTTTTTTGAAAAAGTTTTTACTACAATGCCGGTGCTTTCTCACCCGTCTTTTTTGCCACCGGCAAAGCATCTGCAGCGCCCAATGGTTTGTCTTTGGCGAAGTCTATCAACACTGGTGCTCCAACGAAAATAGAGGAGTAAGTTCCTGTTATAACACCTATCAACATAGCAAATGCAAAACCGCGTGTTACTTCACCACCAAAGATAAATAGGATCAACAACACAAGGAACACCGTCATAGAAGTCATGATAGTGCGGCTAAGTGTATCATTGATCGCACGATTGATGATGGTTGTTTTGGAAGCACCTTTCATATCCCTGCTGTATTCCCGTATCCTGTCAAATACAATTACCGTGTCATTCATGGAGAAACCAATCACGGTTAAGATTGCGGCGATAAAATGCTGATCAATTTCCAGTGGGAAGGGAACAATATCTTTGAAAAAAGAGAAAACTGCCAGTGTAACAAGTACATCATGCAATAAGGTCAGGATCGTTCCGGCAGAATATCTCCAATCGCGGAAACGAACGAAGATATACAGGAAGATCATGATCATTGCAAAGATCGTAGCCCTCACAGCACCTCGTTTCAAATCATCAGAAATACTTGGCTGAACGGTAGTTCTGCTCTGTATATAGTTTTTAGAAAAATCGTTGAAAGAAAGATTAGACGGTAACACTTTTTTAAGCCCGGTAAACAATCTTGTTTCTACGGCACTGTCAGCATTGTCTACGCCTTTAAGATAAGCAGTTGTGATGTTTAACTGGCGTGCTTCTTTTCCAACAGTTTTTAAAGTGATGTTGTCCCCGTCTAATGATTTCTTTAAATCATCTCTCAACGCATTATCGCCATTCACTTTTTTATCAAACCCGATCGTGTAGCTTCGGCCTCCTTTGAATTCCACGCCTTCATGGAAACCGTAAAAGAACGAGCCGACACCTGCCAGCAACACGAAGGCTGAAATTGCGTAAGCTACTTTCCTATATTCAATGAATTTATAACTGGCATGTTTAAAAATACGCTTCGAGATAGAGGTGAAATAATTAAAGTGCCGGTTTTTTTTAGTCCATACGTCTGTGATAAGCCTTGATACAAGTATACCGCAGAACAAAGACAACAGGACGCCGATAATCTGAGTGGTAGCAAATCCCAGTACCGGCCCAAGGCCAAAATAAACCAGGATGATAGCGGTTAACAAAGAGGTAACGTGTGCATCAATAACCGGTGCCAGCGAACGACGGTAACCGTCATTTACTGCCTGCTGGTAAGATTTTCCTTTCGTAAGCTCTTCCTTTATTCTCTCAAATATAATTACGTTCGTATCCACCGCAAGGCCAATGGTAAGCACGAGGCCTGCAATACCAGCGGCAGTTAGTGTAAAGCCCAGCGCAGTAAGTACACCAATCGTAAACAACAGGTTTAATATCAATGCAATGTTTGCAACCCAACCACCGGTGTTGTAATATACCAGCATCAGGATAAAGATCACTGCAAATGAAATGGCAAATGCCATTGCACCACCGTTTACTGCTTCCTTTCCAAGGGTTGGTCCAACAACTGTTTCTGCAACTATTTTCGCCGGAGCATCAAGCTTACCTGACTTTAAAATATTCGCAAGATCCTGAGCTTCTTCTACCGTAAAACTTCCTGAGATCTCGGAGTTACCACCTTCAATGGCACCGTTCACATTTGGCGCACTATAAACAACATCGTCCAAAGCAATGGCCACAGGGCGACCCACATTTTTTGTTGTAAGTCTCGCCCACAACTTGCTTCCCGTTGGCGTCATCTGCATTTTAATGGCGGGGCGTCCAAGTTCATCAAAATCCTGTTTTGCTTCTTCTACGCTTTCTCCTTCAAGTGGTGCTTTTTCAGAACCGGTAGTAGTTTTGATTGCGTACAAAGGAAAGAAGCGCATATTACCTTTTGCAGCTTTTTCTTCTATTCCGAATAGGAATTTAAGGTTTGCAGGCAAAGCACTTTTTACAGCATCATTGTTCATGTAACTGAAGAATAAACTTGTATCCGACAAAGCAACATTTCCTAATGCTGCCGCAAAAAACTGCTTGCCGTTGGCATCGGTCTGCGGATTATTAGGATTGATAATCTTTATAAAAGGGTTCTCATTTAATTTCTGTTTGGTTGTATCCTTCATAGCCGCTGTATCGGAGCTACTAACACCATTCAAATAATTCTGCAAATTCTTATCGGCAGTTTGAATAGAAGTGGCCAGTTCATCAATGCGGTAAACTTCCCAGAACTGCAGGTTGGCAGATGACTGGAGGAATTTGCGAACTCTTTCCGGATCTTTAATGCCTGCAAGTTCCACGTTGATCACGCCTTTATTTGCGTCCAAATTAATGCTTGGCGAAGCAACGCCGAATTTATCAATACGCTTAACAAGGATCTTATAAGTCTGGTTGATTGCATCCTTGGCAACTGTCCTGATCTTACTCACCACCACATTATCGGCATCTCCGATCTTAACATCTTTTCCTGGGCCGGCGAATAACGAAGACATTTTACCAGCTCCGTTTGTTTTTGTAAAAGCATCGCTGAAGAGGGTAATGTAGTCATCCTCACTATTGTTTTTCTGAGAATTGGCGGCCTGTAATGCACTTAACAATGCAGGATCTTTTGAATTATTGCTAAGAGATTTTAATAAGCCCTGAAGGCTTACATCCATCGTTACGCTAATACCTCCTTGCAAATCAAGTCCCAGGTTAAGTTCATTCTCCTTGCATTTCTGATAAGTTGTACCAACCAAAGGGTATATCTCTTTGTCTTTCGTACTGTCAAGGATGTGCTGGGTTTTAGTATCCTCCATGGCTCTCTTTTCGTCAGGAGACATTCCGGCAGTTTTGGCTTTCACCATTCGGACGGCCTGTTCTCTTACGGTGCTTTCGTAGCTGCGTACAACCCAGGTATATGATAGTTCCCAAAGAGAAATAAGTATCAAAGCAATGGTGAAAAACCAGACTAAACCTTTCAGTTTCATGTTAATGTGCTTTTATTAGCGAAGTAGTTAATTTTTTAAGAGTGTGCAAAGATAGGGGAAAAAGCGATTGAAGATAGATAGTGGTTGTTTTTAGAATTTATGCCAAATTGCACGCAAATGAATGGTATGAATCAATGCAGGAAATGGCTTCTAAATGTAGTTACTTTTACAGTGCTGCTAATAAACTTTGCGTTAACGGCTTCTGCGCAGCAGGGGGCAGGTAATGAAGATATTTTTTTCGAAACGCTTTTTAAACAATACCCCGGGAAATTCGACAGTGTTCTCCTACATCGCAAGGCCTGGAACGTGCAAATTATCTATACACAAATTAACCGGGGCAATAACGGCATTCCTTCGTTCCAGCATTATTATTTCAATAAAAAGAGTGCCCGGTATTTTTATCCTGCCTCTACGGTCAAACTCCCGGTAGCATTGTTGGCACTCCAAAAGATGCACGCACTTGGCCGCCCGGATATTTCGATCAACAGCACCATGATTACAGAAGCAGCCTACAGTGGCCAAACACCGGTTTACAATGATCCCAACACACCGGATGGCAGACCAACTATTGCTCAGTATATTAAAGAAATGTTGCTGGTAAGCGACAACAATGCGTATAACAGGCTTTATGAATTTCTGGGGCAACAGTATATTAATGAAGGATTGAAGGCACGCGGGTATCCCAGCGCACAAATTCTGCACCGCCTCGGTACAGCATTAAGTGAAGACGAAAACAAGCATACCAATCCAATAAGCTTTTACAACGAAAAAAAGCAGCTGTTGCTAACTCAGCAAATGCAGGTGAATACGGCTGTGTACGAAAAAAGAAGCGATCTTATCGGCAAACAATTTTACGCCGATACCACATTGAGAAATATGCCGATGGATTTTTCCAAAAAAAACAGGATGAGCCTGGAAGATCTGCATGCTATATTAACAGGGCTGGTATTCCCTGAAAAACAAAAACAGGAACAACGGTTTAATATTTCGGAGGAGGAACGAAAATTTTTATTGAAATACATGTCACAGCTGCCGGGTGAGTCTGTATACCCCTGCTATGACAGTTCTTACAATGATGCATACGCGAAATTCATTTTGTACGGTTCAGAGAAAGGAAGCCTGCCAAAAAATATCCGCATATTTAATAAGGTGGGAGATGCCTACGGGCAGTTGACCGATATTGCTTACGTGGTGGATTTTGAAAAGAAAATTGAGTTTTTCGTTTCTGCTACTATATACTGTAACAGCGACGGCATTTTGAATGATGATAAATATGATTACGAGACCAGTGGGTTTCCTTTTATGAAAGGGTTGGGCAGGGCCTTGTATGAATATGAAATAAAACGAAAAAAAAACAATTTACCGGACCTGTCTTCCCTGCGGTTTATTTATGATAAATAATGCGCAGAACGGGTAAAATACCATTCATAATTAGACCTTATTTTAAAAATAAAGACTAAATAAAATAAATAAATTTTCATAACTATTTGCCAGGTGAATCTGCTGGTTTGATTCCCTACCTACAATAAATAAGCTATTTTTGCCCGTCACTGAAAAAAGCTATATGGAATTATCCTCTCTCTTGACCCGCTTCAATGAACCTGAAACATTGAAGATGGCAAAGCTGGGTCGTGAATTAAGGGCACAAGGTATTGATCTTACTGATCTAAGTTTGGGAGAACCGGATTTTGATACACCCGTACATATTAAAGATGCGGCGAAAAAAGCAATTGATGATAATTACAGTCACTACACACCCGTCGCAGGTTTTCTCGACCTCAGGCAGGCAGTTTGCACCAAATTAATGCGGGATAACGGGCTGGGGTACACTCCGGAACAGATCGTAGTTAGTACCGGTGCCAAACAAAGCATTGCCAATATGGTCCTGGCCATTGTCGATAAAGGAGATGAGGTGATCATACCAACTCCATATTGGGTAACCTACAGCGAAATTGTGAAACTGGCAGGCGGCATTGTAAAGCTTGTGAAAACCAGACAGGTAAACGGTTACAAGATTACTGCCACCGAATTGGAAGCCGCCATTACGGAAAGAACAAAATTATTTATGTTCTCCTCTCCGTGTAATCCAACAGGTGCTTTATATAACAAGGAAGAGCTGGCTGCACTGGCGGAGATATTCAGGAAACATCCGCAGGTCTTTGTAATGAGTGATGAGATATATGAGCACATTAATTTTACGGGCAAACATGAAAGTATCGCACAGTTCCCTTTCCTGAAAGACCGCACGATTGTTATCAATGGCCTAAGTAAAGGATTTGCCATGACTGGTTGGCGCCTTGGTTATATTGCGGCCCCTCTTGAAATTGCAAAAGCCTGTGACAAGATACAAGGACAATTTACAAGCGGACCGAATTCTATTGCACAACGTGCAGCCATAGCCGCACTTTTAGGCGACCTTCGCCCAACCTACCAAATGGTACAGAAATTCAAAGAGCGACGGGACATAGTGATGCAATTGTTAAAAGAAATTCCGGGAATTAGCTGCGATACGCCGCCGGCAGCATTTTATGTTTTCCCGGATGTAAAAGCTTATTTTGGCAGAACAACGCCAGCAGGGGATATTATTGTTAATGCCGATGATCTTTGCATGTACTTCCTGCATACGGCACACGTTTCCGTTGTTACCGGGAAGGCTTTTGGTGAAAGCGATTGCATTCGAATATCTTTTGCAAATAGCACGGAAAATCTTGAGAAAGGACTTAAGAAGATTAAAGAGGCGTTGGCTAATTTACAACGTCAGAATTAAAAATTGCAAAATAAAGATTTAATAAATTGCCAGGCGGCACTACCGGCAATCTCCCAATCGTCTTATTCAAAGGTTGCCCTAAGTAGTAAGGTTTCATGAAGTTTTAACACCTGTGGTATCAGCAGTTCCGACTCGTCATTATTAATGACAAAGTCGCAACGCTTTATTTTTTCTGCTTCGTCCAGTTGGTTTTTCATTCTTTCTTCAATAGCTGCTTTCGACGCTCCATCCCGCTGCATGCCTCTTTGTAACCGCAACGCGTAAGGCGCAGCAACGCCGATTACGTAGTCAAGCTGCAGGTGAGCCTCACTTTCAAAAATCAGGGCAGCTTCTTTAATGGCGTAAGGGGAGGTTTGCTTATGCATCCAGATACCGGCATCGGCAATGGTTGCAGGGTGCACGAAAGAATTTAATAATGCCAGTTTTGCAGGGTCCGAAAAAACTGCGGCAGCCAAATATGACTTATTCAAAGTTCCAGTGAGGTAAGTCTCCTTCCCAAAATTTTCGGAGAGCTGCTGTTTTAATACAGCATCTTCATTCATCAGTCGTTTTGCCGCATCATCGGCATAGTACACAGGAATACCAAGCGTTTCAAATATTTTAGCAACCGTACTTTTTCCGCTGCCAAGCCCGCCCGTTAGTCCTACTCTTAACATAGATGCAATGTATGATCAGTGGTGTAAGATGAATGATGTAACGTGCCGTCAGTAAATCATACATCATACATCATTCCTCATAAATTGGTTTTATTTTTTTACTTCAGCTACCGGCTTATTCACATTGGCCGTCCACTCCATGCTGATAGCACTTCTTTCAATTTTAATGTAGCTACCAGGGCTTGTCTCCACTTCAAGTGTGCCATCCTCATTTACCTTATTTATTTTAGCATGAATACCGGCAATGGTAACGATCTTATCACCTTTTTGCATATCACTTATAAACTTCTTCTGGTCTTTTGCTTTTTTTGCCTGCGGACGGATCATGAAAAAATAAAATACCAGGATCATTCCTCCCATCATAATTAAGGTCGTGCTGCTTCCACCTTTTCCACTAGGATCAGGGGTCATCAAAAAAATACTTAATAAATTCATCGTTGTTTGTTTTTGGCTGTAATCCAGCCGGTTATAATTAAAAAATTAATCTTTGTCTTTACCCACTACGGTACCCTTCAAAAGTAATTCGGGAAACGGCGGATTAGCATTAGAACTTACCGTGATCGTTTTGTGTGCTTCGCCCGGCCTCTTATCGCTGTTGAATTTTACGAGGATAAAACCAACTTCGCCAGGCATGATGGGCTTCTCCGGCTTTTCGGGGACGGTACATCCACAACTTGCTGAAACGTTGCTCACCACAAGCGGCTTATTTCCGGTATTCTTAAAACGATAACTGTATTGCACAACTTCACCTTCAGTGGTATTACCAAAGTCATACACGCTATCAATGATCTGCACAGTGGTAGGATCTTTCACCTCCTGCTTCACCGCGGGTAACTGTGCCTGTTTGTCCTTTTTTCTTACATCGCAACTGCCCAGCATCGCACAACAGGCAGTCGCAAAAAAAATCGCTCTTAACATAGTGGTATTTTCTTTTGTTTTTATAAAACGCTGTTTTTAAAATTCTTCTTAAGAATTTTATTTTCTGCTGTAAGTTCTTTGTGGATATTATCAAGTAAGCCGTTCACAAACTGGCCGCTTTGTACTGTACTGTAATCCTTTGCCAAATCAATATATTCATTGATCGTAACCTTGGTAGGAATGGTTTCAAAATATAAGAATTCACAAACACCCATTTGCAAAATGATAAGATCCAGTGCCGCAATCCGGTCAGCATCCCAGTTCTTTAATTTAGGCTTGATGAGTTCCAGGCTGTGTTCCGTTTTATCCAGCACAGTCGTGAGCAGGCTCTTTGCAAATTCCCATTTTTCCTTGCTCAGAATGTCATTGAAATTCTGCAGTGCAGGTTTATTGAAATAATTCATTACCAGTGCCTGCATCATTTCTGCATCGTCATCCCAGTTAATAAAAAGTTCTTCTACATGGCTGATGAAATTTTCATTGGGCAGCATCAGGTTGGTGAAAATAAATTCAAAAATTCTTTTTTCTGATTTTTTATCTCTTGATTTTAGTTCTATGTATTCGATGTATTCTTCTGAACATATTAATTCGAGGTAAATCCGCTTCAATAAGTCCCTTTCTACCAAATGCTCCAGTTTGAATTCTTTAACGGCAGCGGTAAAACTTGTGTCCTCCAGCAGCCGCCAAAGTAATTCGTTTCCGGCAATTTTGGTATTTACGGCAAGATCACCTGCAGTTGGCAGATGTTTGCTGGCTTTCTGGCGTGCATCAGTTTCAGAGAAGCGGGCTACTTCCGTAATGAAGTAAATGAGGTAGGTATATAGACTGCGGCTTTGTTCAATTTTCCGGGTAAGTATAGCTATTGGTTCGCCGGGTTTAGTATCGCCGCTTACGCTGTCAATCGTGTACAGCGTTTGCATAACTTTTACCCGGATATTTCTTCTGCTGATCATCTCTAAAGAACTTTAATTAAGTGCGCAAAATTAAGGTTTTATAGTAAACCCGGGCTTTTTCAAAGCTATAAATATTGCTAAAATGAAAAAATGTCTTGACCTGCGCCATCAAAACTGACAGACGGTGCAAATCCCTGCCAGCATTTCTACTTATCACGTTTGGTATCATTTTTAAGCAATACCTTCGCAATCCCAAAATCGGGAGCACACCAAATTTTAAATCAATCAAATTATAGAATTATGGCTAAAAAGTTAAACATTACCCCTCTGCACGACAGGGTAATTGTGAAACCTGCTGCGGCAGAACAAAAGACTGCCGGCGGAATTATTATTCCTGATACTGCGAAAGAAAAACCACAACGTGGCACCGTATTGGCCGCTGGCCCCGGGAAGAAGGATGAACCCGTAACTGTAAAGCCAGGTGATACTGTTTTATACAGTAAGTATGCAGGAACCGAAATAAATGTGGAAGGAACAGATTACCTCATCATGAGGGAAAGCGATATCCTTGCAGTCATTTAATACAGCCATCTGCTGCCGGCTGTTAATGAACACCTGGCTTTGGTGCAGTAACAACGGGTGGCGTGAGGCACAGGTCTTGAATAAAAAAATTAAAAAAACTTAAAATACGCACAAATGTCTAAAATGATTTTCTTCGATATCGAAGCAAGAAATAAAATGAAAAAAGGGGTTGATACTTTGGCCAATGCCGTTAAAGTAACCCTCGGACCAAAAGGCCGTAACGTGGTTATCGAAAAGAAATTTGGTGCACCACAGGTTACCAAAGATGGTGTTACCGTTGCAAAGGAAATTGAACTGGAAGATCCAATTGAAAATATGGGTGCACAAATGGTTAAAGAAGTGGCTTCTAAAACTGCTGACATCGCAGGTGATGGAACTACGACTGCAACAGTTTTGGCACAGAGTATCATCAGCGAAGGCCTGAAAATGGTTGCCGCAGGTGCTAATCCTATGGATCTTAAACGTGGTATTGACAAAGCCGTTAGCCTTGTTGTAGCAAGTTTGAAAGAGCAATCACAGACTGTTGGAAACGACAGCAAAAAAATTCAACAGGTAGCAACGATATCTGCCAACAACGATGAAACCATCGGGAAGCTGATCGCAGAAGCATTCGCTAAGGTTGGTAAAGAAGGGGTGATTACCGTAGAAGAAGCGAAGGGTACAGATACAACAGTCGATATCGTAGAAGGTATGCAATTCGATCGTGGATACATCTCCCCGTATTTTGTAACTAACAGCGAAAAAATGAGCGTTGAATTACAAAATCCATATATTCTTATTTATGATAAGAAGATATCTGCAATGAAAGATATTCTTCACATCCTGGAAGCCGTTGCAAAAAGTGGTCGTCCCTTACTGATGATTGCGGAAGATCTTGAAGGCGAAGCATTGGCAACACTGGTGGTAAATAAATTACGTGGTACCATTAAAGTGGCTGCTGTGAAAGCGCCGGGCTTTGGTGACCGTAGAAAAGAAATGCTTACGGATCTTGCCATATTAACTGCGGGTATCGTTGTTAGTGAGGAGCAGGGTTATAACTTAGAGAATGTTGACCTTACTTATTTAGGACAGGCATCTTCTGTGACAATTGATAAAGACAATACAACGATTGTTGGTGGTAAAGGTGTGAAGAAAGATATTACCGCCCGTGTTAACCAAATCAAATCGCAGGTAGAAAATACTACTTCTGATTATGACAAAGAAAAATTACAGGAACGCCTGGCTAAATTGGCTGGTGGTGTTGCCGTTCTTTATGTTGGTGCTGCAACCGAAGTAGAAATGAAAGAAAAGAAAGACCGCGTTGATGACGCATTACATGCAACGCGTGCTGCCGTTGAAGAGGGCATTGTACCGGGTGGTGGTGTGGCTTATATTCGTGCGATCGCCAGCCTGGAACCAAAAGTAAAAGGCCAGATCGCTGATGAACAAACCGGGATGGCAATCGTTCGCCGTGCCTTGGAAGAACCAGTTCGTACACTTACTGCAAATGCTGGTATCGACGGATCAATCGTCATCCAAAAAATCAAAGAAGGTAAAGCTGATTATGGTTTCAATGCAAGAACAGAAGTGTATGAAAACCTTTTCAAAGCTGGTGTTATCGATCCAACTAAAGTTAGTCGCGTAGCTTTAGAGAATGCAGCTTCTATCGCAGGTATGTTGTTAACAACAGAATGCGTGATTGCTGACAAACCTAAAAAAGAAGAAGCAATGGGCGGACATGGTGCACCTGACATGGGTGGCATGGGCGGCTACTAAGATGAATAACAAATTTCAGAAAGGTTCTCATGTAACAGTGAGAGCCTTTTTTTAGTTTTAAGGCTTATCCTTTAATACACGGGCGTCGATACTTCCTGTGCAGCAGCAGCAACAATATCTTTTACTTCAAGCATCGATTTCGGATAGGCTTTTGTGGCAACATGAATCATTGCAAGGCCCAGTTCTTTAAGCGTGGAAACATATTTTCCAGCCACCAATTTTAGTATAGGAAACATCCAGCTTACATATTTATAATAGGTTAAGGTGTTTTTTAAGCCTGCAGTAGGGTTTAGATAACCAGGACGAAAATTATAAACTTTTTTAAAGCCAAGTTTTTCAAGGTGATTTTCAGTTTTGCCTTTTACCCGTGCCCACATGATTCGGCCTTTTTCAGAGCCATCGGTTCCTGCACCCGAAATATAGCAAAATACCATGGATGGGTTTTGCTTTAAAAGGGTGGTAGCTACATGCATTGTAAGGTCGTAAGTAAATTTGGTAAACGTCTCTTCCTTCATTCCAACAGAAGATATACCTAAACAAAAAAGGCAGGCATCATAGCCAGGTAATTTGTCTTCAATTGCCGAAAGATCAAAAAAATCAGCATGCAATACCTCTTTTAATTTCGGATGTACAATACCGCAGGATTTTCTATTTAAAACCAGAATTTCGGATATGCGCGGGTGTTGTAAACATTCGTGCAACACACCTTCACCCACCATTCCTGTTGCGCCGGTGATGATAACTTTTACATTCATGAATTAAAATTAGTTGTTACCGCTCTAATATTTCAAAGAAACAAGGAACGTGGTCTGTCAAATTTTATCATATTGATATTCGAGTTGTCAACTCCCATTCTATGATCGGTTTTACGGAAGGGTCATTTTATCTTGATCCGGCGCCGCATTTTGTACGCAACCATTAATACTTTTCTTACAAGCAACTTCCTTGAGAATTTTTGCAATTTTTTGCCAGCTTTTGTTTTTCATGTCCTCATCGTTGTGTCACGCTCATGTACAACAAACCATCGTTGAGCCATTCAAATCAACGATGCTGCACAGTCGGGATGTGCAGGCCCATACTATTTTTGGCCTGCCCGGCGATAATGCAGATCAGCTAATTTTAGTTTACAAAGCTGTTTTTGCTCCATTTTTTTCATACGTCTTGTAGTATAAAAACTAACTGGAAACCGAAACCATTCAAAAAGGGCATTTCCGAAGCCTGATGAGGAATTTACCTTTTCAAACTAAAAATTGTGTTCAACTGGTGTTTAATCGTTTTAAAAAAGTATGCAGATTTTAACGGAAGAGCAAGACGGAGTGAGTATTGGTTTTTTCTGGTGAGTTTTATTATCTCTATTGTATTAAGCATGTTGGAATTACAAATGGGCGTACCCTACATCGCAAACGCCTACAGCCTGGTAGTATTTATCCCCAGCATTGCAGTGGGCGTTCGCAGGATGCACGGTGTTGGAAAAAGTGGTTGGTTTTTGCTAATTCCAATTTATAACCTCATACTCGCTTTTACAGATGGAAATGTTGGGCCAAATGGATATGGTCCTGATCCAAAACGGCCAGAGATGCTGGATGAAATTGACCAGATTGGTGCTAATCAGGTTCAGTAAAACTTGCTCCTTTAAAAAAATCCTCTGCTTAACAACCGGGGTGGTTTTCGAGTTGTCAACTGCCATATTTCACGAGATGTTTATTGGCAGAATTGTTTTCCATTTCACCTACACAAGTTTTTCGTAAGCAACAACCCACCTCATTTCATGAAATCCGCAATTTCCTTATACCTCGGGTTCCATGTCTTAAAGAATTGCGTTATCATCGCGATATGTTTTTTGCCTTTAATCATGTAGAACTTCGTTGCTGGTGCGATGGGCCGTAAAGCCCTGAGAAATATTTCATTTGTTTCTTTAATAAACGGATAGGTCTTGCTACCCTGGTAAATCAGCATTTTGGGCATACCGGTATGTAAATAATTTACAGGGCTTGCCTTCTTCCATTCTGCCGGATCTTTAGTAAACGTCTTTAGATAAGTATGGTCTTCGTTTAGCCCTTCCTGTTTTAAATAAGTAAACATGTCCAATGCCCCGGCATCTATAAGAATAGTGCCTTTAATCGGATTCGCTATGCCAAGGCTGTCAAAATATCGATTGTCTGCTGATACCAATGCTGCCAGGTGGCCGCCGGCCGAATGCCCTGATATGAATATTTTTTTGGGGTTTCCACCATAAGATTCTATATGCTCCTTTACCCACTTAACCGAAGCTGCGGCAGCAAAGGCCATTTCTTTATAGCTGGCTTTCGGCGAAAGAGGATAATCGATAACAACTGTTACAATATTTTTGCGTGCCATCCTGCTTCCCAGAAAACTATAAAGCGAACGATTGCCTGAATTCCAATTGCCCCCGTGAATAAAGATCAAAACATTTTTTAACGAAGCATTTTTCCTGGGAGCAAAAATATTCAATTTTTGCGCCCCGATATTTTTTGATGGTTGTGGCTGCAGGTATTCAATTCCTTTCGATCTTTTTATTGACCTGAAAGCGCATCCCTGTATTAACAAAACTATCACCAGCACTGCGCCTGGAAATTTTAAATTGGGAATATATTTTTTTGGACGCATGCACAAGGGTTTAAAAATCACCGGGATAGAAACGAAAAAAAATAGCCCTGGGATTTTTGCGGCCGTCGATTAGGACGGCGTAGCCAATGTGACTGGTTGTTAACTAATAGGATAACAGCTTAATGACTTAAATCATATTTACGATTCACTCGATCACTTTGCCGCCTCGCCCCTGTCTCGCCGCGTTTAATGCACAGCTTCCGAAACGGCTGCTTTTTTCTTCTTGTTACCTTTTACCAGCAGAACAAAAGGGATACAAATTAAAAATATAATACCCAGGTATAGAAATACATCCATGTAAGAAAGTACAGAAGCCTGTTTGGTTACGTTGAAGTCCAGTGACTTGTAAGCTGCCTTCAGTCCCTCCTGCGCCGTCATGCCTTTTGACATAAATGAATGTTGTAAAGCAACTACGCGTTGCTGTACGTGAGCATCATTTACATCAAGGTTGCTCACCAGCGAATTACGGTGAATCATATTCTGCCTGGACAAAAAAGTAGTAATGGTGGCAACGCCAAAAGACCCGCCGAGTTGCCGCATCATGCCTGTAAATGCGGCGCCTTTGCCAATATCCTGGCCCGAAAGCGTAGAGAGCGATAAGGTCGTTATGGGGATGAACAACAATCCAAGCCCAATACCTCTGGCGATCAACATCCAGAAAAAAGCGTCTGCACCTGTATCTGGTGTAATAATGCGATAGCCCCAAATACTATAAATAAAAAAAACCAGCATCCCTACGGCAACAAGGTATTGTTGTGGTACACCTTTCTGTAAAAGCCGTCCAATGATCGGCATCATGAAAGCCGTGGTGAGTGCGGCCGGTATCATGAGGGCACCAGATTGTTGTGCTGTCCACCCAAGTGTGCTTTGCGTGTATAAAGGAATGACAAAGGTTGATCCATACAATCCAAATCCTAAAATAAACGACAAAACGGTACCTACCCTCAGGTTGCCGTTCCTCAGCACCCTCAGATCTACGATTGGATTCTTGTAAGTGAGTTCTCTCCAGATAAAAAAGAAGGCGCCGAACAGGGCCGCTACGGCTAAGCCGGTTATAAGGGTATTATTAAACCAGTCATCTTCCTGGCCGCGTTCCAATACATACTGCAATGATCCTACCGTTACAGCCAGCAGGGCAATACCCAACCAGTCAATTTCATTGATAGCCTTCTTTTCTGCATATTTCGGACTTCGTACAAACTGCAACGTGAGTAATGTTGCAACAACACCAATCGGGATATTGATGTAAAATATATAAGGCCAGCTGAAATGATCTACAATGTAACCTCCAAGCGGCGGACCAAGTGTAGGACCAATAATTACACCCAACCCGTAAATTGCCTGGGCCATGCCTCTCTTTTCTACAGGGTAAGATTCGGTAATGATCGTTTGTGAAGTCACCAGCAGCGCTCCTCCGCCGAGACCTTGCAAAAAGCGAAACAAAACAAGCTCCCAGATACCATTAGCATTACCACACAAATAAGAGCACACCGTAAATAAAATAACCGATGCTGCAAAATAATTTCTTCGACCAAACTGCTGCGCCAGCCAGCTGGTCATTGGAACGATAATTACATTGCCGATCGCATAAGCGGTAATTACCCAACTCACTTCCGGTAATGTTGCGCCCAAAGTACCACGCATATCGTTCAGTGCAACATTTACAATTGTTGTATCAACAATCTCCAGCAGCGCACATAGAATAGCCGTTATAGTTATGATGGCTCTTTTAGCTCCATATTCAACCAATGATTCCTGCAATTGCATACTCATAAATACGAAAGCTTTTAATCAGTCAACAAGTACGTAAGACAAAACGTCAATGGGTACAAATCAGCTATCACAAGCTCATTCACCCTTAGCGGTATACCATGTAAATCGCATATGTTTTCAGTCCAGGTGCACATCTACATAAACATTCATCCCTGCCCTTAATTTCCGGATCAGCGGGTCTGCCTTATTGGTAAATTCAATTTTCACAGGCAGGCGTTGTACAACTTTTACAAAATTTCCGCTGGCATTGTCTGGTGGAAGTAATGCGAATTTTGCACCGGTAGCGGGGGAGAAGGAACTTAGGGTTGCATCAAAATCATGGGATGGAAATGCATCGGCATGAATAATTACTTTTTGCCCTTCCCTCATTTTATCGTATTGTGTTTCTTTAAAATTTGCCACCACCCATTTGTCGCTGTTGAGCACAATACTGAATAATTGCTGGCCAGCCTGGAGGAATTGTCCAGCCTGGATGGGCACTTTAGAAACTACTCCGGCTTCCGGGGCAAGTATAACGGTATAGGATAAGTTTAGTTTTGCATTTTCCACATCAACCTCTCTTTGTTTTATTACAGAGCCTGCAACACCTATCTGTTGTGCACTGGCAGTGCTTTGAGATGTAACTACGCCGGTTTGAGTACTGGCCTGGTTGCGCTGACCGATCAATACCTGTAATTGTCTTTCTGCCTGTTGTTTTGCCGCGTCAGCCTGTTCAAACTGTTGTTGGGTGATGGAATGATCTTTTATCAGGTTTGCATAACGTTCGTAATCCTGCGTAGTACGCCATACATTCACTTTCGCAGCTTCTATCTGGGCATTGGCAGTTGTGATGGCCGCGTCACTTGAACTGATATTCCTGTTAGCCGCGTTGCTGTTTGCCTGCGCTGCGGCGAGGTTGCTCTTTGCCGTACCCAGTGCTGCCTCTGCCTGTTCAACCATAATATTCAGGTCCTGATCATCCAGGACCATGAGAGTGTCTCCCTTTTTTACGAGTTGGTTATCTTTTACATAGATTTTGGATATGTAACCTGGGATTTTTGATATTACCGGGCTGATATTGGCCTCCACCTGGGCATCATCTGTTTCTTCATGATGCTGACCATGAAAATATTTTGTAAGGCCAAACCACCCACCAAAAAGAACCAGCAATGTAAGTACGATAATGAATGCCTTACTTTTCTTTTTCGGTACAACCTGCGGCTGTGCTGTTTCTGTTTTATTTAATTCCATAAAATTTACAATTTCTTGTTTCTGTTTATTGCGATAATGTTCCGCTTGTTTGCAGTAATTTATTATAAGCGAGTACGGCATCTGCTTTAGCAAAACTGATGTTTAGCTTCGACTGCAGCAAGGCTACATCAGCCTCCAGCAGATCCGTGATCGTTACAAGGCTATTGTCGTATTTATTTTTCGTAATGCGGTAATTTTCTTTTGCCTGTTCAAATGCACTTTCGTAAACTTCCATTTTCTTTTGATTTAATAAATAATTCTGATAGTCCTGGTTTACCTGTGATTTTATTGCATCGTTTAAAATTTCTTCGTTTGCATTTAATTCGGTTTGTCTTGCATTGGCCTGCATCAGGTTGCTGTTCTTCTTGTAGAGATTCGCAAGGTTGTATTTCACGCCAATGCCAACATTCAAAGCATTTGTAACGGTTATAAAATCGGGTACATAGGCTGCAACATAACCACCGGTTAGCCCTATGACTGGATATGCTTCAGCATTGGCAGACCTGATTGCCGTTACCGCAGCTTTTTTTCTAAAATTTAACGCCTGTAGATCTTTCCTGCGCTCAAGTGCCTGGTTTTCATATTCTTCGAAGTTCTTTAGATATTGTTTTGAAGTCATAAAGCCCGTGTCCAGCAGTAGCAAAGTATTCTCCGGGAGGCCAAGCATTAAATTCATATTTACCATAGCCAGCTTGTTATTGGTTTGGGCATCCAGCAACGAAAGTTCAATGTTGGAAGTTTGAAGTTGCGATTTTAAGAAATCATTCCTTGCCAGCAAACCATTTTTTTCCAGGTTGGAAAAATTCCTGTCACGTGATACCGATGATTGAAGATTTTCCTTGACAAGAAGCACCGCTTCATATGACTTGTATAAATTAATGAAAGCTTTTATGGTATTGAATATAACAGCCTCTTTATCATTTTCAGCATCCAGTACACTGGCCTGTTTAAGAAATCTTGCAGATTCGATACCATATTTTATTCTGCCACCTGCATATAAGGGTAGTGAAAGGGTAGCGGTGCCATACAACGCCTGGTTAATTTTAATGCCCGCTCCTCCGCGAGAACTATCGGATACTAATTTTATGTTCGCACTATTAAGCCGCAGGTAACTTCCATTGATGTTGAAGTCCGGCAGCCGGCTGTCATTGGCTTGTTGCAACAAAGCCGTAGCCTCATCAATTTTTGCCTTGGATATTTTTAAATTTTTACTGTTTTGAATTCCAATATTTATTGCCTCTTGTAAACTGAGTTTTTTTGTACCATCCTGGGCTCGCAAATTCACTGTTGCAATCACAAAGAAAGCGATCAACCATATTCTAAATGTCATCCTGTTATTCATAACCCAATGTTGCTTTAAATAAATGTTTGAGGTGCCTGCTCATATTTTCTTTGAATAATGCTTCGTATGCGGATGCTGATATTTTTTTATGATCATTGAACTCACGGTAATAATCTTTGTTGATGAGCATTTGAGTCACGGTTCCCGTCATAGTAGACATTAACATGATGACATCCACCTCTTTTTTAATTGCTTTGGCCCGCCGGCCCTCAGCAAT
>JACMPR010000108.1 GCA_014377385.1 Ferruginibacter sp. | reverse complement strand
TTACAACAGATGCCACCAAAAAACTTCTTGCCGCCGCAGGAAAAGATTCCGGATTTTTAGCCAAAGCTGATAAACCGGGGTTTAGCGCTGAACCACTTAACATCCAGTTGTCAACGAGTATGAAAGTGACATCTAATTATGATAAATCTCACAATGTAATTGGAAAGATTACCGGCAGCAAATACCCTGATGAGACTATTATTTATACTGCCCATTGGGATCATTTAGGAATTGGAGCGCCCGATGAAAAAGGGGATTCTATTTACAACGGGGCACTCGATAATGGCAGTGGTACCGCTGCTTTGTTTGAAATTGCCAGGGCATTTAAGAGTTTGAAAAAAGTACCGGAACGCAGCATTGTTTTCCTGGCGGTAACCGCGGAGGAACAGGGATTGTGGGGTTCAGATTATTATGCACAGAATCCTGTTTTTCCTATCGACAAAACGGTGGCGAATTTAAATATGGATGTCTTAAATTGGTTTGGTAAAACAAAAGACATTGTGGTTGTTGGCCAAGGACAAAATGAATTGGAAGATTATTTAACTGAAGAACTTGCCAGGGTAAACCGGGTGCTTGTGTTTGATCCGCATCCGGAATCAGGTTCTTATTACCGTTCTGACCACTTTAATTTTGCAAAAGTCGGTGTGCCTTCTATGGACCTTAAATACGGCAGTGATGTAATAGGAAAGGATAAGGATTATGGCGCGTCAATGGCCAGTGCTTACAGGGATAAGAATTACCACCGCCCGTCCGATGAATATAATCCGGGAGCCTGGAAACTGGATGGCGCCATCGATGACATTCAACTGTTATACAGGATCGGTTATCGTTTAGCGTTTGATCACAAATGGCCTGCATGGAAGCAGGGATCTGAATTTAAGTCGATAAGAGAGAAAAAATAGCCTGTCTTTTTCGATAGATAATTATTATATTTTTTCATGGTCTTTATTTTTGCAAATATTTTAAGAGTGACAACGTTATGAATGACCAATATGCAGCAGCAAATTAAACTCAAAATATGAAGCAGATTTTTTTAGGATGTACAGCATTACTCCTGCTGATGTTTGCATGTAAATTTTCTTATGCACAGAAAACCGTGCAGGGTTTAAATGATTTTTTAAGGTCGGTCCAGGCAGGATCAAAGTTGCCGGGTTTTGCCGTAGCAGTTATTAAGGAGGATGCTATTATATTTTCGGGCGGATATGGATTCGCAGATAAGGCAAAAAAAAATCCTTATACAATTCAAACCATACAGCCTGTTGGTTCTGTAAGTAAAACTTTTATAGGACTGGCGTTGATGCAGGCAATTGAAAAGGGATATTTTACTTTGGAAACACCCATCAACGAGGTGCTACCATTTAAAATTATTAATCCATGGTTCCCGAATGCTGTTATTAAGATTAAGGACCTTGCCACACATGTGTCGGGGTTGGTAGACAATAACGAAATGTATGAGAAGGCTTATTCGGTTGGCAAGAAACCAGCGATGGAACTAAAAGATTATTTAAAAGCCTATTACACCGAGGGAGGTATTTTTTACAGTAAATCGAATTTTGGGAATTCGGAACCTGGAAAAAAGTATAACTACTCTAATGTTGCTGCTGCATTGGCAGCGTATGTTATTGAAATAAAGGCAAAGACTTCTTTTGACAAATTTACTTCTGCGGGTATATTTACGCCTTTAAAAATGACGGATACGCATTGGTTTTTCGATGATGCCCGAAGCCTTAAATATGCCACACTTTATGAAGTAAACAGGCAGGAGGAAGCTATTTATAAAACGCTGCTCAACAATGATGGAAGCCTCAAAGTCTATAGCTGTGCTACATATCCCGACGGTAGCCTGCGCACTTCTGTGGCCGACCTGAGCAAATATTTGATTGAGATGATGAAAGGTTATTCAGGTAAATCAGCGCTTATTAGCAAAACAGCATTTGAAACTTTATTTAAAAAGCAATTTACGCCTGATAAATTGCCTGC
>JACMPR010000107.1 GCA_014377385.1 Ferruginibacter sp. | reverse complement strand
GTCTGAGATCAATCAACAACATGAGAAACTCTGCCTTTTCAATATCAGTTTTTTTTAATGGCAGCTGTTTCATCAATGAGTCGTAGTCACAATCATAACAACTCTCCTGTGCAATTGCCGAACTGCAGAAAGTGGTTAAAGAAAGAAGCAGCAGAAATTTAAAAAGTCTCCTCATGCAGCGGTGTTGATTTTGAAGGAATAATAATAACGAATTCTGTGTACTCTCCTTCTTTTGTTTCTACTTTTATTTCGCCACCATGAGCTTTTACAATGTCGTAACTTAACGATAGTCCTAACCCTGTTCCTTCACCGGTTGGCTTTGTTGTGAAGAATGGCTGGTATATTTTATCAAGGACTTTCTGAGGAATACCATTGCCATTATCCCGAACCTGTATTAGAAAATTTTCCTTTGTCTTGTGGGTGCTTACTGAAACCGCCGGTTGAAATGTTCCGTTGAATTGTCTCTTCTTTTCATTTACCGAGTAGAAAGCATTATTGTACAGGTTCAATAAAACTCTACCAATATCCTGTGGTATTACTTCAGTGCTTTCCATGCTTTCATCAAAATTGGTTGTAAAGTTTGCATTGAACGATTTGTCATTTGCTCTTAAGCCATGATAACTTAACCGTAAATATTCATCGGCTAAAGCATTGATATCTGTTAGTTCTTTTTTACCCGCATTTGCCCGCGAATGTTGCAACATTCCTTTCACAATGGCATCGGCTCGTTTGCCGTGGTGATTTATTTTTTCAAGATTTTGTTTGATGTCATCTGCAATTGCAAAAGCATCTTCCTTATTACCATTTACCAATTCTTCTTTCATTTCATTAATCAATTCGTTGCTTACCTCGGAAAAATTATTGACGAAGTTTAACGGGTTTTGTATCTCGTGTGCAATGCCTGCTGTGAGTTCGCCCAGCGAAGCCATTTTTTCTGATTGAATGAGTTGCGCCTGTGTGGCTTTTAAACTTTCTATACTGCTTTGTAATTGCGAAGTGCGATGTTCTACTTTTTCTTCCAGTATCTTGTTTTCCCGGCGGAGCGCTTTTGAACGATAGCTTAAATAGGTCCATATAGCAAGCGCAAATGCAAGTATATAAAGTAAATATGCCCACCAGGTTTTCCACCACGGCGGATGAATAACCACTTTAATTTGGGCTATATTTTTACTCCAAATGCCATCACTGTTTGCAGCCTTCACAAAGAAGGTATAAGTGCCTGGCGATAGGTTCGTGTAAGTTGCGGTGCGTTGCCTTCCTGCCTTTATCCAATCTTTATCATAACCTTCAACCTTATACTCGTATTGGTTTAAACGGGAGTTGGCATAATGGATACCCACATATTGAAAACTTATCCTGTTTTCATCGTAAGCCAGTTCAATTTCTTTTTGTTTATCTATAAAAACAATGGCTGCACCTGCAGTATCGGTTTGTGTGTGCGAAAGAGATTGAATAAAAACTTCAGGTTCTGTTTTATTGACAATTAGGTTGTCAGGATTAAATCGAATGATGCCTTCGGTTGCTGTTACCAGCCAGTCATTTTCATTAGAAATAGTTCGGGAATTAAGAAGTTCATTTGTAGGCATGCCCTGCGCAGTGGTGAATTTTTTGATAGAAAAATCTTTAGGATTTAGGATTGAAAAACCCCGACCGGAGGATAGCCAAATGTTCCCTGAATTGTCTTCTTTGATAAATGAGACGTTATCATAAGCTAAACCATCCTTTTCCAAAAAACGCCGGTATTTCCCGGTTTCCCGGTCAAAAAGAAAAAGCCCCCATAAGTAAGTGCCTACCCAAAATCTGCCTGCACGATCCTCGTATAGGCTGACAACGCATTGCATTCCTGTTTCGGTATTATGGTAAGACTTGAACTTACCGGTAGCCTCATCATATTTGTTTAGTCCGCCACTGTTGGTGCCTATCCATAGTACGCCTTTACTATCTTCTAAAATACTAGATACCTGGTCATCGTCAAGTGCTCCGTTCGTTGGCGTTCCACCAGTATTAAAAATAAAAGGGTAGCGGGTAAACTTTCCCGTAGCCCTATCTAACTTACACAAGCCTCCCCCATAAGTGCTTACCCAAAAGTTCCCTTTGCTGTCTTCGTAACACGGGCGACGCAAATTATTACTGGTGATAGAGGTGCTGTCTTTTGGATTGTTTATATATCTTTTATACTTCTTTGAAAGCGGGTTGAAACTAAATAATCCTTGCGCTGAAGTACTAATCCAGACCATTCCTTGTTTATCGAGCATAACGGCTGCGAAAGATGGTTTGATGGTATCGCTTCCGGGAACAATAATTTTTTTAAACTGTGTTAAGGAGTCATTTGCTTCAAATAATGTAGTAGCGGTTGACACTATAAAACCTCCATCAGGCAATTTCACTATTCCATTTATGTCCTTACCGGGGTAAGTGCCCGGTTGGTCGTTCTTGTGGATATAAGTGAATTGGGATCGTTGCTGGTTCAGTTTCAGCATCCCATCGCCTCTTGTTCCAAACCATATAACACCATTGCGATCTACTAAAGAGTTATAAATAAAGTTGGTGGGCAAACCATTAGGGTCAGAATCATCTGTGAGAAACCTTTTAAGTTTTGCCTGCGGAGAAGATAAATACAGGATGCCTTGCATACCAAAACCAGCGATCCACAGCGCCCCATCCTTTCCTTGCTTAATATCAACACAAACATCCGGTAATGCACCCACCTTCGTTTGGTCAGTTTTATAATTGGTAAATGCTCCGTTGCTTCTGTCTAATAACGATAAACCTTGTCTTGTACCTATCCACAGCCTTTTTTGTTTATCCTCAGTTAGGGAGAGGATGGTATCATTTACTAAACTCTTTATATTGCCTTTTAAATGTCTAAAAATTGTATGCTTTTCGTTTTTAGCATCAAAACGCCACAAACCATTCCCAACAACACTTATCCAGAAGATGCCGGGCTCGGATGGTGCTTCGTATACTTTTAAAAACCTGTTGGGATGGTTAGGGTCGGCAGAAGATAAGAATATCGATGCTTTATTTTTTGCCGCATCGTATTTAAAAAGACCATTTCCTGTTCCCGCCCAAATGTTTTTCTGTGCATCTTGCTGTAAAGAATAAATTCCTTTTGAAGGTAGGTGCATAGCTCCTTTTAGGCTTGAATCAAATTTTGTAATATTTCCGGTATTCGGATCAAGCCTGTCGAGATGATATGTTGCTTTTCCCCCTAATGCTATTCCAGAAGAGGTCCAAATATGTCCTTTTGCATCTTCGGTAATAGCCAACACTCTCTCTTTTTCACCTTCAGAATTTTTCTCATTATGTGTAAACAAGGTGAAATTGTCAGCCTTTCTGTTAAACCGGAACAATCCTTCGTAGAGCGTGCCTACCCAAATATTTCCTTTTCCATCTTCAAATAATGACACTATAGAGCGGTATTGCCTTTCTTTTTTATCCGCTGTCTGCAGGTTATAAACTTTTACATTGTAGCCATCGTAGCGCACCAAACCGTTTTGTGTACCGAACCAGAGATAGCCATACTTGTCTTGTATTGAACAGGTAACATAGTTTTCCGGCAAGCCTTCCTCAACAGTAAGGCGATCGAAGCGTAGCTCCCGAAGCTGGCTTTGTGACTGCCAGGAAATGAAGAATGTAAGAACGAATAAGAATTGTCTCATGGGTTAGGGTATAGGTGTAGGCAGTCGGTAAATTAATTCTTTATTGGCAATTGAATAAGAAACGCTGATCCCCCACCTTCCCCGTCCGTACCGGCACGGGCGGGCTTGGTTTCCACTTTTATTTCACCACCATGTGCTTTAATAATATCGTAGCTTAACGACAGGCCTAAACCGGTTCCTTGCCCTGTTGGTTTGGTGGTAAAGAAGGGCTGAAAGATTTTATCCAACACTTTTTGCGGAATGCCGTTTCCGTTATCTCCAACTATTATTTCTACTATGTCACCAATCCTTTTTGTGCTTACCGAAACTGTAGGTTCGTAGCCACCAGGTTGTTGTTTTTTCTTTTCGTTGACAGCACTTCGGCTTCGCTCAGTGCAGGCATAAAAAGCATTCGTAAGCAAATTCAATATCACTCTTCCAATATCCTGCGGAATGATGTTTATTTTTTCAAGCGTATCATCAAAATCAGTTTTGAATGTGGCATTAAAAGTTTTGTCTTTTGCCCGCAAACCATGATAGCAAAGCCGCAGATATTCATCAGCAAGTACATTTATATCTGTTGGCTCTTTTACGGCACTACTGGTGCGACTGTGTTGCAGCATACCTTTTACAATTGCATCTGCACGCTTGCCATGATGGTTTATTTTTTCGAGATTTTGTATAATGTCATTGGCTATATCCTTTGCATCTTCCTGGTTACCGCTTTCTAATGCCTCTTTCATTTCATCTAATAACTCTTTACTTACCTCACTAAAGTTATTGACGAAGTTTAACGGGTTCTGAATCTCATGAGC
>JACMPR010000106.1 GCA_014377385.1 Ferruginibacter sp. | reverse complement strand
TGATTGTGCAAAAACCGCATCGCTACAAAGCCCGAGTCCTAACATAGTAAGGAGTAATACTTTATTCATATAATTTAAAATTCAGTTTTTAAAATGAATTTAACCCTTATTGGAAATATAATTTACCAAACATCCCAATCAACTGTAATCGTTTCATTCCTGCTTGTTGGTTTTTGTTATCTTTTGGTAAGTTCCTTCACATGGAACCCTATAATCTTTTTTTAACCCTGCATTGCCGGTAGAAATTAGTTTATTACCAAATATCCCAGTCATCCAACAGTTCCACCCTGCTGGTGGGTTTTTGCCTTCCACCAGTGAGTGATTTTACAGATGTGAAAACTGCCTTCTTTAATTCCTTCACAGATATTTTCTTATTCGCATTTTCATCTGTTGCGGAATTTTTTAATGCTTTCAATAAACTGTAAGTAAACACACCATTTTTCCATTGATCGCTCTCAAGGGCGTACTCCCGGCCTCCTGCGGCGGACAGAACCGTTGTTCCGTTACCATTATTGAGGCTTGCAAAAAGGTCCTGCATCATTTCAAAACTTGTTTGAAGGCCAGCCTTTGATTTTGACAATACGATACTACCCCTCGCAGCTGCGTTGGTTGTAACTACATTTTCCGATAAAAGGGTTTCCCTGTTTGTCAATGTCATGTCGGACTCTTTGTCTACTTCACCACTATGGCATGCATCCAGCAACAGTAATTTTTGTCGTGCCGGAATGCCATCCAGAATGCCCTCCATCATGGCATAGGAAAGCCCGTTTACTTCCGGTTTTTTAAAGTCGATATCGTAGGTAGCAAAATACCAGTTTAAACTATCGCTCAACAAACCGTGCCCGCTAAAGGATACGATTACTTTGTCATTGATATCCGTCTTCATCAACTTTTCTCTGAGTGCCAGCAGTTGATCCCTGGTAGCTTTTTCATTTAAAAAGGTGTCTATCACGAGGTCGGGATATTTCTTTTTAAAATCTCTCGTAATATCCCTGATGTCTTTTACTGGGTACTTCAGGTTCATCGTTGCATCCTGGTAGTGGGAGATGCCCACACCAATGAACCATACCTTAGGAACTATTTTAATTGAAGGGGAGTAAGTGATTGTTATTTTTTCCTTTCTGCTTTCTGCCGATGATCGGTTACTGTAAACTGCCTCCACATTGTTTTTGCCCTGGCCCAGGTAAATAGAATCTTCTATTACAAAAATTTTGGAGCCGTTCGTTGCACTGTTGTTTTCTTTTACTAGGTTCCCATTAATGTAAATACGCAGGCTTCCATGTTGTGCGGCGGAATCTGATATTTCAAACCGAAGACCTGCTTTGCCGGTTTTACTTATGGCAGCAATAGATTTTCGGTTCAGCAATATTAACCCTGGTACGGTTTCACTCATCACGGTATCTTTTATATCTCCGGTGGCTTTTTTAAGTCTTTTAAAATATGCAGTGCGATAGAAATTAAGAAGTTCAGGGGCAGCGTAGCCAAGCCTGCTTAAAACAATATCTGGTCGGTTAAGGTACAGGTCAAACTGGTCAAAAGAATAAAAGCTACTGTCCTTTAAAAAACTTACGCCATCCAGTGCAGATTTTGAGGCCATATAATAATTGTCGGCTGTTACCATGAGGTTACCATATTCGCCAATACTGTTTAGGTACATTACTTCTTTACCGCTCTTAATATCCCAGATGGTACAAAATCCGTCGTCGCTGGCAGTGGCCGCCTGCGTTTTATTTGGAGAAAATGAAATCTTATTGAAAGAAACTCCCTCAGTGTAAAATTCTTTTTTAAGCGCCAGGTCGTTCAGGTTGCGTAGTTGTACAATGCGGCCATGACGCCTTTCTGTAATGCAACCAAAAGTATTGCCATCATATCCCATATCCAGCCCCAGTAACTTTTCCCCTTCCGGCAACAAGAGTGAGTCTTCTACCTTTAAAGTGAGTGCATTTAAACGGTACAAACATTTTTCCTGCACTGCAATGATTGACTTTCCATCACGGGTATATTTAAGATCGTACACTTTGTTTTCCGGCTGCCCATCTATATTTTCAAAAATTTTATATGCGTACAGGGAATCATCCTCGGTATTCCATCTTTGAACCAGGCCGTTTTTGTTACCTGCAACAAAATCCCTGCTATTAGGATGCAGGGCGATACTGAATACCTGGAATTTAAAGTTCGGGTCCACGCACCCGTTCGGATTCCAGCAGGTGCCTGTTTTATCCATATTCTCTTTGCCAGGTTCTTGCTGAAACTTTAATTTGCTTCCATCTGATGCATCCCAGCTAATAATGCAAGCTCCGCCACTTACGATTCTTTTGCCATCACTCGAAAAATCAATGCTATTTACGGCCCAGATGCTTCCATCGGTCACGCTTACTACATTTTTGCCCGTGGCACATTCCCAAATGTCTCCACTGGAAGCAGCAAGGTATGCACCGTTGCCACTGAAGGCCAGCTTACTGATGTAGCCATTGTTTTTTACCGCCAGTGTCCGGGTTTCTTTACCCGTACCAAGGTCCCATAATAGCACCCTACCGTAAGGGTTAGCCGAAGCAAGATATCGTCCATCCGGGCTGTAGGCTATAGAGGAGAGGGTGGGTTCGTCCCGCCCGAAGTCTTTGAACTCGTAACCATTATTCAGATCATGCCATGTAAATATACCCTCATGGTTTCGGGTATAATAGCCCTCTGATGGGTAGAGCTCGTATTCCGCATTATATTTGTGATCATCATAATTAATTGAGTCTATAAACCTATCGCTACCCGAGAGCATGTTTATCAAGCGGTAGTGTACAAAGGTTGCCGACTTTCTAACGATTTCTTTTTTATACATGAAAAAGCAACCGGCATCTGTAAGTGCAGAGGCCAGCAGCGAAATACCAGCCGGGAACTTCCTAATCATCTCTACGGTGTCTCCTACAATTTTATATAAAAGTTTAGGCACTTTTTTATCATAGTCATTAAAATAAAAGTATGGTGAGCTGCCAACGAATGCAATCTCCTCCAAAACCTTGCGGTCGTCTTTATATTTTCTGCGAAAGATGGTATGGCCTTTAATATTCACAATTGCCAGTTCACGATCTGGCAGAGCCAGTGCATAATACAATTTATTAGAAATCATTTTTGCAGTAAACCCCAGGATGTTGCTACCAGGCAGGGGTTTTGACTTTGATTTTACACCCGTATTTAAATTGTAGATGATCACAGAATCTCTCCGGGTATCGTTATTTGTTTCGGCCCAACAAACCAGCGAGTCATTGATGATGTCTACTTCCAGGGGTTCCATAGTTTGCAGGCTGAACACTATTTTTTTAAGCACCCGGTTGTAAACTTTGCTCGCATAGGGATACACGAAATCTTTGCGGGGCAGATTTTCGTCATACACTATTTCATCCAGGTAATTTTTTTTGGAGGCAGTGGGATCTTTTTTCCATCGTTCTTCTGTGTAGCAAATATATTTCGCGCCCGGCAGCAGGGT
>JACMPR010000105.1 GCA_014377385.1 Ferruginibacter sp. | reverse complement strand
GAGTGAACAGATAGGGAGATATTCAAAAAATTAATGTGTGACTGTGTTAATTGGAAATACCGGCAATGCCGACCCCCATTCCCCATTTACTTTTACGTTTAAATCAGCGTGGTGGCAGGGGGTCAAAACTCGTGGATTTTCCACAGGAAGCAATGGCAGTAACTTTTCTTCAAAGATTTATCGGCGAGCCTGAAGTAGGAGAAGACGTAAGCGGTATTTTAGACAGTCTACCGTGGTGATTTATAGCCTATGAATTATAAATGTCCCAGAGAAGTTGCCAAAGATCAAGCGAATTGACTTTAGTTCATTCAAGTATTGGCTTAAGTGCCTTTGGTCAGTTATATGTTATTTGACAGCTGGCCATTGGTATTTCATCACTAAAACTTAGGCTGTCGCAGGATAACTTACTTGACAATACATTCGTAGAACTCCTTATACGTTATCCAATCTCAAATTGTTTTTATTTCCATTTTTCTTATCCTTTAAGGATATCCAAAGCTAAAAATATTAATAATGTATGATGCTAACGTAGCCATCTACTTTTATTTATGTACATGCAAAACCTGAGCTTACAAAAACGAACTCATTAATGAGCGCCGGCAGCAACTAAAATTAAGGGGTAATGTAAGCAGAGGGAAGGAGCTGAATAAAATAATAACTGTTAAATTTAGCTCATTTAATCAAGGGCTTTTTCCTTGATGGAATTTACCGATAACAGGGAAGCTTTCAAAACATAGTAATGATGTTTAGTGATTCATACTAATTAAACCTGGGCACTTTCACTACCTTTTCTAATATTTTGCATCAACCAAATTTTGTTAGATTTGTAGACGCTGAAGCCTTGGAATAAAGTCCATGGCTTAATTTAAAGTATTGAAACCAGTCAATCGAACTACTGCATTACAAATTCATGATTCGGATGAAAAGAAAAAATTATTTTCCTGTTTTAGGATGTTTCCTGATCATTTTTTTATTAATCATTCAACAGGTCATCATCGCCCAATCCAATAAATTTAATTTAAACAACGCCAGTAATCTATTGCCGCATATTAAAGGCCAGGCGGACAATGCTGATTATCTGTATACAACCGCCGGCCACAGGTTATATTGTATCGGCAGTCAGAAAGGCGCTTTTCCCAAAGTTGGTTTTCATGTGCCCGGCGAAATGGGCGGTATCTGGCAGCAACCAATCAAGTTGATGGATGGTTTTGGTTTTGTTATAACAGATAAGAAAACCGGCGAATCAGCTGCACCAAAATGCGATGGCTTTACTACTTATTCTTTCGCCACAAAATTTCACTATTCAACAAGCGATATTGGTGTTACACAAACGCAATTTGTTCCGGATGATATTCCGGTGTTGATAGTAGAATATAAAATAGAAAATCTATCGGGTCTTCGAAAACAATTTACGTTTGAATTAAATGCAGACATTAACCTAATGCCGGTTTGGCTGGCAGAAAGACTAAATATAAAAGATGGCGCAGATACATTGCTTACCAACGAGAGTAAAAGCAATATCCTGCTTTTTAAAGACCAGTTAAACACATGGTACAATGGCATTGGTTTTGAAAACAGTAAAGGCAGTTTAAAAAAGGCAATAAAAACATCATACAAAGGGAAAGGTACACGAGCGGTGGTTTCACTGCAAAACGACTTAGCTGCAGGTGCTAGTGAATACTTCCGTTTTTACATTTCAGGCTCAACAAAAAATGCACAAGAAATTACAAACAATATTGCCTTTGCAAAAAATCAGTTGGCAACATTATTTGAGCAAAAGAAAAAACGTTTTCAGACGATGGAAGCAACTGCAGCCATCAGCGTCCCTGATACTTTACTGCAAACAGCCTACGACTGGGGCAAGTATGCAACAGACTGGCTGCAACGGGATGTTCCTGGTTTGGGAAAAGGATTGAGTGCTGGTCTGCCCGATTATCCCTGGTTTTTCAGCAACGATCAGGCCGCAACATTTATGTCTTTAACCGGCACCATGTCACCACAACTTTTTTATAATTCCTTTAATTTTTTAAAAAAAATTTCAGACAAAACTAATAATGCCAGTGGAAGAATTATCCATGAAGTATCTGATAACGGCGTGGTGTACAATAAAGGTAATATGCAGGAATCGCAATTGCATATTGTTGCTGCGTGGCAGATTTTTAAATGGACAGGTAATATGCAGTTCTTAAAAGAAAATTATGCTTATGCAAAAAAAATATGGGCCTGGCTGCAGCAGCACGATTCCAATCACAATGGATATATTGAAGGTTATGGCGGTGTTGAAATCGAAGGCCTGAGTGATGAGATGCTGGATGTGCAGGTAAATACATACCTGTTTTTAAATGTGCTTACCCAGATGGCGACAATCTTTAAAGAAGATAAGCTGGCAAAAGATTATGATACAAAAGCAAGATTGTTGAAAAACAATATTAACAAAGATTGGTGGGTGGAAAGCGAACACTGTTACGCTGACTTTCTTACTACAAAAGAAAAAGCGCTGCACCTTATTGATGATGCTTTAACGAAAAGAGTAAAGCCTGGAAGAAATAACTGGGCAGGGATAAAGCTGAATGCATTGAAATCTTCTGTTCTTAACAACACTTATCCTTACAACGGCTACCTCGTTTACTACAATGCTTCGTTGCTCGATCCTGTCACCGAAGGCATGACGGATACTGCCAGGGCTTTGCAGGCGATAAAAAAAGCATCCTTCTTCACCAATAAATTTGGCAGTTATATTGCCGGAATCGAACGTCCTGATGATGTAACAATTGATGAGCGACCTTTTCAAAAAGACAGCACCTTTACGTACAACCGTGCTGTAATGCCGGCCGGTACTTCTGGTTTGATAAAAGCTGCAGCCCGCTATGGCATGCCTGATACTGCATTAACCTACATGCACAAAATGCTGAACACTTTCAGCTATGCAACGCCAGGCACTACGTATGAAGTGTCGCCTGACTATGGTATGTTCGTACAGGCATGGAATATCAGTTGCCTTAATATTCCGCTCATTCAATATTTCTTTGGTGTGAATCCGGATGCTTATAAAAAAGAGATCACGGTTCATTTACAAATGCCTCATGCCTGGGAAAGAGCTTCCTTGAAAAATTTGTTGGTCGGGGATACTAAAATTTCCATTGACTATAAAAAGAGTGGCAATGCCATTACCTGCGGCATTCATTCATCACAACCCGGATGGAAGATACATTTTTTAACAAATGCAAAAAGCGCAACAGTAAATGATAAGGTTTTAAAAGCAGTTATGAAATCCATTGAATTAAATGGTATCAATAATATTATAAGTTACAATGCCGATTGATAAAAGTTATACTATGTTTTTAAGCGGCGAAGCCTTTCGGTACAGCCAGGCTTTCGATAGATGGCCAGGAATTTGAAAATATAGTTTTATCAGCCCCAATATTTGATCATAATTTTTTTCTAAATTCTGTCAAGTTATATATTGTGTAATCAACTTTATTTGTATTTGGAACCCACATTAAATAACTTGCTTAAAAGTTTTTTTTCTGCCAAATAACGATTCTTTTTATCATAATAATAAATAAATAGATAATGAAATTGAAGAATAATTTTTCAAAACGAATCACTTCGGTAACTTTTATTCTAATCCTTTTTTCAACGATCACTTATGCTCAAAATCTTCACAGCCGATGGGACGAACTCGTTGCAAGTGATTGGCAGAAAGCATTGGATAGTTCATCATCAACATGTATCCTTCCGATTGGTATCCTTGAAAAGCATGGACCGCATGCACCCATTGGCTCCGACTTGATTCACGTCCGCGAATGGGCCGCTCGGGCGACTAAAAAAGAATACGCAGTGGTTTTTCCTGATTATTTCTATGGGCAGATTTTTGAGGCTCGGCACCAGCCAGGAACATTCGCTTTGCCCAGTAAGCTATTATTGGAATTACTAGATGCAACCTGTGCTGAGATTGCCCGTAATGGATTTAAGAAAATTGTAATTATCAACGGCCATGGCGGTAATCCGGAACTCATCAGATTTTTTATACAATCTCAATTGGAAAAAAGAAGAAATTATGCAGTCTATTTTTTCGAACCGGACCAGGATGCAGAATACAAGGCAAAGCTTAAACAAATGCACAGATCCAGTCAGGAAGATGATCAGCACGCAGGAGAACGGGAAACCTCTACACTTTTATATTTACGACCCGACCTTGTAAAAATGGACAGCGCTGCTAATGAATCGGGATTGAACCAAAAAAGGCTGGATATTCCCAATGTATATACAGCTATCTGGTGGTATGCCGATTATCCGAATCATTATGCAGGTGTAGGAGCGCAGGCTTCAAGGGAGCTTGGAGAGTTTATTACTGAGCATACAATTCAATCATTGATAACGGCTTTAAAAGCGATAAAAGCTGATAACAAAACACTTAAACTGCAAAATGAATTTTATGATCGTACCAAACAATAAATCAACAAACAGGAGAAAATTAGATTATTTTCCCTGTACTGTTATTTTCATACGCAGTCATTCTTTTGATAGCGAGGTGTGCGAAATATGTTAAGTAAACTCGGCACAATAGTTTGGCAGACAATGTAAAAGTTAAAGCTTCTGCTGGAAATACAAGTGATACTGCCGATCTTCAGCCATTCATTTCTAAGTTTCTATCGGTGTGGCGAAAGAGTGCATTACTTATGGATTTTCCAGGGCAAGTGTCGAAAGCTTGTCTTTCAATAACAGTTGAATCTGTATTTATTCTATGTTTCAGAATTATATTTACAAGTGAAAGCTAAATTGCTTTTAAGGCAAAACTGATCACATGAAAAAAAAATCTATAAAGCTACTGCAGCTTCTGTTATGCATTAGCTGTTGTACCAACTCCTACGCCCAATCGCATGACCACAAAAACAACGAACATTGGCTCAGCGATTTTCAGGCAGCAGCAAGCTCTATCGTCCTGTTAAATAACGAACCTGCAATAATCCCACTAAAAGACCTTCAGCAGAAAATAGCTTCTGTAAATATCAATGCTATCGATGCAGTTGCATTCGACAGCCTTTTAAATAAATACACCAACGTGACAAGTTTTGCAGCATCCAAATACGACTCCGATTCTTCTCTTTATGGATTAAGTGATGACTTGAAATTTTATAAGACCATAATTGTACAGGTTACTGCGCAGGGATTGAATGATAAGAGGACCATAAATTTTATATTGGATATAAAGCGCAGTAAACAGCTGGTACTTGTTGTAACAGGTAAATTTAAGTTTTTAAAATACGCTGATGATATCGATCAGCCAATAATATGGACCGAAAAGGAAACAAATGTTACTGACGGTTTTTGTGCCCAGCTTATTTTTGGCGGCGTTGGTGCCAAGGCCAAAATAAACCGTTCTTACACTTCAAAATATATTAAGGGAACCGGTAACGCCACTTCGCCAATTCGCATGGCCTATACCGTGCCCGAAGAAACAGGAATTAATATTGAAGACATTGCAAGGCCAATAGATTCATTAGTTGCCAACGCTATCGATGAAAAGGCTATTCCCGGCGCTGTTGTTTTAATTTTAAAGGATGGCAAAGTGATTTTCAACAAGGCGTTCGGTTATCATACTTATGACCGTGTCGAACCCATGTTGATAACAGATATTTTCGATTTGGCTTCTGTTACAAAAGTCTCTGCCACCATTATGGCAATTATGCATCTGTATGAACAAAAAAAGATAGCGTTGGATTCTACCTTCGGTTACTATATTCCCAGTGCGAGGAACACCGATAAGAGCAATATAAAAATAAGGGAACTGTTGCTGCACCAGTCAGGGCTTCAACCCGATGTGGATCTGCCGCTTTTGCCCATTGATGTAAATACTGACTCCTCTGCTGCTTACCCGTTAAAGGCCGGGGAAAAAGTCTTTATAAGAAAAGAATATTTTACAGCAAGTATGTGGCCGCACATGCTCAATTCAAAAATGGATACACGGGGCCAATATGTTTATTCGGATCTGAGTATGACCTATATGAAAGAGGTGGTTGAACGACAATCTTTGGAGAAATTAGATCAATATGTGCAGGAACATTTTTATGGGCCATTAGGTATGCAAACAGCAGGCTTTAACCCGCTAAACCGATTTGATATTAAACAGATTGTACCGACTGAAAATGAAGAAATCTTTAGGAAACAATGGCTTCGAGGTTATGTTCATGATCCTACGGCGGCACGCTATGGCGGCGTTTCAGGCAATGCAGGTTTATTTGCTTCTGCCAATGATCTTGCGATGCTTTACCAGATGATTTTAAATGGCGGAACATATGGGGACGTCCAATATTTTCAGCCCGAAACCATTCATCTTTTTACTTCAGGCCAATCTGCTGTGAGCCGCAGGGGCCTCGGGTTCGATAGAAAGGATACTGCAAGCGAAAACGCTTATCCGTCTAAGTTGGCTTCAATGGAAACTTATGGCCATACAGGCTTTACCGGCACTTCTTTTTGGGTAGATCCGGATAAAAATGTGGTATTCATATTTTTATCAAATCGTGTTTATCCGAAAGTAAATGACGCTATTTATAAACTGCACACACAGGGTAATATAATGGATGCAGTTTACAAGGCCATTGAAAAGGGTACGGGCACGGGTCGCTAAGACTATCATTATTATTTATCATAAGTTCTTTTAAATAGGAACACTGCATACTAATGTATTTCTTTCGCCAATTGCATAAGGTAGCTTTGCAAAATATAGCTGATAAAATATTTCAACACTTTATTACAACCAAACCTACAGGACAAGGAAAAGGATTAGGTTTGAGTTATGATAAAGCACGTAAAGGAGAGATTAAAGTGGAAAGTAAGTATTGCGAAGGAACTAATTTAATTATTAAATTGTCGGTTTAAATTAATCAAGTGCCTTTTGAATTGATGGCATCGGTGTATAAATCAAACAACACTTTGTAGGTGCCTTCATCCATCGGGCAAAATGCCCAGTGACTAAAAGGTAACTCCCAGAGCGGTTTATATTCTTCATGTTTTAAAATGAAAGTAGCGTGACCCAAACCCTGCACCAGCGGTGTTATTTCAATAAATCTTTCCTTTGCATATTTTGTCAGCGCAGCCATTTCATCAATGCTGATTGATTGTGGGCCACCAACCAGCGGTTGCAATTGGTAACGCAGCTTATCTTCAAATTCAAAAACAACGGCATTGATTTTATACCTCGCCAGGCGGTCAATACTTTCGTAATAATAGCGCATGTTGTCCAGATGATGCTTCACATCAAAATGCACCGCCCGATAACTTAGCACGGGATAGTCTTTAATGATACATGCTGGCAACGGCTTTCTAAAATCCCTTGCATCTTCCAGCAATTGCTCCAGAGACTGGCAGCCATAAAATATACCTGCTTCACTTTTGGCAATGATTTCAACTCTGTCAGCTTGAATCGTCATGATATATCCTTCGTATGAAGGCATAGCCGCCAGGTTTGGATCCAGTTGGATAGTAAGTGTGCCTTTGCCAGAGTTAGTATATCCTGCAGGGAGTTGCGAAAGTTGATAGCCCATCACCGGTGCGCTCATTGTTCCCTTGATGGAAATTTGTTGCAACGAACCAAATAAAAGCCTCGGCTGATTTAGCAGACGGACGCTCTTCGGGAATGGTAAAATTTTAAATGGTGATGGCAGTGAGTCCGGATAAGCAGATACGCTCAACATAAGTACAAAACAGTATGCCAGCAGGAAAAAGAAATATTTTTTCATGGTGTTTTTTGAAGGAAAGGCGCCACAAAAAGGGCCACTCTTAGTGATCGAAAATTAAGTAACAAATATGAGCGATCAAATTCTCCCCCTTCAGATTGACCATAAGTTAACCAATTCATAGTAGCATCTTTCATTTTTTACTTTCGTTTCTCTGTTCATTTATTTCGACATATCCGAATTACTGATAAATGCTATTTGCCTACTATCCGGTGACCACGATGGGGTATTAATTGAACCCTGGCCGCCATAAAGATAGGCCAACACTTTTGGTGTACCCCCTGCAATGGGCATGTAACGGATGTACACATGTTTGTATGGCGGGTGCATACCTGGTACTACTTCCTCTTTCAAAAAAGATAAAAACACCATTCCTTTACCATCCGGAGAAATATGTGCAAACCAGTTGTTGAAATCATCGGTTGTTACCTGCTCCTGCTCGCTGCCGTCGGGCTTCATACGCCATATCTGCATCAGGCCGGAACGAACCGAATTAAAGTAAATGTATTTCCCATCGGGTGTATATTCTGGTCCGTCATCCAGGCCTTTTTCAGTTGTTAATTTTACTTCGGGTCCGCCTGCTGCCGGCACTTTGTATACATCGTAATCGCCATTTCTTTCACCACAAAATACCAGGCTCTTGCCATCGGGCGACCAGCCATGCAAATAAGAAGGCCCTTTAGGGGTAATTTGTTTTGGCGTGCCGCCAACTACAGGAACAGTATAAATAATAGACCCGCCGAGTTCCTTGACTGTACTGCTAAGTCCAATCATTTTTCCATCAAAAGAAACTACATGATCGTTGTTATTTGATTTTACATTTTCTGTATTTATTAATTGAGGTGTACGGCTCTTCAGGTCGAAGTTGTAGATCAGTCCATCACTGCCATTAAATATCAGGTGCTGTCCGTCCTTGGTATAATTTGGTGCCTGAATAGAATAAGGTACTGTGTAAATTATTTGGCGGTCACCACTTGCAACATCCATCAATTCGAGGTTACTGCCGAGTGACATTTGAGTACGGTTATCAGCATCACCATTAAAAGGAACTATAATACGCACATCTTTAAACACGCCGGTTTCTACCATATCGGCATTGTGCGATCCCACAAATAAACCCACATAAACTTCGTCTCCAAGGTCGATGTTTGTTACCTGCTCAGTTACAAAAGGCTCCCCGTATTTTGCTACTCTCATGGTGTAGGTTGATCCTTTTCTTTCTAACTGAATTACATTGGCTTTGGTAATTTTAGATTTAATTTCTTCCGTTACTGCTCCCGCTGCTCTTCTAAACTGCAGCGATGTTAAACCGTCTCCATGTTCTACCGCATTTACATGTGGTGAGTTGCCATCCAGTGTTTTCCGAACCATCCAGCCTACTTTGCGGTGATAGGTTACCCAGTTGCCCAAAAATTCTGCTTTTGTGTACAATACAAAATCGCCCTTCATTTTTTTCCATACAAAATGAAACTCATCATGATTGGCCCAAACGTTTTCGCCTGCACCGGAAATTACATACTGTCCGGTCTCAGGAATATAAGTGGCAGCGCCTGGTTTAACGTTGGTACCGATATCTCCATGTCCATCAAATATGCCCATTTTTTGGGCATCGGATGTGTACCAGGAAAGAAAACTGATCCAGATAAAAAATAATTTAATTTTTTTCATTGTATGGTTTTTAAATTTTTATGAAGTAACAATCGCTGATATTTTCATTGACAGTCGTGGAGAATGTAAAATTATCTTTTGCCGGCAGTTTTAACCTGTAAAGGGGTACATCTTTATTACATCGTTTACTTATTTACCAGCTATCAATTAAGTCTATCCTGCATCATTCACAGGGAATGTATTATTTTAAACCAGGTTCTTTTTAATGTATTTATAACTTTGAGTGATACTATCAATCGGGGAGCCCGGGCATTTATCCTGTTCAACAAAAAAGTATTTTAAACCAGCCGTTTTTTGATGCTTTAAAATTGTTTTAAAATCAATCACACCATTACCTACTTCAGTGAATGCCTTTTGCTCGGTTTTATCCATATCTTTTAAATGCATCAGTGGAAACCTGCCAGGATGTTGCTTAAATAATGCGATTGGATCCATGCCTGCTTTAGTAACCCAGTAAAGATCCATTTCAAATTTCACCAGGTCTTTATCTGCACCAAACAAAATATCCATTGGATAGGTATTGTCTTGTTTGGCAAATTCAAAATCATGATTGTGGTAACACAATTGTATACCTGCTTTTTTACATTTTTCTCCGGCAATATTTAATTGGTCGGCCACATACTTATAATGGTTCAGCCCTCCCCTTTCAGCGGGAGATAAAAAAGCACATACCATGTATTTTAATCCAACTGCTGTTGCATCTTCTACTGCTTTGTCCCATTCGTGCAACATGGTTCCATTTACATTTTCACCGTTGTTTTTTTCTTCCCCCAACCGGTAATGTGCGCTCGGCATAATCAGGCCATTGTCTTTTAACAACTTTGAAAAAGCTCCCGGATCCATACCATAGAATTTTTGTGAACCGGTATATGTTGCACCTTCCACAGAATTAAAACCAACTTTTGCAACTTTGGCAATTGTGTCTGCAGGATTTTGCTGCATTAATTCCCTAACAGTATATAACTGCACACCAATCAGAGTTTGTTTCCTGTTGAATTCAGCGGGAGTTAAAAGTAATCCGGCTGAAAGTATGGAGGTTGATTTTATAAAGGACCGTCTTGTTGTCATTGTTTGTTTTTAAATAGATGAAAAAGCTTTTTATCTTGCCGAAAATTTACTGAGTGCTGATGTTTAGATTCTTACTTTTTTTAATTCTGTTACCGCATAGTCAAATAATATCGAAGACTACCTTTTTGCCATAGGCAAATAAAAACATAAAAGCGGTAGCACTTATAAAAAATTTATAACTTCATGACAGAATCAACAAAAAAAGGGTTAAATATGGACAGTTTATTTTTTACCGGTAGCGGCCCAAAAAATACCTGCATACAAATGATTTAAAAATACAGGATCACTAAAGTCGGAAGGCATATGGCCTAAGGCTGTATAAAAAGCATGGCCGCCGTCAAAATTATGGTACCATGCAAGCGGATGTAATTTTCCCATCCCCACACCTTTCTTTTCCCCCCATTGTACTTTAGGGTCGTAGCTTGTTTCATCAATTGATAAAATATAGTTCAACCCTGAAACCTTTTCCGGGCCAAATTCATACCATTCGTCTGTCCATAATTTACCGGCGGCAAAACCCTGCAAGCCGGGAAACGACGGGTTTATAACATTTAACCTGGCAGTTTGAATGGTGGGATGAATATTAAACATTCTGCCTACCAGTTTTGTGTACCATTCCCAATCGTATTCGGTATCTGTTGCGCTATGTATCCCTGCAAAGCCTTTACCAGCCTCTATAAAACGTTCCATTACTTTTTGCTGGGCACTGTCAAAAATATCGCCGGTGGTATTTAAAAAAATAATCGCCTGAAACTGTTCTACATATTTATCTGTAAACCCGTTGGGATTTTCAAACAGCACTACGTCAAAAAAATTTTTAATTCCCAACTGCTGGATGGCAAGCACACCAGCGTGAAGAGATTCATGATGCCATCCTTTTGTGGTAGTCACAAGTAATGTCTTGAATTGTTTTTGTTGCGCCTCTGTTTTAAAACTGAAGCAGAGTTGAATAAGTAAAATTGTGAGTAGAAGTCTCCTGGCTTTCATGTGTTTTTTTTATTTTAAAGAGAAAATTATTTAATTGCCTATGCATTGGTTTATTCAGAAAAAAAAATTGTTGCTGAAACGATATAATCACCTGATCATATCTGCAGGTATGGCATTCAACAGTTCTAATTTTATTTGCTTATAAAAAATCTCTGCGCCTTCAGATTGAATCTGAATTTTTCCTTTTGTGAGTGGCAATACTTTACCGTTGTCCGACTGACTTGAATGATATAAAACCATCATTACTTTTCCGTTGATGACATGTACGCTGGTATCAGCTAAGCAATACAAGTCAAGCGTATTCCATTCGCCGGAGGCATTTTCCGCATCGCCTTGTTTTACACAGTGACGGCCAATGGGGCTGTTTGCACTAAAGGTATTTAAAGTTCCGGTGGCATCATACACATAACTGCTGTCTGATCTTTTTACAGAAGGGATATCCTGCATGCCGCCTGCCACACCCCAGTAATCGCCGCAGTTACCTTCTTCAATCTGAAACTCCTGCGACCGCATCCAGGCGCCATAATCAGCGCCATTATCACCGGTGGCAAAATACAATAGGCCACTGTCTTTTTTCTTGTTTTTCTTTTGTCCCCAGGTTAATGCGCCCCATTTAAATTTTAGCTGCAAATGAAAATTGGCATATTCCTTTTTGGTTGCAATGCCACCCCAGTCTTGCCCGGAGATGCGGATTACTTTTTCACCTTCCTGATCAATTATTGTAAAAACATTCTTTGGATCTTTGTTGAGGCCAACAGGAATTTCACTTAATTTTTTTCCGGCATCATCCAGTGGCGGCCCTAAGTAAGTATCCCATCCACTTAAATTTTTACCATTGAATAATGTTTGCCAGCCACTTTTTTTTTGTGCAGCAGTATCAAGGTTAATAAAAAGGAAAAACAATAGCAATACAGAGCAAGCAGGAAAATATTTCATACAACTCAATTTATTTTATAAGCAATCAAAAACATTCGTTATGGCCAACAACAATCATTTTTTATACAACCATCTTACCCGTTATATCAGCCCGGTCATCCGGCTTGTTTTGCATACGGGCTACGCTGAACAAAAATTTGATCGTAATTTTATCCTCGTCAAAAATGCAGGTAAGGCTGTCTCCATGAACGGTTTCTATAAAACGCCAGGTAAGCAACAAAGTGTTTTCATTTTGCCATGTGGCACTTGCCGCAACAATACTATCAAAATCAATTCTACGTAAAGAAAACAGGGAATGTGGTGCAGGCTTTAAATTGCCTTTACGTATCCATTGATGTATTCCGTTTGTAATCATAATGTCAGGCTTACTTTCTTCTTTTAAAGTAAATACGCATTCGCCTTCTTTAAAACTAAATGAAACAGCACTTGCATTGAATACATTTTTGTCGAGCCTGAATTTTTTGCCGTCTATCTTATCAGCGGTGGCTGAACTTGTTGAAATCATCGGAGGGTCATACTTCAAAGCACTTAGCTCTTTTGTAAGCAGGTTATGATCTGTATTGTTTTCAGGAAGAGAAACTGCTTTCATTTCTGGCAATAAGTGATCCCACACAATTTGCATCGTTGTTTTGGTGCTTACACTTTCACTGGTGATTGCCACCACTGCATCCAGTTCAGGAAACACCATACTAAATTGTCCAAACGCCCCATCTGCCCTGAAACCTCCCGGTGGATTTAACCAAAACTGGTAACCATAGCCATAGCCCCAGCTACTATCGCTTTTTCCATTGTCTATTTGTTTGGAAGAAGCCGCTTTTACCCAGGCTTCCGGTATGATTTGTTTTCCATTCCAATTACCTTTTTGCAGGTATAATTGTCCAAATTTAGCAATGTCTTCTGTACGCATCCGCAAGTGAGAGGCGCCCATATTGATGCCTTCAAAATTTTCTGTCCATGTTGCGCCTTTTATTTCCAGGGGATCATACAGTCTTGGCTTCAAGAACTCATGCGCTGTTTTTCCAGTTACTCTTTTAACAATGGAACTAAGCATATAACTGGCACCGGAATTATACATAAACTGGCTGCCTGGTGCAAACACTACCGGCAGACTCAAAAATGTTTTTTCCCATAAAACACCAGGCGCCGATGCCTCTAAGATTAATATTGAATCATTGGCGTGTCCTACCGACATAGAAAGTAGGTGCTTCACTTGTAATGCAGCAAGGTTATCACTAATAATATCCGGTAACAATTCAGGAAAAAATTTTATAATCGGATCTTCAACCGAAAGGTGGCCTTCTGCTACCGCCAAACCAATGGCAGTACTGGTGAAACTTTTACTAAGGGAATATAATTGCTGGCGATGCTCTGATGAGTAAGGTGTCCACCAGGCTTCTCCCACTACATGTCCGTGCCGCAGAATCATCAGGCTGTGAAACTCTTGTCCACTTTCTTTAATGGCAATCAAAAACTTACTGATACCTGCTGAAGAAATACCCTGTATCTCAGGGGTGCTGCGGGGCAATGGAAAGGGCCCCTGCAATAATTTAGCCTGTACAAAAGAGGGTAAAGTTTGTAACAAACCAATACTAATGGCTGATGATGTAACCTGTTTTATAAAAACTCTTCTATCCGTCATGGTATAGGCTTTAATTATTTTTTAATGAGTCAAACTCGCCATAACAATTACACCGCAATACATTACGTCGTGTATGTCGTCAAAACAAAGTGAACTTTCTGTGACAGAGTGGTTCTTGATTTAAAGATACTTGTTTGTTTTTAGCTTTATAAGGTACAATAAAAAATCAGTATGCAAGTTTCGCCTTAAATAATCCTGTTTTCTTCTTTTTAATGTTAGCATTTTAATGTTCTAATTTTTCTGATATTGCGTCAATAGGTGCTCCAGATCTTTTTAATACTGTTGCATGTGTATGGGGAGCAACATAAGTTGTAACATTCTTATCAAAGCCCAAACTAAAGGCGATTCTTTTAGTGTATGTTTTCATGTTTTTAGTAAAACTGCTGAACATCTTTTTTTATTTGAAGTGAAGAACCGCTATTCGTAATAATAGGAAATAGGTAACTTATCTGCACTGCCGACACACTAATTTGAGCGTATATATGAATGGCGGTAGAGAGTCAGCCTTGCAGAGATTTCCATAACGTTGATTCTAATCTCTAATCCCAATTTTGAGAAATCAACGTAAGCCAATTCGGTTATGCTTAAGAAGGCTTCATCAATACTGTAAATTTCCAATCTGGGAACAAACAAACGTAGCAGCGTTTTTATGACCCGGTTGCTGATACCACCATAAAGTGTATAATTGCTCGAGAAGACAGCTACATTTTTTTTTGGAACAATGCTTCACTAATAAAAGCAGGAGTGCCCATTAAAATACCCAAGGCTTTGACTTCATCACTCCTTCTTATTTACATACAGCCATCGTTGTTGTTTAAGACCACCACAGGTCTTCTAAGAAGTTGTGACTGAAACAAACGTTCACAGCCTGCATAAAAATTATTACAATCAAAAAGGGCAAAAAAGCAGCAGTGTTGCCAACTATAAACGGATCTAAAAATCAATTTTTATTAATTAGCTTTTTGATAAATTTTTTAAGTTACTTTTAGCGTTGTTAAACAATCCTAAACGTAGCCTACTTGATTATGTCGAAATTCACTGCTTTTATAATGTCTTTGTTAATTATATCAGTAACTAATGCCCAAAATGAAGTTCCCGGAAAATTAAACGTGTTTATTGATTGTCGTGTGGGATGCGACTTCAACTATTTTAAATCTGAAATTAATATTGTTAATTTCGTTTTAGACATGACTACTGCTGATGTTCATGTTTTGTTAACCGGGCAGACAGCTGGCAGCGGAGGTGTTCGATATCAAATGAATT
>JACMPR010000104.1 GCA_014377385.1 Ferruginibacter sp. | reverse complement strand
TTTGCCTGGCCTCTTCTGTATCTACTTCTATATAATCAGTGATGCCATTTACCAGCGAATGCGACATCCGCTTTTCCACCGTATCATTGCGCCACTTTTCATCCTTTATTGTTTCCTTCCCTTTTGATTTTACAGTTTCTGCGAACTGGATGAGCTTTTCGGTAGCTTCATTGTTATCATTGTTCCTGTTGAGAACCACATCTTCACAGAGGCGTTTTAATTGTGGTTCGATTTCATCATAAACCACCAGCTGCCCTGCATTTACAATACCCATATCCATGCCGGCGGCAATAGCGTAAAACAGGAAGACACTATGTATTGCTTCCCTTACATGATCATTGCCACGAAAAGAAAAGGAAACATTGCTCACGCCACCGCTCACTTTGGTGAGCGGCATTAATCTTTTTATTTCCCGGGTGGCGTCGATAAAGTCTACAGCGTAATTATTGTGTTCCTCGATACCTGTTGCAATGGCAAAAATATTTGGATCGAAGATGATATCCTGCGGGTCATAACCAACCTGCTGCGTAAGTATCTTGTAAGCCCGGTGGCATATTTCTATTTTACGTTCTTTTGTATCTGCCTGTCCTGCTTCATCAAACGCCATTACAATTACCGATGCGCCATAACTTTTGCAAATGAATGCCTGCTCGATGAATTTGGCTTCACCTTCCTTCATGGAGATCGAGTTAACGATGCATTTTCCCTGCACACATTTTAAGCCAGCTTCAATAATTTCAAACTTACTGCTGTCGATCATGATAGGGATCTTTGCAATATCCGGTTCTGCCTGTACCAGATTTAAAAAAGTGCGCATGGCTTCCACGCCTTCCAGCATGGCATCGTCCATGTTTACATCAACCACCTGTGCACCGCTTTCTACCTGCTGGCGGGCAACAGATAAGGCTTCTTCGTAAAGTCCATCACGAATGAGCCGGGCAAATTTCTTACTACCGGTAACGTTTGTGCGTTCCCCTACGTTTACGAAATTGGTTTCGGGACGAACGATTAAGGGTTCGAGCCCGCTAAGACGGAGGTAAGGTTTAATATTTATTTTTTCACTCATGATATTTTTTAACCACAGAGTTTTAGAAGAGAAAAAAGAGTTTCACAGAGTTATATTGTGAATCTTTTAATACCGTGCTTTAGACTTGATGTTTTAAAGTTTAATAATAATCCAATTTTACAGCCAGAGAGTTTTAAGTAGGTCAGCACCTGCGCGGTATGTACATCTGTTAAACTTTCAGTACATTTAATTTCTACCACAACTTTATGCTCTACCATCAAATCAACTCTATATCCGATTTCCATTTTTATTTGTTCATAATATAATGGCATTGCTTTTTCCTTTTCAGCATAGATTTCGTTTCTATTCAATTCATAGTAAAGGCATTCTTTATACGAAGATTCTAATAGACCTGGTCCTAACCCGGTGTGGACTTTGAAGGCATACTTTAGAATTGCTTCTGTTAAGAAATTAATAGGTTCTATATTTTTAATCATTTCGTTTGGAGGGATTTGTTTGGCGAGTCTAACATAGAAATACAAATTAGAAAATAATCCCGGTGAAACTCTGTGAAAAACCTCCCTAAACTCTGTGGTTAATACAGAATCTTCATATTTAAACCAATTCCATTTCAACGACCGGCAACACCCTCGGTTTAAACTTCGCTACCTCATCTGCAATATGCCTGATATGTTCCGGTGTGGTACCGCAGCAACCGCCGACGATATTCAGCCAGCCGTTGGCCGCCCATTCTTCAATGATATGGGCTGTTTCATGCGGTTGTTCATCGTATTCTCCGAAAGCATTGGGTAGGCCAGCATTGGGATAGGCAGAAGTAAAACAGCTTGCTATTTCACTCAGCTCTTCAATGTGCGGCCTCATTTCTGCGGCGCCCAAGGCGCAATTCAAGCCGATACTTAATGGCTTTGCATGCATAACAGAAACGTAGAATGCTTCCAGCGTTTGCCCGCTTAAAGTTCGGCCACTCGCATCCGTTATGGTTCCTGATATCATGATGGGTAATTCCGGTAAATGGTTATTCCTGAAATAATTTTTTATTGCATAGATCGCTGCCTTTGCATTCAGCGTATCAAAAATTGTCTCCACTAACAATATATCTACGCCGCCGTCAACAAGGCCGCTGATCTGTTCTGTGTAAGCTGCTGCCACTTCATCAAATGTAACAGCCCGGAACCCGGGATTGTTTACATCGGGTGATAAAGACAGTGTTTTATTCAAGGGGCCGATAGCACCGGCAACAAACCGGGGTTTATCGGGGTTAAGGGCTGTATATTTATCCGCAGCTTTGCGGGCGCAGGTTGCGGAGGCCACATTCAGTTCATAAGCCAGGGATTGCATATCATAATCAGCCTGCGCAATTAAAGTACTGCTAAAAGTATTTGTTTCGATGATATCTGCGCCTGCTTCCAGGTATTGGGCATGTATCTCTTCAATGATTTGCGGTTGCGTGATGCTCAGGAGATCGTTGTTTCCCTTAACGTCCGTATGCCAGTCCTTAAAACGTTCCCCACGATATTCGGCTTCTTCTAATTTGTACCGTTGTATCATGGTGCCCATGGCACCATCGATAATAAGTATGCGCTCGGTTAAAATGTCGCTGATATTTTTCATAATCATTCGTTTATATATGAACCGATCATCAAAGCGATGCCGTATAAGTGAGCGACGCAACGATGTTCAGCAAAGCTGTGCTGCCGGGACAATAAAAAAATACAACTGATAAACGATTTTCAAATCCGGGGAAGAGTGGTCTGGAGATGCCTCGTTTATTAGTTCATTTTTTAATAAAAGTGGCAGGGGCTGAACAATAAACAAATCCTCACCTGCTACAGTGTAAAGTTATTAAAAGAAAGCGGTAACACAAAATGTTAGCGTATTAATGGGCAAATGAATGGCCTTTTTTCAAACTCTACCGATGACATTTCCTGTTATTTTCAAAATTTCAAATTGTGCTGGTAGAACAAACATTACTGATTTGACCAGGGACAGTTTCAGAGGGTTTTGCTATTAACTTCGTATGCTGCCAAGCCCAGTGAATTGGTTGTGAGTACGTAGTTATTTTTTAAGACCGTTGAAGGGTAATTTTACCGGGGGAAGAATCCCGTTTTTTCCGGGTACCAAAATAAACCAGCAGTGGAAAGAATGTAAACATCATAATGCTATACTGCCTTTCGAGCACGGATTCATTAAGGCTATAGGCGAGTAATATACAGGCGACAAAAAACAGCTCGCGGCTTTTTCGCCTGATCATCAACGCGATCAAAGAAAGAAAAATAGAGCCGTAAGAAACCAGCCCCACTATTCCCGACTGCAAAAGAGATTCTAGGAACTGGTTGTGTGTATTGTAATCAGTGTATCCATGATCTTCTTTACCGTTCCCGAGGTACATATTCGTGGAAATATATTTTTTCACCAATAGCGGTTGTGCCTGATTAGAAACACCTGTGAGCCACGCTTTTTTTTCATCCAGAATTTCCTTTACAAATCTTACCTGTAGCAACCTGAACTGCACCCCATTAAAATAGGTATTAGGATTGAACCTTTGTTGTTGAACAAGATCAAGGTTACCTTCTATGATCTCATTAAATCTTTTACTGATCTGGTTCTTGCTTAATAAGACAAGTACGATCATGACAGCGGCTGTAAGCAAGGCTAACAGGCTGATGAGGCGAACCTCCATTGTGTTTTTCAGAAAAAGAAAAAAATAGTACAGCAGGCAGGAAAAGGTAAATATGATCACGAGTTTAGAAGAAAGCAGTAGAATTAAACCGGTGAAATAAAATACAAGAAGGAAATGTATGAGCTTATTGAAGATATATGTTTCT
>JACMPR010000015.1 GCA_014377385.1 Ferruginibacter sp. | reverse complement strand
TTTTTTGAACTCGGCATCTTACGAAGGATCGTGGAAGAAACAGGTGGGCCTTCAACCCGAATTGAAGTTGTTACGACGGCCAGCATGATTCCTCATGAAGTGGGCGATAATTATCTGCATGCATTTGGTAAAATAGGTTGTATTGATGTGGGCGTGATGCATATTCGCAACCGGGTTGATGCAATTAACCCTGAATATCTTGAAAGAATAAAAAAATGTGATGCCATTATGTTCAGTGGTGGTAACCAGTTACGCTTAACAAGCACTTTTGGCGGCACCACTTTTTTGGAAACAATATTAAAACGCTATCACAACGAAAGCCATTTTCTTGTAGCCGGCACTTCTGCCGGAGCTATGGCAATGAGTAATACCATGATCTATGAAGGCAATGCTACAAAGGCACATTTGAAGGGTGAAGTAAAAATTACCACTGGCCTGGGGTTTATGGATGATGTGATTTTTGATTCCCATTTTGAAAAACGTGGCCGCTTCGGAAGGCTTGCCCAGGCAATTGCAGCAAATCCATCTTGCATCGGAATTGGTTTGGGAGAAGATACCGGCATGCTGGTTACGGACGGCAATAAGATGGAAGCCATCGGGAGTGGCCTCGTGATGATCGTTGATGGACATGATATCCGGCATAGTAATATTGCGGATATTCCGGATGGCAATCCCATCAGCATCGAAAATCTGAAAGTTCATTTCTGCGAAAAAGGAAATGGCTACCTGGTTAATGAACGTTTATTTCTTCCGGAAGTAAATGAAGGGGCAGTGGTAAAAAAACAAGTGTACGTAGAGTGATAAATATCATTGCAACTAATATTATTTGCCGCTTTTTTAGCGGCATTTTATTTTGCCTTAATTGGTTTATGCTGCTCAAATCTTTTGAGGAGACGCTGCTGTGTGGCGGCGTTACTATCATATTTCTAAAAGATGAACATGCAGGAACGTTGATTTTGAAAAGCTTTTGACAGTGTCATGATGACAGCAGGCTGGGATTCGACTTACAATAAATTACTTTGATCACCAAATGTGTGGGAGCAATTAAAATTTCACAACTAAAAATGTTGTCAGGCTGAACTTGTCGAAGCCGTTTAATTAATGGCCATCACTTTCCAGGCCAGGGCAAGGTAGTGTAATATATGTATGGGTAGAAGCCACTACCGCGAAAATCCCGGCTATTTATAACCTGAATCGTGCATTAATTTCATGGCCCTAAAAACCATGGCGACAAAAAAATCGTAATAATTCTTTCATCTTATTAAACAGGGTTTCTTCTTTTAATCAACTTCTCATCATACATTTTAAAAAACGCGTCAACATGGAAAAATTTGCATTATTAGCCCGGGTAGAAGCTAAGCCCGGAAAAGAACAACAGTTATTGGATTTTTTAAAAAGTGCTTTACCACTGGCCGAAGCCGAACCTGATACAATACGATGGTATGCTTTACAGATTGGCCCTTCAACTTTTGGCATTTTTGATACATTTGAAACCGAAGATGGAAGAAAAGCGCATCTTGCAGGTGAGATCGCCAAAGCTTTAATGGCCAATGCAGCTGACCTTTTAGCAAAAGATCCGGTTATTGAACAGGTGACTTTGCTGGCAATTAAATAAACAAGAAATGCATTTAAGTTATTTACGGATTGGTACAGGCCTTTTGGTTTCGTGCTGATCCGTTTTTTAATTTAGAGGCCTTTGTATGCTATATTTCAGCGCCCGGAATCATGAAAAGTGGTGAAGCCTATACAATTACAACCAGGTAATAATTTTTCTTTCCTTTTTGAACCAGCAGGTATTTTCCATGTAATAACATAGATGGATCTAATCTTAATTGAAGATTTTCCACTTTGATCCTGTTGATACTTACACCGCCATTCTGAATCATTTTTTTTGCTTCTCCTTTGCTTGGAAATATATTGGTCGAAGTATCTGCAGAGAAGCTGATGAAATCTATGCCATCATTAAATGCTGCAGCGGGGTAGTCAATCTTTACAATACCTTCAATAGATTCCAGGTCCGCCTCACTTAGGCTTGTAGCAGGTGCCGTTTGATTGGCGAACAATTTTACGGTAGTTTCAATTGCTTTGTCCAGCTCCTCTCTGCCATGTACAAAAAGGGTCACTTCTTCTGCGAGTCTTTTCTGCAATAACCTGCCTGAGGCGTTTAACCGGTGCTTTTCCAGCAAACGTTCAACCTCAGATTCGGGTAAAAAGGTAAAGATCTTTACCCAGCTTTCTGCATCGCTGTCGGTAGCATTTAGCCAAAACTGGTAAAAGTGAAAAGGGGACGTTTTTGCAGGGTCCAGCCAGATATTACCTTTTTCGGTTTTACCGAATTTTCCGCCGTCAGCTTTTTTTATTAGCGGGCAGGTAAATGCGAAGGCTTCGCTGCCGGGAATTTTTTTACGGATCAATTCTGTACCGGTAACGATATTCCCCCATTGGTCACTTCCGCCCATCTGCAGTTTGCAATTTTTATTTTTATAAAGCCAGTAATAATCATATCCCTGTACCAACTGGTAGGTAAATTCAGTGAATGACATGCCGTTTTCACCCTCTAATCTTTTTTTTACGCTGTCTTTGGCCATCATATAATTTACCGTAATATGTTTGCCGGTATCCCGTATAAAATCGAGAAAGGTTATTTCTTTAAACCAATCATAATTATTGGCCATCTCTGCAGCATTTGGCAGGTCACCGTCGAATTGTAAAAATTTTTCAAGTTGGGCTTTCACCGCTGACACGTTGTGATGTAGCGTGTCTTCACTTAGCAGGTTCCTTTCTTCACTTTTACCACTGGGGTCTCCAACCATGCCCGTAGCACCACCAACCAATGCAATTGGTTTATGGCCGCAACGCTGAAGATGAACCAGCAGAAGAATGGGTACCAGGCTGCCGATGTGCAGGCTATCTGCTGTTGGGTCAAAACCTACATAAGCTGTCGTTATTTCCTTCAGCAAATGCGCTTCCGTGCCTGGCATGATATCTTGTATCATTCCTCTCCAGCTAAGTTCCTTTATCAGATTCATCATGTTGCTTTATATGAACTTTTTTTATTTGGTATGCAAAAATCTGTAGAAAAATTGAATAATGGGCTATTGTGAAGATTTGAAGGTTATAAGATTTGCACACTGCAACTGATACATGAAGATTATTTGTGAATTTCAAACCTGGGTATCATTTCCAGTGAAGCATTTATTGCCAAATTACCAGTTGCTAACAAACCACATTATTGAATAAATATTAGTCCCAAAACTGATTTTAATCGTAAATTTGAAAATAGCGTCATGGAAGCCGAAAATGAGACTTTTACACAATTTTGCAGGGTAAATTTACGTTTACGAATATCAGTTATCCAAAATTCCGCTTTTCAATCCAAACATATGAGGCAAAATCTCGCTGTAACTTTATCGCTTCTGTTAATCTTTCCTATTGTTGGGTTCTCCCAATTTCGAAAATATTCCAATGAATTTTTAAATATTGGTGCAGGTGCAAGAGGCCTTGCAATGGGAAATGCCCAGGTGGCCTCTGTTAAAGATGCTACTGCGGGTTATTGGAATCCTGCCGGACTGGTTGGCGTAAAAGATGATCCAAATGTGACGCTTATGCATGCTGACTATTTTGCCGGTATTGGAAAATATGAATATGGCTCTATTGCAATACCGGTGCAGGACAATAAAAGAACTCTTGGATTTTCCTTCCTGCGTTTTGCAGTGGACGATATACCAAATACGCTTTATCTGGTGGAGCCCGACGGCAGTGTGAATTACGGCAATATTACCTCCTTCTCTTCTGCTGACTACGCCTTTCTGTTTTCTTTTGCCCAAAACTTAAAAGATACAGAAAATAAAAAAATAAGCTTTGGTGTTAATGCAAAGGTTATCTACAGGAGTGTTGGAAAATTTGCAACCGCCTGGGGATTTGGGCTGGATGCAGGTATCCAAATGCATGGCAGAAAGTGGCATGCGGGACTTGTAGCGAGGGACATCACTACTACTTTCAACGCATGGACTTTTAAATTTTCTGAGAAGGACAAAGAAGTATTATACCTTACTAAAAATGACATACCGGTGAGGTCTTCCGAATTAACTGCTCCCAGGCTGGCCCTCGGTGGCGGCTATGATTTTAAAATCAGTAAGGCTGTAACCTTGCTTGCGGAAGCCAGCGCCGATTTTACTTTTGATGGCAGGCGCAACACCATTGTTAGCAGTAATGCCGTTAGTATAGATCCACATATCGGTTTAGAGGCGGCTATCAAAGATGTGTTTTTTGTCCGTGCCGGCATTACTAATTTTCAACGAGCACTGGCTGATGAAGATACGTTGAACCAGAAAAAAGTATGGATCTACCAGCCAAGTATAGGTGCAGGATTTAAAATAAAAAGTTTTCACCTTGATTATGCATTTACCAACCTGGCAAATCAAAGCAATCCCTTATACACCCATGTTTTCTCTCTGAGGTTTAATATCCCAAAAAGAAAACAACCATAATTATTAACCAGATCTGATGATGAAAAAATTACTACTACCGTTGTTTGTGCTGCTGGCTTCAGCAGCACATGCTCAGTTAAATAATCAATGGATCGATTATGGCAAGACCTACTACAAATTCCGTATTGCAAAAGATACGCTTTGCAGAATACCGCAGGCGGTGCTTTCAGGCGCAGGTTTAGGAAGTATTCCTGCAGATCAGTTTCAACTTTGGAGGAACGGGGAGGAAGTACGTTTATACAGCTCTGTTAGTTCCGGTGCATTGGGTGCCGGCGATTATATTGAATTCTGGGGGCAAATGAATGATGGTAAACCTGATAACCAGCTTTTCCGTAATGCTGATTTTCAGCTGGCCGATAAATACAGCCTTGAAACAGATACCGCTGCTTATTTTCTAACCGTTAACCCCGCCGGGGGAAATTTACGTTTTACGAATGCTGTAAACAGCGCCCCGTCAAATGCTACCCCTGATGCATACTTTATGCGTGACCTCGATGTATACTACAGGTCCCAGATAAACCGCGGTTTTGCTGAAGTGATCAATGAATATGTGTATTCTTCATCTTACGATCCCGCAGAAGGGTGGGCGAGCAATACTATTGCACCGGGTTTTGATCTTGCGCAGGAATTTTTCAACCTGAATGTGTACACTTCCGGGCCTGCAAATGGCCTTACGGTGCGGGCAACAGCTGCAGGCACAGCCCGGAATTTGAGGTCAATTTCGATTAAGCTTTTCGGAAATGACATCACGGCGGCACCGTACGGTGCACCAATCGATATGAACTTTTTTACTTACCAGCGGGTAAATATCAATAGCCTGCCCATATCACTATTGCAGAACCCAGCCTACGTTCCTGTCTACCTTAAAGACAATTCCTCCACAACCACCGACAGGATCATAGTTTCAAGTATCGGCTTAACTTTTCCGGCAACTTTTAATTTTAATAACCAACGGTATTTTTCCTTTAACCTGTCGCCATCTGCGTCTGGTAATTACCTGGTGATTGATAATTTTAATTACGGAAGCACCGCACCTGTTTTGTATGACATCACTTCCGGGCTTCGATACAACGGCGACATAAATTCAACGCCTGGTAAAGTAAAATTTGTGTTGCCTGCATCTTCAGCACCTGTAAGAAAATTCATGTTGGTTAACCAGGAAATCTTTCAACCAGTAAACAGTTTCACCCAAAGGGTTTTTACCAATTTTTCTAATCCTGCCAACCAGGGTAATTACCTCATTATAAGTAACCCTGTTTTGTATAACGACGGAAGCGGTAATAATTTTGTTGACCAATACCGGCAGTACCGGAATTCCACACCCGGCGGAAGTTTCAATGCAAAGATTTATGATATTAATGAACTAACTGACCAGTTTGCTTTTGGTATCACTCATCACCCGGGATCAATCCGGGACTTCATCCGTTATGCGAGCGGAACATTCGCACAAGGTCCGCAGTATGTTTTCCTCATCGGACGGGGTATGAATTATATCGATCAGAAATTGAACGAGGGCAATCCGTCGGCAGACAAACTAAATCTTATAACAACTTTTGGATGGCCCGCGTCAGATGTTTTGTTGTCCTCCCAACCAGGCACTTTTCTACCAATTGTTCCTATTGGCAGGCTGGGTGCAATATCAGGCACAGAGGTAAACCATTATCTCCAGAAAGTAATTCAGTATGAGCAAGCACAGCAAAGTTCCAGTCCTTTGATCGCTGATAAAGCCTGGATGAAACACATCATGCACGTAGTTGGTGGAAAGGACGAAAGTGAAAATGATACCTTTAGCTCTTACATGGCCGCATATGAAAACACGGCAAAGGATACTTTATTCGGCGGAGATGTTGAAACGTTTAAGAAAAGTTCTACCGGAACGGTGCAGCAGGCCAGCAGCGACCGCATTGAACAATTATTTAATGAAGGCCTGGGATTTATCGGTTATTTTGGACATTCCTCTGCCAATACTTTTGAATTTAATCTCAGCAATCCTGACGTTTATAATAACCAGGGTAAATATCCTTTCTTTAATGTGAGTGGTTGCAGTGCCGGGAATTATTATATTTTTGATCCGCTTCGTCTGACAGGCAACATGTCCCTATCTGAAAAATATGTGCTTGCCAACCAGCGGGGAAGTATCGGTTTTCTGGCAGATACTCACTTTGGTATTCCCCCTTTTTTAAACTACTTCAATTCGGCTTTATACACTGCCTTTAGCAGAACTATGTATGGTAATAGTATCGGCAACCAGCTGAAACAAGTAATACAAAACCTCGACGGCGCCAACCCTTCTGTTAATTATTATATGAGGATTCACCTTGAAGAACTTGCGCTTCACGGCGATCCCGCCATTGTGATCAATGCTACACCTAAACCAGATTATGTGATAGAGGAACCGAATGTTAAAATAAGTCCTAATATCATTTCAGTCGCTGATCAAAACTTTAATGTAAATATTAAGATGCTGAATATCGGCAGAGCCATTGGAGATTCTATCTGGGTTTCTGTTAAAAGAAAATTGCCAAATGACAGCATCCGTATTTTGGCCGATACCTTAATCCGCGGGATTCGTTATTCTGATTCTCTTAACCTAAATGTGGTTATCAATCCCACGTCTGACAAAGGTTTGAATCAACTTATTATTTCCGTGGATGCTACAAATAGGGTAGACGAACTATACGAAACCAATAATACACTTACCAAAGATTTTTATATTTTTGAGGATGAGTTGCGCCCGTCATATCCTTACAATTTTTCCATCATCAGCCAGCAGAATATTACCTATGTTGCCAATACAGCGGATCCACTTAGCGGCGACCGGCAATATGTGATGGAAATTGATACCACGGAATTATTTAATTCTGCATTCAAGAAAACATACAACAAGAACGGGCCGGGTGGTATAGTAGAATTTACACCTGCCAACATAAGCTTCACTGACAGCACTACTTACTATTGGCGTGTTGCCATGGTGCCTACCGGCACGGCTGCCTATATCTGGAACAGTTTCTCTTTTGTTTACCTGCCTAACAGCTCAACAGGTTTTAATCAGTCCCATTATTACCAGCACCTGCATTCAAAATATAATAACATTAATCTCGGTATTGACAGGAAGTTTCATTTTAACCAGGTGCCACGGAATTTAATTATACGAACAGGACTTGGACCATATTACGATTACAGTGATATCAACGTTAACCTTGACGTTACGCAACTTGAATTATTTGGATGCAGGTATAGAAGCATTCAATTTTATGTATTTGATTCTACTACGCTTGCCCCGATGAAAAATTACAATGTAATGACGCCGGGCGGCCCCTCCGGGCTTTATGGAAGTTATCCAATATGCCAAAACGGTGCTGACACCACAAGGGCATTCTTCGAATTTCCCTATACTGATGCGGTGCATAGAAAAGCTGCAATGGATTTTATAGACGCGATACCAGCCGGTAAATATGTTGCGATAACAAACCTGGGTATTACCAGCAATACTTCTTTCATCAGCGAATGGCAGTCTGATGAATTGATCTACGGGGTGGGGAACACTTTATATCACAAACTTAAATCAATCGGATTTACACAAATAGATAGTTTTACCCGCAACCTGCCTTTCCTGTATTTCTACCAAAAAGGAATCAGCAGCTATGCGCCAAGACAGGTTATGGGGGAAGTAGACACGACTAAAATCGATGAAACATTTACATTGCGTTCGATAAGTAATAGCGGCACCATTCAATCTCCTTCTTACGGACCTGCCAGGGCATGGACGTCTATGCATTGGCGTGGTTCCAGCCTTGATGCAGATCCACAAACAGATAGTGTGAAAGTAGAAGTATGGGGCATAAGAAATGATGGAACCAGTAATTTGCTGGCCACGGTGGCACCTGCCCAGGATACCAGCTTAAGTTTCGTGAATCCCGTTACATATCCTTACCTCAGCCTGGTTGTGCAAAATAAGGATGAAGTAAACATTACGCCGCACCAGATCAGGTACTTGCGGGTAAATGCCGACCTTGTTCCAGAGGGAGCCGTTGCACCTGCTATTTTATTTAGAATGAAAGATACCGTTGTACAGGGTGAACTGATCGACTTCCAGCTTGCTTTTAAGAATATCAGCCAGAGCAATTTCGACAGCTTGTTAAAAGTAAATCTCGTGATAAAAGACAGGAATAATGTAGACCATCTGTTACCGGTACCCAAACGCAAAGCGTTGGTGGCAGGAGATACACTCGTGCTCAGCTATTTCATTGACACAAAAGATTACCCTGGAAGAAATACGCTCGCGGTTGATTTTAATCCTGCCTTCGACCAGCCCGAACAATACCATTATAATAATGTGTTGTTTAAAGATTTTTATGTGACAGAGGATAAATTTAATCCATTACTTGATGTTACTTTCGATGGGGTACACATCCTTAATAAAGACCTCGTTTCATCGAAGCCACATATTCTTATCAAGTTAAAAGATGAGAGCCGTTACCTGGCGTTAAAGGATACTTCCTTGATAAAGGTTCAGATAAGATACCCCGATGAAAGCCTCCACAATTATTATTTTGGAGATACCATGCGATTCAATCCTGCTAATTTAGCAGCCGGTGAAAATACGGCCAGTATTGACTTCAACCCTGCTTTTTTAAACGCAGATGAAACGGAAGAAGGTACTGATTATGAACTGATCGTGTCTGGAAAAGATGCAACCGGTAACAAGGCCGGTGATCTTGATTATCACATAACCTTTAAGGTTATAAATAAGCCAATGATCTCTAACCTTTTTAATTATCCAAATCCATTCACCACCTCTACGGCTTTTGTGTTTACCGTAACGGGAAGTGAAATTCCGCAGATGCGTATCCAGATCCTGACCATTACCGGTAAAGTAGTTAAGGAAATTCCTCGAAGTGAATTGGGAAATATCCATATCGGTAACAATATCACCGATTATAAATGGGATGGAACGGATATGTATGGACAGAAACTTGCGAACGGTGTTTATATTTATAGAGTGATTTCTTCCTTAAACGGAAAGAAAATGGAAAAATATAACACGAATTATAATAACGGAAAAACCAATACAGATAAACTATTTAATAAAGGCTACGGTAAAATGTACCTGATGCGATAAAAAGTATAGCGTTTCAAAAAAGTCCCCGGTTTACCGGGGACTTTTTTTTGTTCATATCTGGTCGTACATGGGCCGACAGGAAATGAAAAAATTCCCTTATCCATAAGGTAATTATACAGGAATTCCTTTATTTCGCAGATGGCAAAGATCTCCATCAATATCGCGACAGGCAGCTTACAGCAGGAGGAAATAATAGTTGGAATTGACCTTGGAACAACCAATAGTTTGATCGCGATTATTCACCCGGATACCAAACAGCCCATTGCATTAAAGGAGCATGGAAGTTCGTCCCTGGTTCCTTCCGTAATTTACTTTGATGAGGCTGGAAATGTTTTGGTGGGAGAGGAAGCACGCGGGCACCTGATTTCTTCCCCTGAACGAACCATATTTTCTGCAAAACGCCTAATGGGCAAAAGCTACAATGATATTAAAAACAACGCTGCTTTTTTTTCCTACAAAATTATTGATGATAATACCGAAAGCCTGGTGAAAGTGCAGGTTGGCAATAAATTTTATTCACCTGTTGACCTTTCGTCTTTTATTTTGAAGGAATTGAAAATACGTGCAGAACATATTTTAAAAACTCCCGTGAACAAGGCAGTGATTACTGTGCCTGCTTATTTTAATGATGCCCAACGGCAGGCAACCCGTGATGCCGGTAAACTGGCCGGGCTGGATGTACTGAGGGTTGTCAATGAGCCGACAGCAGCAAGTCTTGCTTATGGTGTTGGCCTTAATAAGGAAGAGCATAAGCTAATTGCCGTGTATGATCTGGGTGGCGGAACTTTTGATATCTCTATTCTAAGAATTGCCGGTGGCATATTCGAAGTACTGTCAACTAACGGTGATACCTACCTGGGGGGTGATGATTTTGATAATGTGATCGTTCAGCATTGGACTGGCAAATCCGGTATCACAAAAGAGATGTTAGCGGCTGATAGCGGTCTTGCTCAAACACTCCGGTTAAAAGCAGAAGAAGCAAAAAAATACTTATCGGCTAATGATGTTTTTGAGGATGAAATAAATGGTCATTTGCTTTCAATAACCAAAATTGAATTTGAAGAAATCATCCGGTCATTTGTTTACAAAACAATTGCCTGCTGCGGAAGTGCGTTAAAAGATGCAGGGTTAAAAAATATTGATATTGAAACGGTAGTGATGGTGGGTGGCAGTACCCGGGTTCCGCTGGTAAAAGAATCTGTGAGCAGTTTTTTCGGCAGGCCCGTAAATGATACCGTAAACCCTGATGAGGTGGTTGCATTAGGCGCAGCTATCCAGGCGGATATCTTATCCGGCAACAATAAGGAGTTTTTATTGCTTGATATCACACCGCTGAGCCTTGGTATTGAAACCGCCGGTGGTTTAATGGATGTGCTGATACCACGCAATGCAAAAATTCCTTCCAAAGCGGCACGGCAATATACCACCCAGGTGGATGGACAGGCGGATATGCGTATCAGTGTGTTCCAGGGAGAACGGGACCTGGTAAAAGATAACCGCAAACTCGCAGCATTTAATCTTACTAATATTCCGGGAATGCCGGCCGGACTGCCAAAAGTAGAAGTAAGTTTTCTCATAAATGCAGATGGGATACTTACCGTTTCTGCAAAGGAATTAAGAAGTGGGGTGGAACAAAGCATCGAAGTAAAACCACAATATGGCTTAACAGATATTGAAGTTGAAAAAATGCTGTTGGAGTCTATTACACATGCAAAGGACGATATCTCGATAAGAGCATTAACGGAAGCAAAAACTGAAGGAGACCAGCTTTTGAAAACGACGGAGCGCTTTCTTCAGAAAAATGCATCAATGCTTACCCAGGAAGAATTGCTGCAAACCGCTTCTGCCATGCAGGCATTGCAACTTGCCATTACAATGGAAGACAAAGACCTGGTATATAATAAAATTGAAACATTGAATGATATTTCCAGGCCTTACGCCGAAAGGATCATGGATAATGCGATTGCCGGGGCGATGAAAGGAAAAGTAATTTGATGGTATTTTTAAAGAGCCCGGCAAAACTACAAAGATTTAGGAAATTTTATACAACACTACACTTCCAATAAAACTTCAGCATATTAATTGTGCGAAACTTTTTTGTAAAAAACAGGAAAAAATCTTTTAATGAATAACCTTGGCCACTAAGGATAAATACGCATGATCGAATCGGCCAATTTAATTGAATACTTTCTCGTACCGGGCTCATTTAAATGTATGTCATCTGTAAAAAGGTTATCGCGGTATGTTGTATCAGTATCGAAATGAAAATAACTGAGTTTGTATTCGGAAGCAACAGCGGTAAATATGGAATCTGTTGCTTTTCTCAAAGTTGTTCCTTTATATACGGAAGTATTTTTTTCAGGTGCTGAAACAAATACAACCTTGCATCCCTTTTTTTGTAAGCTAACTACCAGGTTCTTAAGCTGAATGATGGCCGGATTCCATAATGCCTCGCCAGCTTCTTGTTTACTAAATACAGCCGCACTGCTTCCAGCTTTCTTTTCAACATTCAAAAATCCCCGGTATATGTTATGTTCAAATACAGGGTAGGCATTTCCTTTTACAAAGAGAGAGGTGCGATTGTATTCATCAAAAAAGCTGTATTTACTAAATGGAAATAGTTGTATGATTGGTGTCAAAAACCCGGCATCCTGCATGTATTTATTTATTATGTCATTTTTTAAATAAAACAAATAATGAAAACTGCTTTCCAGGTTTTGGTTTTTTGTCAGGGCGCCCATGTCAAGTGAAATTACGGCTACTTTGGGAGCCGGGTGTTGTTGCAAATAAACACTGCTCACCATCATTGTTTCCACAATACCTCCACCACCATAGCCAAAATTATAACTATTCAAACCGGTGACTGAATCAACATAATACGGATTGATGCCAAAATGAACCCTTGAATTTCCTAAAAAAATAATGTCATAGTAATTGGTGCCTTTTATCAGGCTGTCTGTTTTTTCAAAAAAAAGCACTGACCATCGTTTCTTGTAAGCATGATCGAATATCAAACCTGTTGCATAAGCAACAACGGATGTTATAAGAACAATAATAAAAAATCTTTTTAAAAACATGATTAAAACTGAAAGTAAATAAAACTTGATTTTTGAAACACGCCAAAAAACAGGATTAACAAAATTGAGCTTACAAAAATGCACCCGTCTTTAATTATCCTCGAATTAAGATCAAGAAGTTTGGGTTCTGAATACCTTTCAACCAGGAACATGTAACCGATCATGCAAAACGATAGCGCGAGGGTAAAATTACCAAACTGAATGCCGTGGCCAGGTAACGCAAGGAGGTTGCCAAAGGAAAAATGTTGTACGTCAACACTCTGCAATATCATCAGTACCGCATTTTTTATTGATGCAGCCCTGAAAAAGATCCATGCAAATCCAACGCAGGTGCCTGTAATAAGCCACGCAAAGAAATTAGGGATTTGGAAAGATGCAAAACATTTCTTGAACCAATCGTACACGAGGGTGAAGATGCCGTGTAAAAAGCCCCACACAAGAAATGTCCATCCTGCACCGTGCCACAAAGCACTTAAGAGGAAGGTTAGCATTAAGTATATTTTTCTCCTGGCTGGCCCTCTGCGGTTACCCCCTAACGGGATATACACATAATCCCTGAACCAGCTGGAAAGCGAGATATGCCAGCGCTTCCAGAATTGCCTGATGTTATTCGATTGATATGGCCTGTTGAAATTTAAACTGAGGTTAATGCCCATGCACCTGGCTGCCCCGATGGCAATATCTGAATAGCCTGAAAAATCGGCATAAATCTGTATGCTAAAAAAGAATACGGCCAGCCAGATGGATGAGGTGCCTGCATGCGTGGGATTATTGAACACAGCATCTGCAAATTGGCCAATCCTGTCTGCGATTACCAGCTTTTTAAAAAAACCCCAACCCATTAGCCTCAAACCTTCATATAGTTTTTGTGAGGAGAACCGTTGAGCTGTAAAAAGTTGGGGCAGTAAATGTTGGGGGCGTTCGATCGGACCTGCTACCAGCTGTGGATAAAACATCACGTACAACGCATAATAACCGGCATGGCTAATTGCTTTTTGCCTGCCGTGATATACTTCGATAGTGTAAGCCAGTGATTGAAAAGTATGGAAGGACAGGCCAATGGGCAATATCCATTTTAAAAGAATGAAGTCCGTGCCTGTAAGTTGATTGAGATTGCTGATAAAAAAGTTGTAGTATTTGAACATGCCCAGCAGGGAGATATTGGCAATGATACTTATTATCAGCCAGGTTCTCTTGTTGGCCCGCCGCTCAATCAATAACCCCGCTGAGTAATCAATGATAATAAGAAAAAAGAGAATGAGTAGGTAAGAGGGAATAAATGCTGCGTAAAAAATACAACTTGCGAGCAAGAGATGTAGCCAACGGAATTTATGTGGAATTAAAAAATACAGAAGCGTAACAGCCGGAAAAAAAATTATAAATTCAATCGAATTAAAAAGCATGCTGTTTGTGAAGTGGTTAATTGTAAGTCCCCCATAAAATAACTGCTGTAAGATTACAGAATTTTGAATGATATTCTTTGAAAAAAGAAGACTATTTAATGCAGGGCGGTATTAAAATTATTGATTGGCAGGGATGAGCCTAGGCGCGTCAGTTCTCCGATTACGTTCAATGTTGCAAGCTACGTTGCGGTTAGAAAAAAAATGAGGTTGAGCCAGGCCGTTGCCCGGGACCCGCCTTACTGAATGAAATCTCTTGTCCGCTTTTCATATTGCTGTGTAGTGCTTTTAATTCTGCCGCGGGCCGAATATTGCCACAGTATTATCATACAACGTTTAAATCTTCTTAAAATTTGTCGCAAAATACTTATCATTAATTACCTTCAACTTTATGAATGCAATAAAGAGTATCACGATACTGGTGCCCGTTTTTAATGAAGCTGCTTCATTGCCGGAACTATTTGCAAGATTGGATCGATTGATCGCCCAGCCGGGCGCAGACAGCAATGTTGTAATTGTGGAAGATGGAAGCACGGATGAAACCGCTTTCCTTGTTGAGCAGGCAATCACCGGGAAAGAAAGATATTCTGCCATTTTTCTATCCAGGAATTTTGGTCACGCCATGGCACTCACAGCCGGCCTATCTCATATCAGCGAATCCAGTGATGCCGTATTTATCATTGATGGCGATCTGCAGGATCCTCCCGAGCTACTGCAGCAATTTGTAGAAAAAATGAATGACGGGTACGATGTGGTGTATGGAATCCGCAGGAAAAGAAAAGAAGGTTTTTTTAAAAAAATGTGTTACAAATTATACTATCGGCTTTTAAAAAAATTTTCAAATATAAAAATGCCATTGGATGCCGGTGATTTTTCACTCATCAGCAGGCGGGTGGTCGTGCAGTTAAATAAATTACCTGAAGAAAGCCGGTACCTCCGTGGACTAAGAAGCTGGGTAGGGTTTAAACAAACAGGCCTGGAATATGACAGGGACAGGCGCTCTGGAGGTAAAACAAAATATTCCATACGATCTCTTTTTAAACTTGCATTTAACGGCATATTTAACTTCAGTGAATTTCCTATAAGGTTTATTGGTATTATCGGCCTCAGCAGCATCCTGGTTTCACTTGTATACCTGGTGGTTACATTGTATAAAAAAATTATTTTTAACACGGTGCCTGAAGGCTTTACGGCGCTTATATTCGCCATTGTATTATTTAGCGGTGTACAATTGCTTTCCCTGGGAATTATTGGTGAATATATTCTCCGCATTTTCTTCCAGGTAAAAAAGCGGCCACTGTATATCGTTAAAGCAACCATCACCAACGGAAAGCCATCAGATGACTAAAGAATATGTGCAGCAATATGCCCGGCTGGAGCGAACGCACTGGTGGTTTTTGATAAGACAAAAAATTATTCTGCAATTTTTAAAGGAGCATTTGCCGCGGAAAGCCCGGGAAAACCTTTCCATATTAAATATTGGGGCAGCTGCTGGTGCATCAAGTGAATGGCTTTCTGTTTTCGGTAAAGTAGTTTCGGTTGAAACAGAGCCTCTGTTCATAGCATTTTTAAAGGATACAAATGTGGCGGTAACGGAGGCTTCTGTTATCAATTTGCCATTTGCAGACAATAGCTTTGATCTTGTATGTGCGTTTGATGTGATTGAGCATGTGGAAAATGATGAGCAGGCACTGAAAGAAATGACAAGGGTTTGTAAAAATGATGCTGTTTTGTGTCTAACTGTTCCGGCATGCAAATCGCTGTGGAGCAGGCACGATTTGGTGAACGGGCATTTCAGGAGGTACAATAAACAGGGATGGAAAACGCTGTCATCAAATATTACTCACCTCACAGCAATAGATACCCGCTATTTTAACAGCATTCTCTTTATACCCATTTGGGCTGCAAGAAAGTTATCAAATATCGTGAGGGGAAACAATGATCTGCAGCAATCAGATTTCACTTATTTTAAAATGCCCCGGATTGTAAACCTGCTTTTAAAAAAAATATTTAGCCTGGAATTATTAATGACAAAACAGTTACGTTTTCCTTTCGGGGTTTCGCTTATTTCTTTTCTGAAAAAAAATAATAGTGAACCACAGAAGTAAAATGACAAGCGTTGTGGTCGATATACACCATGCAATGACAACGGCAATAGGTTGATATTTAAAATAAACTTTGTGTGGGCCGGGAGTTACCCGGATACTCATAAAAGTTACGTGCACGGGTGAAATCGCGACTTCATTTCCATCTACAAAAGCTTTCCAACCTGGATACTTATTTTGCAGGTAGACCAGCATCCGGCCTTTTCCAGGTCCGATGGTAACTGTCATGCTATTTGCAGAAATACCAGGTATGCTGATTTGTTGGCTGCTGTCAGGGCTTACTCCCGGCGAAAAATATACAAGGTTTTTTTTAAACACACTATCCCTTGCCGCGGATTCATAAAATTGATCCTGTGTAGAAAGATTTCCCGGGCTGATGTAATAGTCGTTCCTGCCGATTTTTTTTGTAAATGGAAGCGAACTGCCCGTTATAAAGTTCTCACCTGAACTATTGGCTGAGTTTATCTCAATTGAACTATTGTCCGGAACAGGAAATTTTTCCGGGTTCCTGTTTATCAGCTGCTCAACTTCCGTGAATTTTTTTGCGCCTATCACGGTAACGGGCAAGTTTAGCTGCGTGGCAAAAAAAAGATCAAGCATGGTAAAAATTAAAATCAACCGGATGTTTTTTTTCTTAACTATGGCAAACCAGCTTAATAATAATGTGAGTATCAATAAAGGAGTTTCTATTAAAAACCGTTGTTTGAAATCAAGCAGTGGAAATAAATTCTTTACCTTCTTCAGGTTTAGAAAATTCAGGTTATTTGTGCTATAGTTCAAGACAAATAGCGTAAAAAAACTGGCTATCCCCAGGAGCAATAGAGCAATGATTGCTTTTCGAAGAAATGAGACATCATCAACTTTTTTTAATTCCCATTCTTTAAGTGCAGCAGCAGATATGAGCAGCAGGAAGAAAATACTGAATAATCGAAACAATGCCGGATGCCGGAAACTATCCATCAATGGAAGAAATTGGTAGGCAATCTCCCGTAGAAAAAAAAACTTTCCAAATGCCATCCCGATCAGTAGCAATGTCATGATGGCAAAAAAGATTAGTTCTTTGTTTTTCCTGAGGTTAATCCTTGTAAAAGCATACATGAAAAAAAGTAAGGGAATTATTCCAACATACATGTTTCTCATAATGATCTGTGAGTTCAGCCAGTGATCCTGTGCAGTTGTCGCAAAAGGCATTAACAAGGACAGGCAGTTGGCAGGATTCATTGAATTTTCAAGTATGAAAGAAAGGGGCTGGCTTTTACCCCTGTTTATCATAGGCAAATGCTGTGTAAAAGAGATGATGGCAGGAAGGCTTAGCAACAGGAATAAAATGCTTGCTAAAAGCAATTGTGGAATAGTTCTTTTTAAAAAGTTGATTTTATTTGAAGTTGAAAAAAAGAAAAATAAAAAATAGGCTGCCAGTACATATACCGTAATGATAAATAAGGAAGGATAGCCACCGGTGAAAAGTAAGAACAGAAAAAACGCCATCCCTGCAGCACTTGTGCGTTCCTGTTCTGTCATCATTTTACGAAAGCTAACTATTATCCAGGGAAGATAACAGGCAGCGCTGATGCAATTGAAAAACTGCACACTGTCAACCATAAATCCACTAAACATGTATGCGAAACCGATAGTGTAAGCGGCATTTTTACTGCACCCCATATTCCTGCAGAGATGATAAAAACCGATACCGGCAAAGCAGAGGTAAAAAATCAATTCATAATGAAAGGCGCCCAGGCTGTAATTACTGATCAGGCTCCAAAGCCATATTACCGGATTCCATGCGGCACTCTGCATATCTGCATGCAATGGGTATCCCATATTAATATAAGGCGTCCAGAGTGGAAGTTCGCCATTGTGCAGTGCATCACTGATTAAAGTGCGTACCGGGTAATAATAAGTCAGTGCATCATTCTTCACGCTGAAGAGAAAGAAGCTAAGGGGCCAAAAAAAAGCTACCGCTGCTGAAAAAAAAACAGTGAAAGGATTTACAAAGTATTTTTTCAACATCAATTAAAATGGGTTGGGTTCGTTGTTAGTTTTAAGTAATTCGAAAGAAGTCCGCAGTGCTGCATATCTAACCTGGAATAATTTTGTACCGCAATGAAGTTCTTTCAAAAGAGATACGCTAGAATCACATTTATTCCTTGCTTGACTAAAAATTCATGAGATCAAAGCTATGTTGTTTCAGGAACGCAATTGAAAGATCCTGTTTACATACTTTCCAATCATATCAAATTCAATATTCACTTCATCGCCTTCCTTTAGAAATTTCATGTTGGTGTGTTCGAAAGTATAGGGAATGATTGCTACAGTAAAAGCATCTGTAGCAACATTAAAAATGGTAAGGCTAATGCCATTGACAGTGATGGATCCTTTCTCAATAATCATCCCTGCAAATCTTTCATCCATGCTAAAACGGTATTCCCAACTGCCCTGTTTTTCGGTCAGGCTGGTGCACAATGCCACAGCATCCACATGCCCCTGAACGATATGGCCGTCGATCCTGCCATTCATCATCATACATCTTTCGAGGTTCACCACGGTGCCGGTCTGCCATTTTCCAAGATTGGTCTTTTGAAGAGTTTCATCAATGGCAGTAACGCGGTATTGACTGTCTTCGATTTCTTCCACAGTAAGGCAAACGCCGTTGTGGCTAACGCTTTGATCGATCTTTAACGACGAGGCAAGGGGAGAAACAATCCAGAAAGTGCGGTTGCTGCCGTATTCTGTGATCTTTTCTACTGCCCCTTGTTGTTCTATTATACCTGTAAACATTCTTCAAATTTCGGATTTTAGCAGCTGATTGCAAATTGTGATTGTTTTTGCCTATGGAGTCAGTGATTACTTCAAATTGAGTTATTAAAATAAAAATCATTCGATCATTGCCAATTTCTTAGAGGATATTTTTTAATTTCAATAAATCTGTTATCTTTGCCGCCCTGCCCTAATTATGGGCATAATTTATTCACCTAAAGGAGGTATCTACATGTTAATTATTGATTCAAAAGATTGCGAAAACATCGACAAGGCACTTAAGAAGTACAAAAAGAAGTTTGAAAAGAGCCGGGTTTTGCTACAGTTGAGAGAAAGACAGGCTTTTATTAAGCCTTCAATCCGGCGTAGAATGGAAGTGTTGAAAGCTGTTTATAAGCAACAACTGAACACTGGTCAGCTGGACAAGTAAAGTTATTTTTTGAGCAGGTAAATATATTAAAACTGGTAACTGGTTATTACTAACTTTGGTTATCAGTTTTTTTTATGCCCGCAACTGCCCAGGAACATATCCAATCTTTTCTTGATTACCTGAAGTACCAGAAACGCTACTCCCGTCATACCATCGTATCTTACCAAACTGACCTGCTGGCTTTTTTTGATTACCTGGAAGTACAGTACCAGGAAACTTCTCCCGAAAATGTGAAGCCCGCTTTTGTAAGAAGTTGGCTCGCCGACACTAAAGCAAAGGGAATAAGTTCGAAGACAATCAGCAGGAAGGTATCAACTTTAAGGTCTTTTTTCAAACAGCAGCTGAAGCAGGGTATTATTTTGGTAAGCCCCATGGCAACGGTCATTTCACCAAAAATTGGCAAACGCCTGCCCCAATATGTAGAGAAAAAAGACATGGAAACACTTTTTGATCATGTGGAGTTCCCTGCTGACTGGAATGGTTTTACCGAAAGAATAGTGATCCAATTATTGTATAATACGGGTATGAGAAAGGCGGAGCTCATCAATCTAAAAGAAACCCAGGTGGATACATTCAATGTTGCTTTAAAGGTATTGGGTAAAGGCAGCAAAGAAAGGATCATCCCCGTTAGTAAAGAGATGATAGCCGCTTTGAAACAGTATATTTCCCAAAAACAGCTTACCATTCCCGACGCCGATCAATCCTGCTTATTAGTAAATGAGCAGGGGAGAAAGCTGGATCCGAAATATGTTTACAGTTTTGTAAAAAAGTACCTGAGCCTGGTAACAACGATCGACAAGAGAAGCCCGCATATCCTGCGCCATACCTTTGCAACCCATTTGATGAACAATGGGGCAGACCTCAATGCAGTAAAGGAATTACTCGGGCATAGCAGCCTTGCCGCTACCCAGATTTACACCCACAACAGCATCGAAAAGTTAAAGGACGTACATAAAAAAGCGCATCCAAAAGCATAATAATGCACTTGAAAATAAAACAGGATGGGGCGTAAAATTTTATTTTGAAAACTTCGTTTAATGCGGTAACTTGAATACAACTAAAATTCAGGAGTGGCTTCAACTTAATGCCTATGCAGTAATTGCTACCTATTAATTTTATTCTTTCATTATTAAAATCAGATGTTATGAACGTAAACATTCAGACCGTGCATTTTGACGCAGATTCAAAATTGTTGGAACTCATTCAAAAAAAGATATCAAAACTTTCCCAGTTTCACGAGCGAATTACGAAAGTGTATATATATTTAAAATTAGACAACATCGTTCACACGATAAAAGACAAAGTTGTGGAAATAAAAGTGATGATACCAAGGCACGAATTCTTTGTAAAACAATCTTCCAAATCTTTCGAAGAAAGTTTTGATGGTGCCATGGATGCGGTAATAACACAAATCAAAAAGAAAAAGGAAAGATTGGCAGCATAAAAAATATTTTTTAAATATTACAGTCTCCTGTTTCCGGGAGACTTTTTTTTATGCATGTTTTTAGCTGCCGCCTCAAACGCTCCCACAATCGCAAGATTTGCTTGAACATTGCGCCAACAGCTGTTATGCAGTTCCTGTTTCTGTCGAATTGAAAATCAAACGAGGCTAATTTTAAAAACCTTTAAAAAAATCTTTTACAAAGTTTTTGTATTAAGCATTTTCTCTTACCTTTGCCTTCCCAAAAAATAGGGGCATTGTTGTGGCTATTTTTTAAGGAAAGTTCTTTACAAAAAGTTTAAGGGGTTAAGGGTTTAGGGGACTAAGGGTTAAAACAACCTGTAAGCCATCAAATGTTTTCTAACCTTTAAACGTCAAAATTGCCGAAATAGCTCAGTTGGTAGAGCAACTGATTTGTAATCAGTAGGTCGCTGGTTCGACTCCAGTTTTCGGCTCAATTAGGCTGGCAGTATTTTTCTGGCCAATGATAATAATTTCTACTGATCAGGAGGAAACCGTCAGATCATTGTTTTGGGCAGATGGCCGAGTGGTTAAAGGCGACAGA
>JACMPR010000014.1 GCA_014377385.1 Ferruginibacter sp. | reverse complement strand
TTTGCTGCTGGCAGATCCGGGCACAGTTGAAATTATGTCCTACTGGTTTGATGCGAACTCCCGAAAGTTTAAACCTTCAGGAAATCCAACAAAAATTTACAGACGTTTTGAATTTGACCCAGATGGTAAAAAAGTTTATCTAAAAGAAGAAATGGCCGGCTGCATAGCTGTTTTCGATTGAGAGAATGCTGTTTTAACCAGGAGCAAACCATCAATGCATTACCCGACACCTTCATGGGAAAGATCAAATCTGGAGATATACATGTATCTCCTGATGGGCTTTTTTTATATGCCACGAACCGCGGTACCTCCACCTCTATTACTATGTTTTTTAATGAAGCGAACGGTTCTCTTGCATTCGTAAATTGCCAGTTTAAACAGGGTCTTACACCACAAAATCTTTCAATCGATCCATCTGGCAATTTCTTATCGATTGCCAACCAGGATAGTGGTGAGATCGTCGCTTTTAAAAGAGATAAAAAAACGGGGAAACTCACATACACCGATAGCCGCATTACTGTCGGAAATCCCTTAGGCCTTAAATGGATTGACTGAACTGATGCCAGCCTTGTAAACCAGCGATGATTTTGTTTTCAACCTTAGGTTGAAAATCGTGGATCTTGCTATTATTGTTGTGGAGATACATGCATTTAGGACGGGGTACCTGAATTATGCGATAAAATAAGCACAAAAAAATCGTCTGGCATGATTATGGTTTTAAACGACTCGGTTTTTCAAGGATATTGGATTTAAAACGGGACTGGATTTTTATCCTGGTCCCTTTTTTTTGTTCATCTCAAGGTAAATCTTATCCTTTGATTGCGTTTTAAGGTTTAAAAACTTATTTTAACTTGCTGATACCGGTATTTGAAAATCATCTTTACCGTAAAAAGCCGTTAAAATTACTGATGAAGACATTTCTATTACTTCCTTTGTTATTCCACTTACATATTCCTATAAAATGGATTTACAACAACCGTTTTAATGTTGAATTTTCCTGCATGTCTGACACCACTACGTACATGCTTGGTGACTTTACCGATGATTACGGTATAACTTATAGCATCAATGATACGCTGTGGACGCAAGGGCCGGTTATAAAATACCATATTCTTAAATGGAATAAAAAAGAACAGTATTGCATCGCAAGGAATGATGTCGATAATCCCACTGAAGCGGGCATGTACACCCGCATCGACTACATGCAGTTTATAGAAATGAAACCGTGGACATGGGGTTTTTGTTATACTGAATATAAGGCAAGTGCTGAGGCTGATGCAGAAAATGCCGCATCTGCTGATCACAGTAACCCGCGAAAGGGATGCAATGGCTTTCCTTTTTCAAGGATGAAACCAGCGAGATGATTAGATAACACCTAATATGGTAATATTGAGTTTTTCCTAACAACTTCTAAGTAAAATAACGGATATGGATATAACGGCGTTGAACAAACAGGTAGCTTTAACATGGATAGACGCATTTAATGCGCATGACCTGGAAAAATTACTGGCATTGTACCACGAAGATGCCATTCATTACAGTCCCAAATTAAAGATTCGCCAACCGGAAACAAACGGTTTTTTGCGGGGAAAATCTTCGTTGAGGCTTTGGTGGGCAGACGCTTTTCAACGGTTGCCGCAATTGCACTATCAACTAAAAAACATGATCGTAGATGAGGAGCAATTGATGATGGAATATTTACGACTGGTTACGGGGGAAGAAGCCATTTTGGTTGCGGAAGTACTGGAGATTGAGGATGGAATAATTATTCAATCAAGGGTGTATCTTGGATAGAAACATTTTAATCTTCCAGTCAGGCGTACACATTTTTGTAAACGGAGGGCATCCATAACTGTAAAATAGATAATTACAAGCCGAAGTCATAAAAGCAGTGGAGAATACCAGGCGATGAGAAAATTTTCATTTTTTATTTTTCGGAAAAAAATTAAATTACCCATAAAATATTATTATGACCGCACTCATCAAAACAGGAATACCGGTTTTGCTTTTGGTAATTGCGGGATGCAAACCCATGAATACCCCGTTGTTTTTTATAAGACAGTACAACTGAAAACGAAAAAAAGAATACTTTTTTTGTTTTTGTAGGAGAGAAAATAACGGTAGAAGAGTTTGCAATGAGTGAAAACGCCGTAGATCGAGGCTTTAAAGTAAATATAGAATATTGCAAGGGGTGTATGGAGATTATCCGAATCCTACAATCGAATTTTTAGCCTATGATCATTATGGATGGCCTGGATTTTCAAATTATATCAATTCTTTGCTCTTTGTTTCTCAACATAATAAAAATTTTACCATGAAAAATATCTGTACAACGATGTATATGCTACAATCGATGGAAGGTGGGCATCTCCTTTTAATGACACATACTTACAATAACGCCGGAAAAAATTTCCTTCATCGGGAAGGTGTCCTATTCCGCAAAAATAAAAGATGAAGAAGGTCACGTTTATACGATCCGATATCCAGAGCCCTATTTTAAAACCGTGGGAGATAAGGCGGTTGCTGTTTACGGAAATTATATTGACGAATTATTTAAAAAAACAAAAGACGGCGTACTTACAGCAAGAGGATTATTTGGGAATGGTGATGCTTATGATATAGAAATTATCAATACACAAATGGCTGAACTTGGACTGCCTGAAATCATTTCCCCGTCAGATTCCGTTTTATTATCCAAAACCTGGGAAGGAGTAATGACGGCAGTTAAAAAAAAGAATTTTAAATCGTTCCGTAAATTTTCTCTTGATTCAATTTATTGCGATGTTGAAGCAGAAGTAGAATCCCAGCTTCCCAGAAGAAAAAAAAAATTTGGAGGTATTTTTTCCGTTCAAAAGTTCATAGAGGGAGGTGTCGATTCCTTAAAAAACGAAGGGCTTATAAAAAATGAGACAGTATCTACGTACCGTAATTTGATGTCAGCTTATAGTGAAAAGACCCCCTCCGCTTTTAGATTTTCACATCGGTACAGCACTGTAATTTACACTGTTGGTTTCGCTCGCGTAACTGAAAGTCGAGAAGTTTTCAATTATTCCTTTTTTAACCAAGCCTTGCCCTTTTTATTTCTGATATTTTGCTTATCTGCTAATTTTTAAGGAACTTCAACACTTAATTATTTTACATGCAAAATTCTACCAAACTAATCTTCTTCATTCTCTTCTTATTTGTTTCCGTGAAGCTTGAGGCGCAGCAAAATCTCTGGAAGTCAATCCCAGAGTCGGTAGCGAGAGCGGCCAATCAAAAGAGGACCATCATTCCCGATCGTTATGAAACGTTGTCGTTGGATACCCTGCAACTGTTGGCAATACTTCGTTCGGCGCCGGCAGAATATTCTTCTGCCAGTCGCCTAACCCCAACGATACTGGCCATACCTATGCCCGATGGAAGTATCAACCATTTCAATATAGTTGCTTACAGTATGATGGAAGCAGGGTTGCAGGATAAATTCCCGGATATCAGAACCTACAGCGGCCAGGGAATCGAGGATCGTACCGCAACCATAAAAATTGACTGGACGGCTTTTGGTTTTCATGCAATGATTCTTTCTCCTGTTTCGGGTTCTGCGTGGATTGATCCTTACGCACAGGGAACAAAGACCAGCTATATATCTTACTTTAAGAAAGATTTAAAACCAAGAGTTTTAAATGAAATCGGTGTATTGCTTCCCGAAAACGGAAGGGGAGATGGCAGTTCCATTGAAAATTCTGTTCCTGTTGGTGGCCCTTGTCTCGGCGCCAGCTTGCGTACTTACCGGCTTGCAGTTGCCTGCACGGGGGAATATGCCGTTGCAGTTGGTGGAACCACAGCCGCGTTGCTGCACTCTGCAATCGTAACCAGCGTAAACAGGGTGAACGGTGTATATGAGAATGAAGTAGCCATCAGGCTTGTCTTGATTGCAAGCAATAATTTAATCGAATTTTTGAACGCCGCTACAGATCCGTTTACGGGTAACAACAATGCCACTACTTTAATTACGGAAAGCCAAACACAGATCAACAACCGGATTGGTGCGGCAAATTATGATATCGGGCATACCTTTAGTACCGGCGGTGGCGGTTTGGCGGGATTGGGTGTAGTTTGCAATAATACACAGAAGGCAAGGGGTATCACCGGCTCGCCCGTACCGGTAGGCGATGCCTATGACATCGATTTCGTAGCGCATGAAATGGGGCATCAGTTCGGCGGCCAGCACACTTTTAATGCGGCTACCGGTAACTGCGGTGGCAATGGTGCCAATACAGCCAACGCTGAACCCGGCAGTGGCACAACAATTATGGCTTATGCGGGTATCTGTACCACAAATGATGTTCAACCACACAGTGATCCCCAGTTTCACGCAATTAGCTTTAATGAATTAGGGAAATTTTCGAGAATTAATGGCGGGTTAACATGCGGTGTAGCAACTGCAACCGGCAATACGCCACCGTCAGTAAATGCGGGGGCAGATTACACCATTCCAGTATCAACTCCCTTTAAACTTACAGGTTCAGCAAGTGATGTAAATGGCGACCTGATCACCTATAGCTGGGAGCAAATAGATGTTGGTGGCACTTTTGGAAACTGGAATGCCCCAACAGGTGTCGCACCGCTGTTCAGGTCTTTCGTTCCAATATTTTCGCCTTCAAGAACCTTTCCAAGGTTGGCAGACATCGCAAGCGGCACAAATACGATTGGGGAGCTGTTACCCAGCTATATACGGGATATTAATTTTCGCCTAACGGCTAGGGACAACCGTGCAGGTGGCGGTGGTGTTTGCTACGACGAAATGAAAGTAACAACGGCAGGTGCCACCCCTTTCAATGTTACGTCTCAGCCCACTGCAACCTCGTGGGTAGCAACTGGAAGCAGTACGGCCACCATTACCTGGGCAGTTGCCGGTACGAATGTGGCGCCATTTAACACAGCGAATGTATCCATATTGTTATCCACAGACGGCGGTCTTACATTTCCTTATACACTTCTGGCAACTACAGCAAATGATGGTACAGAAAACATTGTGATACCTGCACAAACCACTACGAAAGGACGAATTATGGTAAAATCGATCGGGAATATTTTCTTCGATATTAACAACGGTAATATTACAATTACATCATCCTGCACTGCCGAAGGCGCAGTGGTTGCACCTTCCGCTACAATTGTAGCTCTTGCCGGAAATGCGGCGCTTAATCTTGGGTTAAGTCCTCAAT
>JACMPR010000103.1 GCA_014377385.1 Ferruginibacter sp. | reverse complement strand
TAAAAGTAGTTTGCTGTGCCTTTGCACTTACTGAGCAAAGCAGGCCAATAAAGAATAGCCAGTTACATTGTATGATAGTTTGTTTATTCATCCGTTTGATTTTTTTTTAACCGGGCAGATTGCATCTATTAAACTTCATTGGCAGCTTGTCCGCCGCGGCGGATCGCACTCTTGTACAATGAAATTCTATTGAGCAATCGAAGAAAGCATATTACGCTTCATAGGATTAACCTTTTGTTACAACACTTCAACAATTGGGGCATACCTACGGCATTCAAATACAACATTGATATTTTCTACAAAGCTCTACAAAGCGGCTGCTCCTACGGAGCTAATGTTTTAGCAATTTTTAGTTTACTTATAGCAAAAAAATGAAGCATACATCATCTGCATTAAAAAACTTTCTGTTTACTTTATTTATGGCTCCGTAGGTGCCTGTGCTTTGTAGTATAGTAATAACAAATGACGCTTGCCCCATAGGAGCATCCCCTTGTTATAATCGTTTTAATAATCCGGGGTATACCTGCGGTTTGCAATTACAATATTGCTATTCTACAAAGCCACTTCTCCAACAGAACTAAATCTTTAAAAATATTTTCTTTTTATATAGAATATACACCGGTATAAAACACAATACACAATAAAGCAATGCCCATATCAATGAGATCATTTCAAGCGATAGCCCTGATGGGATCACTGCCCTGATGATTATATCATTTAAACTTGTTCCATGTACACCGCCAACTTTGAAATAAACAATGTCATAAATAAATTCAGATACCAGGTAAGCGGCAATGGCGTTGGAACCAAAGACCTTTGCAAATGTTGCCCATTTTTTAACAGCCAGTACATCCACCAAAAAATACAGGCTTGCCAGTATCATGAAGTCCAGACCGGCCATGTATAAAACAAAAGAACTGGTCCATAAGTTTTTATTGATCGGGAAAAACCAGTGCCATCCATTGGCAATGGCAAACGAAATAAAGCCAGCAAAAAACAACCAGATAATCTTACGCTCTGTTGTTTTATTGCTCAATAATAAATGGCCTGTCAGCATACCGGTGAGGCCGGTAACTACTGCGGTAAAACTGCTCAATACACCTTCCGGATCCCAGGTACCCTGGTACATTTTGCCCGGCAGTAAAAAGCTGTCAACCCAGGCTGCCATGTTTTTACCGGGCTCCAGTATTGCATATCCATAACCCGGAACGGGTACCATTGTCATCAGTAAAAAGTAGGCAATCAAAATAAATATTGCCAGCCTTATCTGAAAAGTGCGACTGGTAAAAAGATACAACAAAGAACAACAAAAGAACACGAGGGAAATGCGTTGTAACACACCGGTATAACGCAGCAACGCAAGATTGAATGTTGGCAGGATGCTAAGCAACACACCTATTAAATACAGGGTGGCTGCCCGCTTGCATATTTTACCGATGATTATTTTTTTTGCTGCACCTTTCTGTAACTGGCCAGACAGAGATAGGACCACAGAAACGCCGACGATAAAAATAAAAGAAGGAAAAATAAAATCTGTTGGTGTAATGCCATTCCATAGGGCATGATCCAACGGCGCATATACATGTGCCGCAATGCCGGGGTCATTTACCAGAATCATACCTGCCATAGTGATGCCCCTGAAAATATCCAGTGCTTCGATACGTGTTACTAAGACAGGAGATAAAACACTGACAGGCTGTGGCTGCATGAATGTTTGTTTTAGTTATTATTAGGTCAACAATCAATTTTTAATGGCGAATATTTTAAGATACGGCCTGCATTTACTCACCACTCATTCATAACTCATATCTCATAACTCATCACTTCCTTTGGCTATTCAATCACTTTTAAATACCGGCCCATCCAATAGGGTAGCAGGTATTCATCACCGGCAAGTTCTGTTAAACCATTCTCTCCATCATCCAGCTCAAAGGCGTTGGCGTTATGGCGGTGCATCGGCATTTCACCGGCGGGCAGCAATACTTCTGTTGTTTGTTTCCTGAAATTTTCCGGCAGCAGTATAATATCTTTTCGCTGTGAATTTTTTACATTCCAGCGTACCAGGTCTATGGGAAATTCTTTTAAATGCCAGAACACCGATGGTTCATCAATCGTGCCTGCGGTGGCATAAGTGATAAGGTTCCACAAGGCATTTCTTTCCGGCTTTTCAATCTGCCAGTGGTCGTTAATGACCCATTTGTATTGCTCCTGTAATTCAGGTGTAAAGGCATACCGGTACAAAGGCCAGTAGGTTAAAAATGCCATCTCATCATCGGAGTGGTTCCAGCCTCCAACGCCCAAATCGATGCCCATGCGGATGGTACCCGGTGTTTCTTTTATCTTAGTGTAACTCACCAGCATATTTTTTACATACCCAAATTCATTGATCAGTTTGTAGGCTTCGGTTTTATATTTTTCTTTCCCGGTTAATGCATAGCCCAATTGCAGACCAGCCAGTATATGGGCACTGCCCAATTTCCTGTCTTCAACGGATTCAGGGAATGAATTAATGTACTCCGGATTCCAACGGCCCCATAAAGTTGGTTTGCCATTGGCATCAATAAAATAATAATTGTTGTCAATGATGTGGGTGAGAATCTTGTCTATAAAATCGGCTACTCTTTTATGTTCGCTTTCTGTTTCTACCACCATTTCATTCAACACCGATGCAATAAAAATATAGCCAACAAATTCGTCACTGCTGGTAGTACCTTTCCATTCCCATTCCGGATCCTGCGAATCATGCCATGCCTGCGGATCAGAAACTTTATAGCCCTTGCGTTCAAAAGTTCTGGCCGGAAAATTTTTTAATGGATTCACAGTTATGATCCTTTCAAATGCTTCGAAGGCTTCCCAGGCATAGCGCTTGGCATTTTTATCTTTTGTTACCGAATAACGGAATGCCTGGCTACCGAGGTAAAAGGCAGACCATAAACCATCATTGTCCGTATCCGTCATTTGGGCGGTGCTGAGATCGCCGGGTGAGAGTAAGGTAACATTCGAAATGAAGCCGTACCGGATATGGCGTTGCCTGATATTGTCCTGGAAATAAATTGCCTTGTCGAGTAAGGTCTCGTTGATAAATTCAATTTTATTCAACCCTGTTGGCGTTAATACATACGCATTGCCTTTACTGTCGGCAGCAATATCCGTCACTACATCTTCATTCAACCATCTTCTGGAGGCGTAGTAGCTGTAACTGCCCGAAGGCTCTTTCATAAAGGCACCTATGGCCGAACCTGCCCATACTTTATTATCAATCACCTGCAGGCAGCTAACATTTTCAACGGGCAATTTTGTTTGTAAAGCAAAGCTGGAATCGCCGCTAAACTTATTGATGCCATAATAACCTTGTGCAGTACCCAATATGATTTCATCGCCTCTGAAAGCCATTGCCTGCAAGCCTTTGCTCTTATGCAATGTTATAAAATGATCGCTCGATAATTGATAAACAGCAACTGTACTCAGGGCATAAAAAATACCATTGCTCACAAGCACATTTAGTATTTTATCGGCGGGTTTTGTAATGTCTATTAATTTGTAATTGTTGCAAAGCGATACTGCATTTGCACCAACCAACAATACGCTTCCATCTGCTGCCACCGCAAACTGGTTGTACTTTCCTTTCGGTAACACTTTATACGGAGCACCGGCATAACCATTGGTGTGCCATTTATCTTCGTACAAATAAAATAGATGACCGCTGCCTTCCTGCACTGTAATGTCTGCAGGAATTTTTTGTGCCAGTGGCGTGTAGCGCAAATCTTTCACCAGGGCTTTTTCATTTACTTTGTACACGCCATTATTGGTGAGCACGTACACATTGTCGTTGTAATCAGTGACTACTTTTTTAAGGATGGCATTCTTTAGAGATTCGGGAATACTATATTTTACGGATACGGGTTGTTTAAATGGTTTGTCGGGTGCTTCATTGGCGAAACATTGAACTATTGACAACAAAATGAGTAAGAAAGTAAAGCATGTTCTAAAAACAGATTTTTCATTAGCCGCTTTGTGTTTGGTGAGGACACCAACCACAAAGCAGCAGCACGTTCTGAAAATATTTTTTTCGTCGCCCATCTTGTGGTTGGCGGGGACACCAACAACGGCGAAAACAGATAAAAAAAATTTGCTCATACCTTTTATAAGTTTTTATTAAACTGTGAATGATGTCATTGTTGGTGCCTTAAAGCAATGCCTCTATTCAATAAAAAATAGAGATTGCCAGGCATCGGGTATCAGCCGGCAAGTTTTAGTTTTTCTTATTTATCTACTAACAGCAGTTTATATTATTGCAGTAACCACATCTTTGAAAACTGGTTATCTACTGCAGGTGATAAAGTAGATACACCGGCATTATAAGCATCCACGTTTTGTCCAAGTTCCGCCCCCGGATAAATAAAACGCAACGGGAATGGATAGGTGGTCAATAAACCGTTACTGAATATATTGGGCAGTTGTGTTCTGCGAATATCCAGGTAAGTTTCTGTAGCTACGGTAAACAACGCCAGCCATTTTTGATCTGCTATTTTTACAAGGTTTCCATCATGATTGCCAGGCAAAGTAATAGCAGGCTGTGCCAGGTAAGTTGTAATGTCACTTCCATCTACACCCCAGCGTTCCATGCTTAAAGAAATGCCTTCACGATAATATGTAGCTGCATCGCCGGTAATATATCCTTTCACCGCCGCCTCTGCAAGAATGAACTGTACCTCATCGCTGTTCATAATTGTGGCCTTCAGCAAATCATGTGAATTCTGTCTGAACAATTGTGAAAACCTGGATACTTTAAAGTTGCCGAAAATACCCCCGGCCGGCACATCATAATGGCCGTTGCCATTTAAAAAATCTCCGTACATACCGGCAATAAAACCTGCATATAATTTATTTGAATCCAGGATGTTGGCAGATTGGGCTGCTATATCAGGATTACTTCTGTTAAGATACTCCCAGGTAGATTCATCTGTGAATCCATTAGCATCAGTGGTTGAAATCGTAACTCCATTAAGAGCGGGGTTACTTGTCCATGGCTTTTCAGCGGGTGCCAGCCATACATGAAGCCGTGGATCATTTAAACTATACAATTTATCCGCCAGTGTTTTAGCGGGCCTTCTTCTGTCAAACTCTGAGTAATCCCAATTCAATCTTCCTCCACCCCATGAGTTTTCTCTTGTAGTACCTACATACGAAATAGCCGCATTGTCACCATTGTCCATAAAGATGGGATGGCCTGAAGGATCTTTAACAATGGCACTTATCTGCGTCCCTGCATCGGCTATTTTTTTTGAAGCCCTCATCAATAAACGGAGTTTTAATGAATTGGCAAATTTCTGCCACTTTACTTTATCGCCGCCATACATCAGGTCGTAGGTGGGAGACAGGGATTCAGTTCCCTGTTTGATAAGCTTATTAGCTTCCTCCAATTCAGCCAGCAACCCGGTATAAATATCTGCCTGCTTATCGTACTTCGGATACAATATTCCTTCCCTTCCTTTAAGGGCTTCTGAATAATAAATATCGCCATAATAGTCAGTCATAAAAGAGAATAACAACGCCCTGTATATTTTAAAAATCCCTTTGTAGGTAGTTGATCCCTTTTTATCAGCCAGGCCTAAGGCGCCATCAATCAGCTTAAGAATATTCATGACTGCATACAGGTCATCGGTAGGATATTTAAACCCCTGGTAATAGTTATCACCACCCTGGAAATTTCTTTCCATGTATTGTACTGCACCGGGCAGCCTGCTGTCATCATACCCTTTAACGGAGTAGAACAAAGCAGTTTGTTTTATGATGGATGACAAGAGGAATGGATCATTCACATCTTCCACCGCGTTTAACTGTTGCTGGGCATCGTAACTCCTCAATGAATCTTTACCGCAGGAAGCAGCAAAGCAGGATATCAGGACCAGCACACTTAATTTTTTTATTAACGATTTCATATTTTATTATTAAAAGTGAAATTTATCAAAATCCAACTGACAATTTAAAACCATAAGAGCGTATACTTGGCAAGGTGGCCTGCAAAATACCCTGGTTAGTTCCTACACCCTGGAAGGCAGATTCAGGATCTTCATGACGGCCCGATTTGTTCCATTGAAATACATTTCTGCCAATTAAAGAGAACGTTACATTCTGTATTTTATACCTGCTCACCAACTCATTGGGTAAGGTGTACGCTATTGAAATCTCTCTCATCTTAAAGTTGGTAGCGTCGTAAGTACGGGTGGAGGTAAAATTCCAGATCACATCACCATAACTGTTGGTTGGTATCTGGTAAAAAGTATTATTGGGATCAGTACCATTTACGATATAATCAGCATCGGTAGCATTTGCAGGATCGCCTGTATAATTGGGATTAAGATAAACGCCCTTGGCATAACTGGCATCATTTAATGTATAAGAAGCCTGTCCATCATTGTTGTTATTGATGGCTTCATACTGGCTTGCACCCTGTGCAGGCCATGCATGGCCACCTTGTGAAGCATCTCTTCCGCCACTCCACCAGGGATTGTTTGGACCAGAGCTTACGGTGGTTTGCGTCATACCATCAGACTCCATGTATTTCTGATTTACCGAAACATATTTACCACCATGTCTTAAACTACCCACCAGGTTTAAAGAAAACCTTTTATACCTGAAGGTAGTGTTGATGCCGAGGATAAAATCAGGATTGAAATTTCCCAACCTGCCACGATCTCTTTCATCACCTGAATTCTGAAACTCACCGCCAGAGCCATCCAGCAATGGTTGTTCTGCATATTTACCTGTCTTAACCCTCAGTACAGGTTCAGCTTCGTACATGTTTCCAATCTCTTCACCAACCGCTATTTTTACTTTTTCATTCCTTCCGTAATCAGCAAAAACATACCCATTCGGCGCAAATTTATCAGAGAGGTGTGTTATTACGGCTTTGTATTTTGTAACACTGGCAGAAAGGTCCCAGGTAAAGTTGTTGGTTTTAATGGGTGTTACGCCCAATTCAATTTCAAATCCTTTATTCCGTACATCGCCAATGTTGGTCAATATACCAGAATAGCCGGTGCCCTGCACAGTAGGGATATTATCGATCTGGTTTTTCTGATCTTTTACAAAATAGGTAAATCCAAGTCTTGCACGGTTATTAAACATCCCCAAATCGAAACCACCTTCTGTAGTAATGGAGTGCTGTGGCTTGATATCTTTATCAACCAGGCTGGCATTGATGCTTACTGTTTTGGCAGCACCCCAGTCGCTGGCATCAAAGCTGTAGGTATCTATACTTCTTCTGCGCAACAGGCCGTTACCCACATCTGCTTTGGCAACACGGAATTTTAAAAGATTGATTGATTTAGGAAGTTTGAATGTTTCAGATGCTACCCAGCTTAAAGATGCGGAAGGGTAGAAGTAATCAATTTTTTCTTCTGCTAAAACACCATTCCAGTCGTTGCGGCCTGTTACATCCAGGAAAAGCTGGTTGTTGTAGCCGATGGTTGCAGTACCATATAGGCTGTAACTCTTGCCCGTGCCCCATCCTGAAGAAGAAACCTGCAATTGTCCGGGTGCAGCATTGGTTAAAGTAAATAACTCAGGTGCTGACAGACGGCCTGCTGTCATCTCAAGGTTGTTATTGTTAGAGTAAGCATAATTGGCCCCTGCTGACACACCCAGTGAGAACTTGCCAAAATTATTATTGTAAGTCAGTATCGCATCAGAGTTGATCAACGAGGTATTGTTGTTGCCTGTTACAAATCTTCCCTGGTTATCAGGATCACTCCAGGACATTCTTTGTTCATAATATTCCTTTACGTTTTCCATACCCGTTCTTACTAAAAAAGAAAAGTTTTTGGAAAGCTGCCAGTCTAACTGAATTTTACCAAAGAAATTATCCCGCTGAAAACGATGCACATTTTCATAAGCCCACCAGTAAGGATTACTTAGATTTACTCCAGCCTGGTCCGGTGCATCAGGGCGGTTGTCATTCATGATAGCGCCGTTCTGCCGTATCCCTTCAAACCCGGTTAACCAGTAATTCTTCATTTCGGAGAGTGGCTGTAAGCTGGTAGGCCATGCATATAACAGGTTGTTTAAAACAGCATCGTCGCCTCGTCCCTGTATTCTTGCTTTGTTGGGAGAATTGGTGTGTATGTAACTGGCGCTTACTGAAATTTTTACTTTGTTGGTGAGTTTGTATTCTGAATTCAGGGAGATTGTTTTCTGATCCACTTTGGTATTCGGCATTACACCTTTGTTATCCATATTAGACATAGACAAACGAAAAGAACCTTTATCATAATTACCCTGCACACTTAAATTATTTGTAGTGGTATGTCCTGTTTCAAGATAAGATTCAACGGGGTTTTGACCACTTGAAAACATTGCTTTGGTTTCCCATTGCTGTGTTTTTACATTCCAGTAATCAGATGTTGTGGTGCCATCCAGTTTTGGCCCCCAGGTATCAGTACCGTCCAATGCCCATGTATCAGCTCTTGGGCCCGGACCATATCCCGTTTGAACGGGAACAAACTGATACCCCTTGTCCCAAACATTGGAAACTGTATAAGAAACGCCTAAACCTTTTCTACCTCCTTTTCCTGATTTGGTGGTGATCATGATCACACCGTTACCGCCTTCCTTACCATATAAAGCTCCGGCACTACCGCCTTTCAAAATGGTGATGTTGTCAATATCTTCCGGATTCAATTGTGAAAGGATATTTCCAAAATCAACATTGTCTTTTTGGGTAACTGTTTGCGTACCTACGGGAATACCATCAATTACATATAAGGGTTGTCCTTTCAGGGAAACATCTCTGTCGCCCAATGTAGGGAGCGCTGTGGTACCGCGGATATTCACCAATACAGAAGAAGTAGGATCACTGCTGAGGTTAGTGAAGTTTACACCGCTCACTTTACCATCCAGCGATTTCAGTAAATTTATGTTGCTGGCCTTTACCAGGTCTTCTGCTTTTACTTCACCTACCGAATATCCAAGTGTCTTTTTATTCCTGGTAATACCTAATGCTGTTACTATAACACTGGAAAGATCTTCCACATTCTCGTCGAGTACCACAGTTATTTCTGATGCACCCGCCAGTTTTACTTCTTTGGTTTTATACCCTACCATACTAAAAATAAGGGTGGCCGTTTTTGATGAAACCTGTAAAGTAAACCTACCGGAACCATTGGTGGTGGTTGCATTACCAGAAGCTTTTTCTGCAACCGTAACATTGGCTAAGGGGCCATTTTTATCGTTTACAGTTCCTGTAATTTCTTCCGTTACAGGAGTTGTATTTTTTACAGCCACCACATTGGAATTAATCGCTGCCGATTGTTTTATTATGTAAACGTTGCTTACTTTTTCGAAGGTTAAGCCGACAGGTGTTAATACTTTTTTTAACACAGTGCCAGGGTCCCTAGGCCTGTTTTTTTCAATGTCATTGTCCGCAACTTTCACCTCTTTTAATGCGGCGGCTTCGTAACTAAAATACACATTGTACACCCGACGGAATTTCTGCATAAAAATTTCCAGCGAAATAGTGTTCCCGTCAATACCTGCAAAGCCTTCACTAATGCCAGCCTGTTCTTCAGGAGCAACATATGCAATGCGCTGTGCCATTACATTGCTGGCTGGCAGCACCATCAAACACAATGCTATCACCAGGGTGGGCAGCAATTTCAAAGCATACTTTTTTTTCATACCTGTTAGTTTAGTGTGGTTAAAATTGAATGTGTAACTGGTTGTGTTCTTCTTTTATTTTAAGATTCAAAGTTTTTGAAATGATGTTTGTAAAAGAGGCTAAATCAGTAACCGGGATGACAGCACTTATTTTTAACCGCTTTATTTTTTCTTTTGAAAACACTGTTTCAACACCATAATATTCATGAATAAGGTTGGTGATGTCAAGCAATGAAGTAGAAGAAAAATTCCATTTGCCTTCCGTCCACGCTGAATACATTAGTGTATTGGTTGTTGATTTTATAAATGCATGGTGCAAAGTATCAAGTTGTACTTTTTCGCCCGGGCTCATGTAAACGGCTGTCGAACTATTATTGTCTGCACTAACTCTTACTTTACCGTTTGTTAATACAATTGCTGTCGCCTTGCTACGTGCATCTACATTGAATTCAGTGCCGAGTACAGCAATGGATATGGAGTTGGTGTGTACTGTAAAAGGACGGTGGTCTGCTTTTTTCTTTATTTTAAAAAAGGCGTTTCCTTCCAGTGTAATTTCACGGTTCTCATTGTTGCCGATGTTACTATTGTAAGTGATGGAAGAGTTGGCGTTGAGGATCACCACCGAACTGTCTGCAAGCAGGATTTCTTTTATTTCTTTAACACCGGTACGTTGTACGAGCAATGCTGCTGCTGTTACTATTGCTGGTTTTTTGTTTAAGAAGTACGCCGTCATCATAACCATGCCGGATACAATGGCAGCCACTTTTAGCAATTGTATCCCTTTTTGCCTGAGCAGTGTAAATGATTTAACAGGCTGATTTATCTGCTGATAAATAGCATGCTTTAGCGTTAATTTTTCTTCGGTTGTTAAAGGTTGTATTCCATGTTGGATAAGTGATGCCTGTACCTTTTTTCTTGCCCTTAAAATAGCGGGTTGCTGTTGCGGATTTTTTTGCAGATAATTATTCCAAAATTCTTCTTTGTCAATTTCAGCATACAATACCCATTGCCTGAAGTAATTGTTTGCAGCAAACTGATCTTCGGTAAAGCCATCAAAATATGAATGATTGTTTTCCACTTGTTTAATAGAGAAGGCTTTGAAGTATTGATACTCACTTTTTTTATTTTTTTAGAGAAGAAATTTTTTGATGAAATATTTTTAAGTATACAGTGTTGCTTTAATAACAAAAGCTTCAAGATAATTTAAATAAAGGGAGCATGTTAATGATGATACTTAGCAGATAGATTTCTACAAGACATTTACAAAAAATAAAACACCAAACATGAGGTTGCGCAACCGAAGGATAGAACGAAAGGCAAGGTTATTGACAGACTGATAATTGATGCTGAGTTTTTCTGCGATTTGTTCATAGCTTAGGCCTTCATCAAAATGCAATTGAAGCACCTGCTTTTGACGGTTGCTTAGTTTAGTCAATGCCAGTTTAAGGCTGTTCTTTTTTTCGTTATCGTTATCCCTGGAAATGAGGATACTTTCTATAGACTGTTCAGGCGAAACAAATGACTCCTGCAATTGATAATGATGTGCCGGATTTTCTTTTTTCAGCTTTTTAAAAAGGATGCTCCGCAATACTTTGGTGAGATAACTTTGCGAATATTGTATATCCGAAATGGTATGCCTGTAATTCCAGATATCTATAAAAACTTCCTGCACCGAATCCTTTGCCAGTTCACGGTTTTCAGTGGTGTGCATCGCAGTAGCAAATAATTTATCAACATACTTGTCGTACAAAAAACCCAATGCCTGCGAATCGCCGTTTTTAAGGCGGTTCCAGTAAACGGCATCTATATTGTGCAGGTTATCAGACATGTTTTGGTAAATGTATAAAGGCTAAGACAGTAATTTCTATCAACAACGTTTCTTAATCTAAATGTAACTTAAAAATTGGATAATGCAAATACATGGTGAAAAGAATTAGTCATTAAGACTTTAATAAATAGGTACAAGGGTACATTAATCCCCCATATATTTATTTGGTAATTGCTTTTGGATCAATCACTGCATATTTAATTGTCTCTCCGGGTGTATCCAATTGATAAGAGTAAGTTATGTGCAGGAAACCATCACTTGTTTGGATAAGCGACGGGTAAGAAAAGCTGCCTTTACCAGGTGGTTCGTTTTCCAGGTAATATTTCCATTTCCATGTTTTGCCTTCATCATTTGAAATATACAGGCTGAGCCTATACCTGCCATCTTCAATATCATTGCCGAGGAAAGCCCACTTTCCATCCTGCAATACCAGCAACTCCACACTAGCGGTATTAGGGATAGTGGTTTTTGTAGCGGCTGACCAGCTTTCACCTTTATCATTTGATTCGCTTACCTGTACCCTTGATGGTGCATCGCCATTGTCACGCATGTATGCTGCAATTGTTCCATTTTTTTTCAGCGCCAGGGCAGGTTGCACATTGCCGCGGCCAACAATGGGCAGACTGGAATGCCAGGTACTGCCATCATCATCCGAAACAGCGAGCATAGAAAAATTATATCCATCAGAATACAGGGGCAATAATATTTTGCTGCTGTCCGGCAGCAGCGGTTTTATACGTGTCATCCAGCCGATACTACGCTTTCTAATATCTTTGCTTGCTTCAATGATCATATCATTATAACCAGGTGCATAAGCAGACCAGGCAGCTTTATTGTCCGCCAGTTCTTTAAATCTGGCTGCCACTTCTTCTGCAAAGTTACCGCCCGGTTTTAATAGAATATTGTCCTGCCAGTTCCACACCGGCACACCTGTTTTTAAATAGTCTGTGGAGGTTTTAAAACGGAGGATGGAATATTCCCACTTATTGGCTTCCACAGCGATCCACACCAAAAATAGTTTTCCTTTTTTATTGATGAAAAGTACCGGGTTACAATCAGGGATATTGTAAGTATCTGCCAGTAAAAAGGGGGTGCTCCAGGTATTGCTTCCTTTTTGCAAACGGGCACCCATAATTTTTACATCATCCGCAGTACGTTCGCCGCTGCCCATAAACCAGGCACATAAAAAATCGCCATTGGGCAAACTAACAATGCTGCTAGCATGTGTATGTTTTTCCTGCGGCGGAAAAATCAGTGTGCTGAAAACTGGTATAAGTTTTTGCGTATCAGTTTGTGCTAAAGCCGTTTTAAACATTAGCAGACACAGAATGTAAAAAAGGAGTAACTTCTTCATCATTTTATTTAGCAACAGTTGAAATTATATTTTATTTATGTGGACTTCCTCAAAAAGGTATGGTTACCATTTTTATTCAACACTAAAATCATATTTACCAGAACCAATTTGCAGCAGCACATACCCTGTTGTTTTACCAACCAGTTTTATATCTTTTAATAAATTAATAGCAATGCCATGTTCTTTAATTTGTGCCGCTGATAAAGCCGGGATATAAACCACAGCTTTACTGTTGGCAGGAATTTCTATCTGCCATTTAAAACCATTTTCATCCATGCTGTGGTTACTCACAATTAATCCCTGGGGGCATTTGTAACTGGCATGTACAAATTTCAGGTCAGGAGCAATAATGGGTTTCATTTCAATCGTTTTAAAAGCCGGCGCAGAGGCTTTAATACCTGCAAGATCTTCATAATACCAGGTCAGCAGATCGCCGATCATCATTACATGATTGGCAGAATTCATGGCAGGGTCGGCTGTGTTGCCGTTCCATAATTCCCAGATGGTGGTGGCACCCTGGGTAAGCATATAACCCCAGCCCGGATAACTGGTAGTGGTGGCTAAAAGATAAGCAATATCAGGGCGCCCATTGTTTGTCAGCGTACGCATCAATTGCTGAATGCCTATCAGGCCGGTAGTGATGTGGCCCTTGCCTTCATTCATGGTCTTATCTACCACCTGTGCAAATACTGCTTTGCGTAAATTGTCCGGCACCAATTTAAAAGCCAGTGCCAGCACATTTGCGGTGGTGGTATTGTTGGCATAATAATTATCAATGCTGTTGAAAAACTTTTTGTTAAAAGCGGCTTTCATTTTTTGTGCTTCTATTTTAAAATAGCTGATGTCTTTTTTATTGCTGGAAATGTTTGCAAACCTTGCCATGATGTTTAGCATATCGTAATAGAAAGCGGAACTTAAATAATCGCCAGGTGTTTTCCTGTTGGGATCGTTGGAAAAAATCAGGGTCAGTGTTTCTGGGGGTACACACCAGTCGCCATAGGTATTCTCTGTAATAATGCCATCCTTCATGTAATGGCTTTTTAAAAAGAGCAACCATTTTTTGATGGACGCATAATGACGCTGAATTGGAGCTGCATCACCAAACTGTTTGTAGAGTATGTCAATATTGTACACATATGCAGAAGGCCAGGTGGTATTGTCAGTGTACATTCTCCAGTAGGCCGGTGCCACATCTGGGATACTCCCTGCTTCGTTTTGTGCATCTTCAATGTCCTGCATCCATTTGGCATAAAACAAATGGGTATTAAACATAAAGCTTTCGCCTTTGCCAACTGCGGCCCTGTCGCCCAGCCAGCCCATCCGCTCATCCCGTTGCGGACAATCGGTTGGAATACCCCGGTAGTTACTCCTGATTCCCCAGTACATGTTGTGATAGATATTGTTCAGCACTTCATTAGAGGTCTCTATACTGCCAATCAGTTCCAGATTATCATGCACCACTTTTCCTTCAATATTATCCAGTGTTGGGGTACCCGGAAAACCTGTCACTTCAACATACTGAAATCCATGATAGGTAAAGTTTGGTTCCCATATTTCGGTGCCATCACCATTTAATGTGTAAATATCTGTAACCTTTGCGTCGCCTAAGTTGTCGGTATAAATAGTGCCATCTTCTTTTAGTCTTTCCGCAAAACGGAGTTGCACTTTGGTCCCTCTTGCACCAGCTACTTTTAGTTGTACCCAGCCCACCATGTTCTGCGCCATATTAAAAACAAACATACCCGGCTTAGGTTCAGTCACCGTTTGTGGTCTCATGGTTTGCGCAATGGTAATGGGCGGGTTAAGTTGCGATTGAATTACAGGTGCGGCAGGGGTTGTTAACTGTACCGGCTTCCATCGGGCATCTGTTTTAAAGCCCGCCTTTGTCCAGTCTTTAAATTCTTTGGTGGCATCGTATTCTTCTCCATCAAATTCATTGTTGGCAATGATGGGACCATCGCCACTGATCATCCAGGAACTGTCTGTTTTTACCAATTGGGTACTGCCATCTTCATAGGTGATCTGTAACTGCATCAGCAGTTTTGGAAAACCATAGTTCACGCAATTGTTGGTAGTATCTTCTAAATGCTGGCGTATGGCCACAAAGCGGCCATTGCCCAGAATAACACCAACGGTATTGTTACCCTTTTTAAGTTGATCGGTGACATCAAACGTATTGTAAAAAACTCTTTTTGCATAATCTGTCGGGCCGGGGGCAAGCACCTGGTTGCCAACTTTATTACCATTCAGGTACAGTTCATACAAGCCAACGCCTGATATGTATGTCATCGCTTTCTTGATAGCATGAGGCACACTAAAATCTTTCCTGGCATAACGGGCTACCACTCTTGTAAACCTGTCATCGGGTTTTTCTACGGATGAAAAAATGCTATCGTAGCCGACCCATTTTGCCTGCCAGTCCGTTTTATATATTAAGCCCATCGACCAACTGGCAGCACTGCTCCATTCAGTTTCAATGGCATTGGTGGTCCATACTTTTACTTTCCAGTAACAGAGTTGCATACTTTTTAAAGGACTGCCTTCGTAGGTGATTAAAATAGAATTGTCTGAGAATTGTTTTTTACTATCCCACAGATCGCCTATATTATTTTTCAATTTTTCAAGCGAAGAGGCAACAAGAATCTGATAAGCAGCCTGCAATACATTTCTTTGTTGTGATTGCAATTGCCAGCTTAACCGGGGTTGTTTGAAATCCATGGCCAGTGGGGTATTGACAGATTCGCACAAGAGATTTTCTATTGCAACTTCCTGGGCAAAACAGGCAGCGTTTATAAATACTGCAATAAAAAATGAAAGAACATACTTGCTCATCTGTTTTAATATTTTACTAATAGAGACAAACTTCAGCAAATAATACTCAATCTTACATTGTCGAATGTTTTTAGTGAATGCTTTTCTTCGTTCACATTTCTCAAATAATTCATCTGTATCATTACAATACCCAAACTCAATGTTCAATCAAAAAATAGTTACCACTGATTGAGTATAAAAAAACATCTCCGCTCTCTATTATCTTTTATCTTTAGTTTCGGTAACGGTTTTAGTTTGTTATCTTTTTTAAG
>JACMPR010000102.1 GCA_014377385.1 Ferruginibacter sp. | reverse complement strand
GTGATGGATGGGCAACCAAAAAGTGGAAACTATGATAACGCAAAAGCTTCCATAGGTATCATTCAAAAATCAGCCAAAGACATTGTTGGTAAACTCAGCAATTTGGTATCGTCTGCAAACCCGGCTCCGGATTCATTGCAACAACTTTTAGAAAGGCTGGATTAGTATGTGCAAGATATGTGCATCACAAAAAAATTCAATTAATAATGGAAATGAACTTACGCGCCAAACAGCCATATTATATATTTTTTTGCGAAGGAAGCCATCAACAACGCGGTGCGATACAGCCATGCTTTTTTTGCTGGAATTGATAGTGAAAGAAAAAGCAGGCATGCTTGAGTTTGTAGTAAAAGACAATGAAAAGGGTTTATCATTGATGAAATAAAAAAAGGAATCGGGCTTGAGAACATGGAAAAAAGAATAGAAGAAATTGGCGCAAATTATCATCTTGTTGCAGCACCGCGAAAGGAGTGCACAGTTTCCTTTAAATTAAAAATCACCTGATGAGGTATTTACAAATTAAAAAAAGTAGCTTAATTTTATTTATAGTATGGATATACGGGTAGCGATATTTGAAGACAACGAACTAATAAGAGATGCCCTGGAAGCCGTCTTAAATGATACCGCTGGCTTTACTTGTTGTGGTACATTTTCAAATGGTAAACGCTGGCAACCCAATATCCAGCAATGCAACCCGGATGTTATATTGATGGATATAGAAATGCCAGGCATAAGTGGTATTGAACTTACCACATTGCTAACAAAAGAATTTCCGGGAATAAAAATATTGATACAAACTGTTTTTAATGACAGCGAAAAAATATTCAGGGCACTAAGCGCCGGTGCTTCAGGTTATATACTTAAAAATGATTCGCCCCAAAAATATGTGCAGGCTATTGAAGAAGTCATGAACGGTGGTGCTGTCATGAATGTAATGGTAGCGAAAAAAGCACTTGCGTTTTTTTCCAATAAAAATATTTTTACTCCGCTTCCAGAAAATGAAAATTATGGCCTGAGTACCCGTGAAGAAGAAATATTAAACCTGATGACAGATGGACTTGATTTTAAAATCATCGGCGAAAAAATATTTATAAGCTACGAAACGGTACGTACCCACGTAAAGAATATTTACAAAAAACTGCACGTAAGCAGCAAAATTGAGGCAGTGCAAAAAGGAGCACAATTAAAAGCCTTTTCCAAACCATAAATACCCCAATGCGGTATTGCCCGTTACCTTTGCTGCATCGAATTTTAAACTGAAATTTTTTACACCAACATCTCTTCAATCTTACAAAAGATTTATATGCAAAGGCTATCGGTATCACTATCGCTTATTCTAATCACCGCTGGAAATATCTCCTGTCAAAAGAAAACCACGGTAAAGAAAAGAAATCCTATAAATGATGCAGCGCAGATGCCTGATAAATTTAAAAACCCTTTTTCGGCAGTACCCTTCGACACTGTAAAAGTCCATTCACTGATCATTGAATCTACTACCTACACGCATTCTTATAACGGAACTGATGATGCGGTGTATGTAAAATTTAATGATGCTATGCCCCCTTACTATCTTGATAATTCAGGAGACGACAGGGAAAAAAACCAGGTTGACCGATACTATATTGTTGATAAACATATCAAAAGGATTGGCGATATTAAATACATCAAACTTGTTAAACAAGGACACGATAGCTGGACATACTATGACCTTAAAATTATTGTAAATGGACAGGTAATTTTCTCCGGCAGAAAAAATGATCCCCAGGGATTTCCTGTTGTCGTTGTTTTAAACGAAGGCGATTTTCAGCCAGAGGCGCTATATGTTTTTAATACCCTAAGAAGCAACCAGTTTTGGAATTTATCTGATTTGGATATTTTAAAACAACCACAATCAATTAACCGCGACGAATTGATAAAAACAATGGAATCCATGGTTGGAAGTTCAATGCACTATGCGGCCAATGGGAAAAAATATGACTGGGATAAAAGTAACAATGGCCATAACGTTACCATGTACGGAAGTCGGTCTTATGCCGAATTTAAACTTTTTGTGACAGAAAACACTCGGAAAAAAAACCTAACTGTAAGAGTGGAGTCTTCATTAACTAATAATGATGCTGTATTTGATGTTTTTCGGGAGCTATGGCCCGGTGATATTATACCGGACAACATTCCTTCTTATCTGAATCGCACCAATGCGGGCGGGCCTGGTATTTTTGACAGCATTGGTAATTTGTCCTATCAATAGCGCTATGATCTATGCTTTTTAATACTGCACGCCAAGGAAATTGATTTTTAGGTAATGCCTATATTATTAATATTTTCCTCAAAGCGGTATTGCAACCCAACTTCAGTTGCTGGAACTTCACTTCATAGTTTTAAACGGTACTTTCTAAATAGCAATAATTGCTAAAGACTTAGTGCCTGCAATATCCCCGGAAGAATCATACGTTCCTCCCGCCACAAATCAACCACCAATTAAAATACCGGGTTATGCAATTATTAGTACAATTCATTGAAAAATATAAACCAAAGGTTAAATATTTTATAGTTTAGCATATTGCTTTTAGTTTCAATAGTTTTACTCATTATTCAAACATAAATATTTAAAACATGACAACTCAGGAAATTGCAGGCCGGTTATACGAACTCTGCCAGAAAAACGATTCTGCCACTGCCCACGATGAATTGTACGCAAACGATGTAACCAGCACAGAAAAAAATATGGCGGGCGAAGTTGAAACGATAAAGGGATTGGACGGCATCAGGGAAAAAGGCAAAAAATTTCAAAGTATGATCGAAAAAGTGCATAGTGGTTATACCAATGAGCCTAAAGTTTTTGGGAATAATATCTTCATGGAAATGGGCATGGATGTAACCATGAAAGGAATGGACAGAATGAACATGTCGGAAATGTGTCACTACGAAACAAAAGACGGGAAGATCATCAGCGAACGATTTTTTTATTAAACTTATTTAACGAGCCGCAAAATTGCGGCTTGTTAAATTATAGCGTGGTGCGAAAGTTTACCTGGGAGTTTTCGAGACTTAATTATATAAAATGCAGCGAGGGAAGAAATAGATCTCTATGCATTTTTATTCCTTGAGTTGACATCTCCTATTTGAGTTGAGATCTCATGCTGAGTTGACATCTCACATTGAGTTGACATCTATTATTGAGTTGACATCTACTGTTGCCAAATCAAACCAATTCAATTACCGTTAGTTCGGAAAGTATGCCCACCCTTCCCGGGTAGCCGATAAATCCAAAGCCGCGGTTCACATATAGTTTTTGCTTGGCATCTTCATAAAGTCCCGCCCATTCCTTGTACATATACTGCACAGGACTCCATTTAAAACCAGGTATCTCCACGCCGAATTGCATACCATGCGTGTGGCCGCTCAGCGTAAGATCAACGTCTTTGTAATCCGGGGTT
>JACMPR010000101.1 GCA_014377385.1 Ferruginibacter sp. | reverse complement strand
GCTTATGCTGTTTTTAATTGCAGGGGAGTGGTGCGTATTGATTTTATATACAATGAACAGTCGGGTCACCCGTTTATGCTGGAAATAAACACGGTTCCTGGTCAGAGTGCTGCCAGCATTGTTCCGCAACAAGTTAAGGCAATGGGCTGGTCGTTGAAAGAATTTTATTCCGCCCTGATTGAGGAATGCCTTCTGTAAAATTTTCAATGCTAAACTTATAATTCACAACTCATAATTCTCAATTCTCATCGTGTTTAAATTCCTGACAAACCGGCCTTTCTGGGTAAATTTACTGGCAGCGGGACTACTCGTTTTCCTGATGATATTTATTTTTCTGCAGTTGCTTGCTGTAATAACCAAGCATGGCCAATACCTTACAGTACCCTCCGTAACGGGGAAAAAAACAGCTGATGCAGTCAAGTTTTTAGAAAGCAAAGGCTTTGAGGTTGTTATCCAGGATTCAGTTTATACAGATTCAGCAAAAATGGGCATTGTACTTCGGCAATTACCCGACCCAAATGCCACGGTAAAGGTTAACCGAACTGTGTTTTTAACCGTAAACCGCCTTACGTTACCGTTAGTTGATATGCCTTCCCTGGAGGGTAAAACAGTAAATTTTGCCATCGATATTCTTAGAAGAAGTCACCTTTTATTAGGTGATACAGTGTACCAGCCGCATTTCATGCGGGGATCTATCCTGTCACAGAGTTTCAAGGGTAAGGATATAAAATCCGGTTCAAAAATCCCATGGGGCAGCAGCATTGACCTGGTGATTGGTAAGGGCCTGGGTGAGGAAAGGATTATTGTTCCGATGCTTGATGGTCTGACTTTTGCGGAAGCGAAAATAGTATTGGAGCAAAGTGGAATAATACTGGGTGCAACGATAGTAGACCCGGGTGTTACAGACACCCTTGCCGGATTTGTTTACGGACAGATACCTCCGCGTTACGATGAAGATAAAGTGCCGGTTTATATACAACCAGGGCAGATAATGGACATCCATATTTCCAGGCAGCCTAAATCATCAACCGATTCTACCCGGGTGCAACAAACAAATTGAAATAATATGCAAACTATTTCTTCTGCAGCGCTGAGAAGCAGGATCGACGCAAATGAATCCGTTAACTTACTGGACGTGAGAGAACCTGCTGAACATGCTGCCTATCATATTGGCGGTATCTTGCTTCCGCTGGGACAGATTATGTTGATGCAGACAGACGAAATCGATGCAATGAAAAATGAAGAGATCATTTGTTATTGCCGCAGTGGTAGCCGCAGCATGCAGGCTTGTCTGATGCTGGAAACTGCCGGATTTATCAATGTGAAAAACCTGGTAGGCGGTATGTTGGAGTGGGAAGAAAAGTATAAATAAGCTTTTACCCGATAACTATCACAAGCGGGCCCGGTTCGCCTGATTCGATGTCAAAAACCCGGTAGCCTGTCACAATTTGATCGTAAATCCAGCCACCACATTAAAAGGTGCCATCGGGAAATAATAATTCTCTGTTGTAACAGCCCCTCCGGTGATATAACTAAAGGAGTAACCATTTGGCTCATACTTTCTCGAAAACAAATTATTTGCCTGTACAAATACTTTTATTGCCTTAATTCCCCTGAGAGACAACTCGTAACCCACCCGTGCATCCTGTAAATAATAGGAGCTAAGTGTTCTTGATTTGTTGGAAGTGTTATCAAGGTACTGGCTGCTTACATATTTACTGATAAGACTGATTTCACCGTTTTTTAACGGAATAATATTGATCGATGCCGAAGCCACAATTGCCGGTGAAAACGCAAGGTTTGTTTTATTATATAAGTTTACTTTTTGTCCGCCATTATCATAATCATCCAGGAATTCTGAAAAGTTTTTTAATTTGTTTTTGCTAAAACTAATGTTACCGTTTACAGAAAGGAATTTATTGAATTTGCCAACAGCCTGCAACTCAATTCCTGCCCTGTAGCTTTTGGAAATATTAGTTCGGGTGTAAGCACCCACATCATTTATTTTTCCGGTTAATACCAGCTGGTCCTTGTAATTCATAAAGTATAGTCCGATGCCGCAGTTGAAGGCGGCTGACCTGTGTTCATAACCAGCTTCAAAATCATCGAGGAATTCAGGAGTGGGGGCCTGGGTTTTCCCCGTTTCAAAATCTTCCCGATTTGGTTCTTTTGCAGCCCGTGCATATGAAATATAGAATTGTTCCTTTTTGATTGTAAAAGTAAAACCGGCTTTGGGAGTAACAAAAAAGTAGTTATTCTTTACCGTTAGTGAAGGATTATTTCTGAACCCGTAGAGATTATACTCCACAGAACGCACCTGCAGGTCTATAAAACTTTGCAGGTTAGCAGTTAACTGTTGTGTCCATTTTATGAATCCCGAAAGCTCCTTTTTGTTAGCTGTTAAATTGTACCACCGGAAATTTGCCGGTACAGCCCGCTGTTCTGTTGCTCTGACAATTTCACCAAAATGTTTCCCGTCATATTTATTTGCATTTCCGCCAATGATTAAACCTGTTTTGTTTTTTTCATATTGTGCAGAGAAAACAGTGCCGTAAAAATAATTGTCAAGCCATAATCTTCTTACGAGATCTGTATTTTCCACCGTATCAACTCCACTGATGAAAAGCGGCAGGCCATAATATAAGAGTGATTCTCCCGCTTTGTACTGCTCGTAATAACCTTTGCCCCTGGTAAGAAAAAAAGCAATATTTCCCTTCCAATGTTTATTGAATTTCCTGTTGTAGAATAGTTGGTAATGCGTTTGGGTGTAGTTGTCTGTTTCATTATCATATGGATCACCTTCTTTGTCTGTGCCCGCCAAATTATAGCGCCTGTTTGTTGCCAGGGTTTTTTCGTCAATTCCATACCAGGCCTGGTAGGTTTTTTCTTTGCCAGAAAATATATTTACCCGAAGCGAGTTTTTGGAATCAGTGTATGCCGTGCTTGTAAAGAAAGAGCGAAGACGGGTGCCAGCCCTGTCTACATACCCGTCACTTCTTATATCACTAAGCCTTGCATCAATTGTAAAATGTTTGGCAAGCAGGCCGCTATTTAATAGGAGCGTATTCCTGAAAGAATTATAAGAGCCAGCATTGCTGCTGAATTCCAGGCCTTTTTTTGTAATAATATCATTTGTAGCTACGTTGATAGATGCTCCGAATGCGCTTCCACCATTAGAAGAAGTACCTACGCCTCTTTGTACCTGGATATTTGCGGCAGAAGAAGCAATGTCCGGAAGATCAACAAAAAAAGTTCCCTGGCTTTCAGCATCATTGTAGGGGATACTATTGATCGTAACATTTACCCGGGCTGCATCAATTCCCCGTATGCGGATGCCGGTGTAGCCAATTCCGTTACCCGCATCTGAGTTGACCACAACTGATGGCGTTTGATTTAAAATAAAGGGCAGGTCCTGGCCGGTGTTGTTTTTTTCGATATCCGGGCGGGAAAGAGTCGTTTTAGCCACCGGGGTTTTATCATTTGCCCTGATCGCATTCACCTCAACCGGTTGCAGGAGGGTGGTATCATGGATCGCAGATGTTGTTTGCGCATTAACGGCACAGAAGAGCAGGCAGAGAATGCCAAAGGAAACAAGATATTTCATTTTTATAAAATTTGTGCTGAACATCCGGGAAGGATCCACGGGTATAGAAAAATTTAGAACTCCCTTCGCAGGCATTATCCTGTGCAGGTTATACGGGTATGATCTCAGCCTTCTTAAAAAAAAAGCACCCCGGAAATTCAGGCAGTGTTGTAAAAGAGCGAAATGTAAAACTACACGCAAATTTTTAACGGCAGCATTATTTTAAAAATTATTTTTGCTTATTGTAACAAATTGTTTCCCTGGCACGTATCATTGAAAAGTATAGTCATGAAAATTTTGTTAGCCATTTTAGCTAATGTTTTTTGTTTAAGCGTTGCTGCCCGGCAAACAACGGTTGAAGATGCTAACCCGAAGGTCCGCGCCCTCAACGGGTCCTTTAACTCCATCAGTTTATCCGATGGTGTTTCCCTTTTTCTTACTGCCGGTACAGAGGAAACCCTGGCCGTAAGGTTTTCCGAAGAGAAGTATGAAGAAAGGTTTAAATCCGAAGTTTCAGGCGGTGTTTTAAAAATCTACTACGACAACAAGGGCCTTAATTATACCGACAACAAGCGCCGCAAATTAACAGCTTATGTCTCTTTTAAAAACCTGGAAAAGATTGTCGGTTCAGGTGGTGCTTCAGTTAAGTTAGCTTCACCCATTTCGGTAAGCAACCTGGAAATGAAATTCGCCAGCGGTTCTGTGTCTGAAGGAACCGTTAAAGGGAAAGAGATATCCATTGATCAAAATTGTGGTTCTGTGGTAACGATGAGTGGAAGTGCTGAAAAAATAATACTGGTCGCCACCAGCGGCGCTATTTTTGAAGGTTATGAATTTACCGGTACTTTCTGTGAAGCTAAGCAAGCAGTGGCGGTGAAATACGTGTTTCGGTTAACAAAGAATTGTCTGCCCGTGCGAGTAGCGGAGGAGGCATTCGTTACAAAGGAACTGCTGTTATAAAAGACATTAATGTCAGCAGTGGGGGTGTAGTTAAAAAAACTTAAAAAAAGTTTTATGAAAAAAATGATAGCAACAGTGGTGTTGGTTTTTTGTATCCAGTTGGTTTTTGCACAGAAGCAATTTGTGGTGGATGAACATGCAGAAATGCGTTCGTTGGATAGAAGCTTTAATGCTATAAAAGTTTCCGGTGGAATTGATATCTATCTTTCGCAATCAGACAAGGAGTCGATTGCAGTAAGTGCCTCCGGGGAAAAATACAAAGCGAATATAAAGACGATCGTGGAGGATAGCATCTTGAAGATCTACTATGATGGCGATAAAAACTGGAGCAAGAACAGGAAAATGATGGCATATATTTCTTTTGTGAATCTCACCAAACTTGATGCCTCTGGTGCCTCAGACATTACCGTTGCCGGTACCATACAAACCGATGCATTGAGAATGCAGTTGTCAGGTGCGAGTGATTTTAAGGGCGATGTAACGGTAAACTCGCTTGATATAAATCTCAGCGGTGCATCTGATGTAATGATTAGCGGCAAAGCTGCCATACTCACCATCGAAAGTAGCGGCGCCAGTGATGTAAAGGGTTACGATCTTGCCGCAGAAATCTGCACCGTTAAGGCTTCCGGGGCTTCAGATATCAACGTTACGGTAAACAGAGAATTGAATGCGCATGCCAGCGGGGCCAGCAATATATATTACCTGGGAGCAGGCATTATAAAAGAAGTTCATAGCAGTGGAGCAAGTTCAGTTGGAAAGAAGGGTATTTAAAATTATTTCGCTTAACTGTAATAAGTGACAGAAAAAGGAAGCAGAAAAGTTCGGCAAAATTTTATCTGGAAAATTTGTCGGTCATGTTTTCAGGCCTTTTAAATAATTTAATTTCCAAAGGCCCATAACAGGAATGCTGCAAAATGTTGTCGCCATGCCGACATATTATTGGAACCTCCCTTTACCGGGAGGAATTTAATATCGGCCGCCGTGCCGGTATTTTTTTGACCTATGATCCCGATCAACGCCTGGCTGTTTTTAAAAATACTGCTGTCGCCATCTTCTCCGGCATAAAACCAATATTGAAGTTTGGGCCTTTTTTTGGATGACTTTATTTTTTGAAGAACAATATTTACGCTGTCAGCAATGCCTGCAGGATTCTGCCGGGCGTAGTCAAGATTGACAGAAAAAATACCGGCCTTATCTATTTTGTCGGCATTTTCCCAGGCAATATCAAATGCACTTATGCCTCCCAGTGAGTATCCGCAAATAACAACGGATCTGAATTTTCTTACCCCGGTTTTTTTCTTTATAAAGGGATAAAGTTCATTTATTACAAACCGGTTGTATTTAGCAGCCTTGCTTCCGGTATTTCCGGCGTAAGTAATTTCACTTAAGCCTAATTCGTCTTTTTCATTTGAATGAATGCCCACGAGTACCAGGGGTTGTAGGAGGTTTATACCATAAAGACTGTCAATTATTTCCTTTGCCCCTGTATTTTGGAGGTCGTTGCCATCATTAAAGAGCAGAAGATTCATGTTTGATTTTTCATCCGGCATTGGGGTGTTGATGATGGTTAATTCAACATGGCGTTGCAGGTGACGGCTGTAAATTTTATCTTCTTGTTGTTTTACAGCAGTTTTACAGCCCGAAAAAAATAAAGCTGCAACTATCAGATACCGAAGATTTACAAAATTAATTCTCATATTATTAAAGGTAAATTAAAATATAAGTTTTGGTGGCAAGTTCTTAAACGCTTATTTTTGCAACGCGAAGTAGAGCAGCGGTAGCTCGTCGGGCCCATAACCCGAAGGTCAGAAGTTCGATCCTTCTCTTCGCAACATCAAGAAGACTGTCCTCATAGACGGTCTTCTTACGTTATAGGGTTTGCTTTGGTCTTGCTTTCTCGCAACGAACCGCATACCTCCCTGAAAACTTAGCGTCAAAAAACTGTTTTAAAAATAAGTGATTCATTGATAAGAATTCTTTTCGCATAAAATAAACTTTATCTGTCCTATCTTCTTTTTAACCTTGCAAAAATGTGAAATTCCCAGAGCTGCCAATTGATAGGGCGTAGATCTATTGATGGAATCAAGTCAATTTTTTGTTAAACAGGTATTTTATTACTTCTTTAAGTGCAATTTTGAAGCATAATTAAAGCCAGCTTTAATTTTGGCATAATTATTATTATAGCAGCAGTCTAAAACTTAATTGTCATTTATGAAAAAAATCATTGTATCTGCCCTTATCCTTGGATCCTTAGTGGTAAGTTGTAAAAAAAACAATCCGGCACCGACTTGTGAAAAGACCGTAGCAGGGCTATCCGCCAACTACAAGATAACCAAAGTGGAGATCGTGTCTACCAGTGGCAACTCGGACATTACCTCTACTTACCTGGACGCCTGCAAAAAAGATGGATTGTACCAGTTGAAAAGTAACAACTCTTTCATTTACACTGAGGCAGGATCCTCTTGCACCGGCTCAGGTACAGGAAGCTGGAATGCGGCTGCTGATAAAATCACTATCATTG
>JACMPR010000100.1 GCA_014377385.1 Ferruginibacter sp. | reverse complement strand
GTTGCTTTCAATTATTTTATTAACTTGTGTGTTCCGTATTTTTATAAGCGGTTTATATCTCATCAGTCCCAAATTTTTTTACCTAAAACAGAAATTAAAATCTTAACTAATTAAAATTCGATTGTTATGGCAGAAACAAGACCAACAGCAACTGTAAAACAGGCAACTTCCGTACAGGTTAGAAAATCAAGCAATGCAATTTCATTAATTGCCCCGGTATTGTGCCTGCTGACAGGCTACCTTCTTTGGAGATTTGTTTTAGGTAGTGCCGACAATTTTGAAAAAGGTACAGCGGGCGGTTTTTGGCCAGACAGGGAAGGACCAAAATCAGCATTGAGCAAAATGTATTTAGGAGGGATAATTGTTCCAATCCTTTTAGGAACTTTTCTGACAATGTTGGTTTTCGTTATTGAAAGATTTATGACAATTGCCAAGGCATCAGGTACGGGCAATAATTCTGACTTTATAAGAAAGGTTCAGTATCACCTTGCAAATAAAAATGTAGATGCAGCATTAACTGAGTGCGATAAACAAAAAGGCTCTGTTGGAAACGTTATGAAAGCTGGTTTAAGCCGCTACAAGGATATGATTTCTGACAACGAGTTAAATACAGAGCAAAAAGTGTTGGCCATCCAGAAAGAAGTAGAAGAAGCAACATCGCTGGAATTACCGATGCTGGAAAAAAACCTGGTTTTCCTTTCTACGATTGCCACGATTGCAACATTGATCGGTTTGTTGGGTACGGTGGTAGGAATGATACGTGCGTTCGCCGGCCTGGGAGCTGATAGCGGCGGCGCTTCATCTGCAGCCCAGCTTTCAATAGGCATTTCTGAAGCTCTTTACAACACAGCATTGGGAATTGGCACCTCTGCTTTTGCAATCGTTTTCTATAACATTTTTACTACCAAAATAGATGGTATAACTTATGGTATTGATGAGTCTGGTTTCACTTTGACCCAAACTTTTGCTTCGCTGTACAAATAATTGTATGGAAACAATCAATATCATGCATCATAAGTAAGGTCTAAAAAATTACCATCATGCCGAAGATTAAAATACCACGCAAAAGCACAAATGTAGATATGACGGCAATGTGTGATGTGGCTTTTTTACTATTGACGTTCTTTATTTTGGCGACAAAGCAAAAACCTCCTGAAGTATTGGCGGTTTCACCACCTTCATCCGTTTCAAGCAAAGCTGCTCCTGATAAATCTATCCTGGTGACAATGACGTCAGATGGAAAAGTTTTTTTAACATTGGGAGATGATACAAAAAAGGCAGCCATTATAGACGATCTCAACGCTACCAAACAATTACAATTATCACCTGCTGAATTGGCAAAACTTAAAAAGTCAGAATTTATTGGCCTTCCTTTAAATCAGATCAAGTCTGCAATGGCTTCCAATACCGTAATATCGCCGGATAAAATGGCAGGTATTCCTACAGATAGCACGAACAACGAACTGGCTGACTGGATCAGGAGTGTTACAAATGCATACAAAGGAGGTAACCAGCGGGATCTCGAAAAAATGCTACTGGTTAAAGGAGATAATAATACATTATACCCCGTATTCAAGCAGATAAAGCAGGCATTTAAAAAGAATCAGATTTATAAATTCAGAATTGTGACAAATTCTGAGGACGTACCCAAAGATTCTGAACTGGCGAAATCCGCGGGCAAGGCGGCTGAAGAAAAGTAACAGTATCAATCAAAAAAATATAAGTCATGGCAGAAATGGATACTTCGTCGGGCGGCGGGCATAAGAAAGGCCCGGGCGTTAAAAAATCGAAAAAATTATCTACCCGTGTAGACCTGACACCCATGGTAGATCTTGGATTTTTGTTGATCACCTTCTTCGTATTTACTACAACAATGAGTCAGGCTACTGCAATGAATATGAATGAGCCAAAAGAGGATGATGTAGAGAACCAGAAAAAAGTTAAGGAGTCGGGTGCGATGACTATCCTTCTGGGTAAAAAAAACCAGGTGTATTATTATTTTGGCGAACTACATCCTGATAAGATAAGCGAGGAATTTAAGAGCACTAATTTTAAGGATATCCGTAAGTTGATCTCTGATAAGAAGAACGGAACACCTATCAATGACCTTATGTATATTATAAAATCAGATTCATCCTCTACCTTTAAAAATTCGATAGATATTTTGGATGAAATGACAATTTCTGAAGTGCCTCCGGGACACTATGCAGAAGTAGACATCACCGCAACAGACAGGATGCTTATCCAGAAAACGGAAGAAGCAAATGGGATTAAATGATATGGAATTTGGCACAATTTTAAATCTATCTAACCAAAGAGATTTTTACAATGGAAGCAAATGAAATTTTACAGGCTGATGTGCTCGATATTATTTTTGAAGGCAAGAATAAATCCTACGGTGCATACGAGCTAAGAAAAGGCTATAGTAAGAGGCTTACCAAGGCATTGATCATTACAGCCTCCCTACTTTTATTGATTTTCCTGGGTACTTTATTTGCTAATATTATTAATGGCGATAGCAAAGAGAAATTAGTAGTAGTAGATACACAAATGGCAGAAATAAAGAGAGATGAACCCTTGCCACCACCACCACCGCCGCCGCCAACACCGCCGCCACCTCCTGAGATCAAGCAGGTTCAGTTTACACCGCCTAAAGTTGTGAAGGACGAGGAAGTAAAGCCGGATGAAAAGATTGAGGAGATTAAAGAAGAGGCAGCCATCAGTACAAAAACGGTAGAAAGTGATAATACCAACCAGGTTGTGCAGGCACCGGTTGAAGATAAAGGTACACAGGTGGTTGAAGCTCCCAAGGGAGATGATGAAAATAAAGTGTTTACAAAAGTGGAAGTAGAAGCAGCATTTCCGGGTGGTGACAAAGCCTGGGGAAGATATCTCACTAATAACCTAAATGCAAATACGCCGGTTGACAATGGTGCACCGGAAGGAACTTACCAGGTAATCGTACGATTTATTGTGTCGAGAGATGGCAGCATCAGCGATGTGGTTGCCGAAACAACATTCGGTCATGGTATGGAACAGGAGGCTGTAAAGATCATCAGGAAAGGTCCAAAATGGACACCTGCCTTGCAGAATGGAAGAAACGTAAATGCATACAGGCGTCAGCCAATTACTTTCGTGGTCGCAGAACAGTAATCAGAATTTTACAACCAGATAATTTTTATTATTTAAACCTCCCGTAATGTTTCGGGAGGTTTTTTTATGGAAATAATATTGTATTCATTCTTAGCTGTCTAAAATCTAAAGTCATGGCAGAAATAATTGGTAATTTAAAAAGCAGCAAAAAAAATTCGCATAAAAATATTCGGATTGACCTTACCCCGATGGTTGACCTGGGCTTCCTGCTACTTACATTTTTTGTATTTACAACCACGATGAGCGAAAAAAAGGTCACCGATATTGTAGTGCCCAATGACAGAGATACAACAACAGACCTCATTTGTGAATCCTGTGCGTTAACCATTCTTGCGGGAAAAAATAACCAGGTTTATTATTACGAGGGCGGGGATAAAAACGCGATATATAAAACGACTGGTTATGCGCCGGAAGGGTTGAGGAAAATAATCGCTCAAAAAAAAGCACTGGTATTTAACCGTTTAAAGTCCGACAGGATGATACTCATTATAAAACCTTCCGCCATGTCAAACTTTAAAAACCTGGTGGATATTATCGACGAGTCCGTTATTTGCCAGATAAAAAGATATTATTTAGCCGAACTGAATCTAGCCGACCGGAAATGGACAGATTGATATCGATGAAGCTATTAGACTTTTATAATAATGCTTGCGTCTACCAATTCCTGTTCAACTGTGTTTCGCCGGGATCTTAGGCTGCGGCTACCTGTAAGAATTTTAAAAACGCTGTGAAATTCTTTTTTAAACTCTTTTGCAACTCCGGGGTTAAAAAACATTTTGTAGATATTTATTTTCATCGGCATATAAAAATCGCCCGCTACCCTAATTTAAGTGTCCAATACCACAACAGCTTACTCATTAATAAATTCCACAAACTATCTTTGCTTATGAGCAGCAAATTATCAGGTTGGGATGATACCATTGTGGCATTGGCTACTCCACCCGGCATTGGCGCCATTGGCGTAATACGTTTGAGTGGTGGTGAAGCATTTAATATCGCCAATGCCATATTTCCTTCCAAAGACTTGTCAACGCAACTAACCCACACCATTCATGTTGGTGTAATTAAAAGTGAAGAGGATGCAATTGACGAAGCAATTATTTCCCTCTTTAAAGGCCCTAAAAGTTATACCGGCGAAGATGTTATCGAAATAAGCTGTCACGGTAGCCCATACGTCCAGCAACAAATCATCCGGGTTTGTATTAATAAAGGTGCGAGACTCGCCAAAGCAGGAGAATTTACGCAAAGAGCATTCTTAAATGGAAAGCTAGATCTTACCCAGGCAGAAGCAGTCGCTGATCTCATAGCATCCAACACAAAAGCATCTCAAAGAACCGCCTTGCACAATGTTCGGGGGGGATTTAGCTTAGTACTAAAAGAACTGCGGGAAAATTTAATTCAGTTCAGCGCGCTGATAGAACTGGAACTGGATTTTGCAACAGAGGATGTGGAGTTTGCAGACAGGAAAAAATTCTATGAACTTATTCATAACGCACAAGGCACCACGCAGCAATTACTCTCATCTTTTCAGTTAGGTAACGTTATAAAGAATGGGGTAAGTGTGGCCATCATTGGCAAACCCAATGCCGGCAAAAGTACATTGCTCAATACATTGTTGAATGAGGACAGGGCGATTGTCAGTTCCATTGCCGGTACTACAAGAGATACAATTGAAGAGATCATCAATATCAAAGGTATTTTATTCAGGCTGATTGATACAGCCGGGATAAGGGAACATAGTACGGATGTGATTGAATTGGTAGGCATAGAGAAAAGCATGGAGAAAATGCGGTCTGCTGATATTGTACTGTATATTTTTGATGCGAATGAAATGACTCCCGACGCTTTGGGAATCGTTTGTGATAATTTTAATTCACTCGCCATACAATTTGTACTGGCCGCCAATAAAATTGACATAGCGAACATGGTATCCATCAGGGAAAAATTCAGTTTTTTTCAAAAAATGCATTTCATTTCCGCAAAAGATAATCTTGGTATTGAAGAATTAGAAGATGAATTATTTACTTCAACTGTTAATGAACAGCCTTCCTCTGAAAATACAATCATCAGCAATACCCGTCACCAGGCGGCTTTGCAGCAGGTAAGTAATTCTTTGACGGATATCAGGAGTGGACTTGATAATCAAATTCCCGGAGATCTTCTAGCACTTGATATCCGGCGTTGCCTGCATTACATATCTGAAATCACGGGTGATATTTCCAATGAAGATGTATTGGATTTTATTTTTAGTAAGTTCTGTATCGGAAAGTAGCCAGCCAAAACAACCATTTACCAAAACATACTAGAACCCTTTTAACTCCTTTGAAATAGGGTTCTCTGCATTTGCATTTATATTCTTGTTTTGTGTAAATTCTGTTCATGTTGACCCGCCTTCCGGGATGTTGACCCACCCCCCGGCCAAATATAATTGTAAGACCTAAAATGATGATTAAAAATAGTGATGCTTACCGATTAATCTTTAATTTTTTCCTTCTTAACGATTCTCCTTTTAATTCTATTCTGTGAACGTTAGCTGGCAGTCTGTCAAGGATTGCATCTGCAAGTGTTGGATCGTTCATATAGTCCTACCATTTTGC
>JACMPR010000099.1 GCA_014377385.1 Ferruginibacter sp. | reverse complement strand
GGTTCTTATTTGTGCAGCGAGCAATACTGCAGCAATTTTAAACCCAGCGGAAGGCAGGGCTCAGCGTACGACTCAGGCCTAAGCCATACAGGTTTTCGCTGTGTAATGAGCAACCTGGAAAAACATTTATAAATAGCAATAGTTTTTTGTTACAATTCTTAAATAAAAAAAATGAAACATCAACTCTTCAAATGGGGTATCTGTGTTTTGGTGCTTTTTAGTGTCGTTAATAACGGCAATGCGCAAACTAAAAAAGCAAAAAAAGTTACCAAGCCTGCTGTTACAGCAGTAAAAGGAGCATCGGGCAAACCCAACATCGTTATCATCTGGGGCGATGATGTAGGCATGTGGAACCTAAGCTGCTACCATCGTGGCATGATGGGTGGCTCTACACCAAACATCGACAGGATTGCAAAAGAAGGTATCATGTTTATGGACCACTATGCACAATCTTCTTGTACTGCGGGCAGGGCTTCGTTTATTACAGGGCAATATCCTATGCGCACAGGCTTGAGTACAGTAGGCCTTCCCGGAGCACCACAGGGTTTGCAAAAAGAAGACCCTACAATTGCGGAAATGTTGAAACCATTGGGTTATGCTACCGGTCAATTTGGAAAAAATCACCTGGGTGATTTAGACAAATATTTACCAACGGCCCATGGCTTTGATGAATTTTACGGAATCCTTTATCACCTTAACGCCGGTGAATATCCGGAACAATACGACTATCCAAAAGACTCTGCTACTGTTAAGAAATTTGGATTCGATAAAGCACGTGGCATCACTCACTCCTGGGCCAATGCAGATGGTACTCAAAAAATAGAAGACCTGGGGCCCTTTGGTATGGAGGTGCAGCGGCACCTTGACCAGGATGTGCTGAGAGAATCAAAACGTTTTATAAAAGACGCAGCTGCTGCCGGCAAACCATTCTTTGTGTGGCACAATACAACAAGAATGCATTACAGGACTAACCTATCTACTACCTACGCCGGTAAAAGTGGTTACGGATTGTATGCAGATGGTATGATGGAGCTGGATGACATAGTTGGAGGAATAATGAAACAACTCGATGAATCCGGTGTAGCTGATAACACGGTAATAATGTTTGCTACAGATAATGGTGCTGCTTCTAACAGCTGGCCTGATGGTGGCAACCAACCTTTTCATGGTGAAAAAGGAGCTGGCGGCTGGGAAGGTGGTTTTCGAGTTCCCGTTGTTGTAAAGTATCCGGGAAAAATTCCTGCAGGTACTGTTACCGGTGAATTTATGACTATGGAAGACTGGTTGCCTACGCTGCTGTCATGGGCTGGCCAGCCAAATGTAAAACAAGAATTGCTTACAGGAAAAACCGCAGGTAAAATGACTTACAAAGTCCACCTGGATGGTTACGACCAAAGCGATATGATCTTCAACGGTGGTAAATCAAAGCGTAAAGATTTTTATTACTTTACTGAAACTACTTTCCATGGTTTTCGTTACGGCGACTGGAAATTTCTGTACAAAAAACAAGATAAGTGGTTTAATGCTACACAAGAGGAATTGACTACACCTTATATTATCAACCTGAAACTTGATCCGTTTGAAAAATTTATTGACGGCGGTGGAAGAGGTTACGATGAGTGGGAAGAAAATCATGCATGGTTGTTTGGGCCGGCATTAATGCAGGTGTCAGAATACGTGCAGTCTTTCAAAGATTTTCCCCCAAGGCAACCAAGTTTTTCTCCTAAAGTGGATGATATAATAAGCACTATCGGTAAAAGCCCCGGTATTAAAAAAGATTAATCAGCAACTACATAAAATTTCTCCTGTGCTGGTTTATGCACAGGAGAAATATAAAAATAATTTCAATAGCATATTCCCGCATACATTTTTAAACGGGACTTTTTTAGGAAGAGCAATGTTTATCATGCTTACGAAGTTTCGAAAATTCCGCAAGCCTTAACAGGCATCTATTTAGCATTAAGTAAGAGTTTATAAAATTATGACCAAAAAATATTTATTGATTATCCTGTTAACTGTCATGGCTTTCATGACATCAAAGGCGCAAAATTTACTAGAATCGCTGAATGATACCGCAATCATAAGCGCTAACGAAGCTC
>JACMPR010000098.1 GCA_014377385.1 Ferruginibacter sp. | reverse complement strand
ACTACCCGGACAAGCGATTGCAACTCCCGTAATGGCACCGGGTTGTGCCGGCGTAGAAGCTGTAATATTTACTGCGAGGCTTCTTGTGCTGCCGCTTCCGCAGGTATTGTTTGCTTTTACTGTAATAGAACCTGCACCGGAACCCGGAATAATGTTGATTGAATTGGTAGTGGAAGAACCGGACCACCCGGATGGAAGCGTCCAGGTATAACTTGTTGCACCTGCAACAACAGTAACATCATACGTTTGTGCGGTTCCGGCACAAACAGCAGTATTTCCGGTGATGGGTGCAGGTTGTACCGGTGTAGAATTGGTTGTCACCGTAATTGTTCTGGCCGTACCCGATCCGCAGGTATTCACTGCCGTTACTGATATATTTCCTGAAGTGGCGCTGGTGGTAACATTGATGGAATTGGATATTGAGGTCCCCACCCATCCTGAAGGCAACGTCCAGGTATAACTTGTTGCACCAACAACGGCAGCAACCGTATATGTCTGCGCTGTTGCTGCGCAAACGCTCGTACTGCCTGTAATAGCAGCCGGTTGAGCTGGCGTTGTACAACCAGTACTGCAGTTTGTTAAACAGGCTGCACTGTTAATATTATTTATTATTAATGCGGTTGGTTGAGGTCCAAAGCCGAGATTGAAGTTGATGCCCGTACTTGTGAGATGGCAATAACTCATGATCGTTCCTCCGCCGGTTGGGTTTGCGGGAATCGCACATGAACCCGACGGATATCCGGCGTTGTCACCGCAACCGTCAATTTTTGTATTGTTTCCGTTCCATACGCAATCGTGTGTGTGGCGTGAACCGAGCAGATGGCCTTGTTCATGGGTGATCACTTCTACCGTCCAGGAATAATTCGGAACAGTAGCATAACTTGTACTAATACCGCAATAGGCCATCTTATATTTATTTTGGCTATTACACAAACCATTGATCCAGGCAATACCGCCACCGCCCTGTGTGCCGAAAAGGGTTGCCAGGTCACCATCAAAAGTTGTCCGGTAAACACCAAATTGATCAAGGTAGCCACTTGTACTTGTTCCTGTGTAAGGATCAGTGGTTGTCCAAACAAAAAGTGTTTTTAAAGTAATGCTGATGCCGTCATTTGCGTATAATGTTTGCACCTGATTGAATATGCCTTGCATAAAAGTATTTACATTGGCAAGAGATCCTTTTGCTGTGAAAATATCAACATCCGTTTCCCAATACCAGTTTACACATTTTGTTGTAAGGGTGGCAGCGCTTGTGGATGCCTTATAATAATTTCCGGGCCCAAGAGGGATACCTGTATTGGTACCGCAATTAAATGGAGCGTGTTCAACAAGGTCTTTATCATTATAAATAATATATCTACCCGAATGATCCTGTAAATTCCCAATCACAAAATTTCCCTCGTTATTATTTATGATACCGCTAATTTCATTTTCTGAAAAGCTAAAAGCGGCAACGGAATTGCCATCTGCTTCAATTGCGCCCTTGTAATGAACGATGGTGCCTGCATCATTTACATTTCCATCACTACTCATTAAAGTAAACCCGTTTGGAGAAATGGATTCTTTATACAACAACACCCTTATTGATTTTTGACCATTGTTAACCGGAATAGAGAAGTTAAGAAAAGCCGGCTTTGATATGAGAATATCAGAAATATCTTTTACATCGAGCACTGTAAATCGCTTTACTGATTTTAACACCTCCTTATTTTTTCCATCATTAGCAGCCACAGAAAATAACAAAGATTCTTTTGTAAAGGAACCCTTCTGTTTCAGAATATTTATCTTTTGAGCAATTTTTCCAATGCTGTTTCCGGGTTGCGCAATCGCTGTTGGACAGATAAGGACAAAGGACAGTATGGCAATGTATAGAGCCATCCCTTTAAAAGTAACGAGGTTTTTCATTTTTTTAGCTTGTATTTAGAAAAGGTTGTGAATACCGGGCTAACAATTAACCCGGCCTGACAAGATACAATTGATAAAAGCCCGAACCTGTATGGCTACTTATTTAATTTTTGTAGTTATTCTATTACATCCAATAAAATGGAAATACATAGAAAGCCCTGCCAGGTAATGAAATATTCTCAACGATAACCGATAATTGCTGGCTTTAAACGCCGGCTTTATTCAATTGTTCTATTTGCTAACTTTATTGCCTGTAAAAGGGATATTGTGATAACAACAATCAAAATAAATGACCAATCAACCATCGGATAACCTGGAAAAATATAAAGCCCTGGTTGCTTTAAAATTTCAACTTTACAACAGCCTGTTTACTGCATTGCCTTTTCATACAATAGAGAAGACAGGTATATTGCTTTCTCTTTTATTAAATAATTGCGAGGAAGGATATGCCCGGAGCATGAGCCCGGCAAGGATCATGGAAAATTTTTTTACAAACTATGTAAAGTATGACGAAGAAGAAAAAAGAATGGACCTGCTGTTTCGCCTTATTCAGTTTATAGAAAGACAGGTTGTATTGTTTGATGCACTGGAAGATGCGGCTTTTTCTGAAGTACATGACACATCGGGAGCAGGAACACTCAAGCACCTGGAACTGGAAGTTTTGCAGGAACATAAAGAAAAAGCGCTGGCCGAAAAGCTTGCGACCTTTTCAGTCAGATTGATACTTACAGCCCATCCAACACAATTTTACCCTGACTCTGTGCTGGCCATCATCAATGATCTTTCGAGATCACTTGCAGAAAACAATGCCGAAGAGGTAAACATGTACCTGCAACAACTGGGAAAAACAGCTTTTTTAAAAAAACAAAAGCCCACTCCTTTTGATGAAGCGGCCAGCCTGATCTGGTACCTGGAAAACGTTTTTTACCCCGCAGCAGGAAATATAATTACTTCAATTAAAAATGCTTTCCCGGATGCTGTGAAGGAAGAAAATCCCCTTATAAAAATGGGATTCTGGCCTGGCGGCGACAGGGATGGAAATCCTTTTGTGAAAGTGGATACAACTTTAAAAGTAGCGGAGGCATTAAGAAGCGGTATCATACGCTGCTATTATATTGAAATAAAGAAACTAAAACGAAGGCTCACGTTTAAAGGAGTAGACACGATCCTGAATGAAATTGAAAAAAATCTATACAACGAAATATTTATTTCGGGAACGCAAAACAGTTCAATTACCGCAAAAATAATTCTATCATTACACCTGGCACGCCAGATAATTATTGAACAACACGATGGTTTATTTCTTTCGCTTATCAATAGCCTCATCAATAAAGTAGAAATTTTTGGATTACATTTCGCTACACTTGATATCCGGCAAAACAGTGCTGTTCATACCAGTGTGTTAGAAAAAATAATATCGGAAAATTACAAGGAGCTTGATGCGGAAGGCAAAATCCGATTGCTTGTAAATGCAAAGGAAATCACCCTTGATGCACAGCAGGCAGATGCATTGGTGGATGATACCATCAAAACAATGCAGGCAATAAAAATAATACAGGAAAAAAACGGGGAAGCTGGCTGCAACCGATACATCATCAGTCATTGCAACAGCGCAATGAATGTAATGGAAGTATACGGACTTTTTTTATTTTCCGGCTGGAAGAAAGAATGGATGCCTGTAGATATTGTGCCTTTATTTGAAACCATCAAAGATCTGCAGGCTGCAGCAGCCATCATGAAAACTTTGTACACTAATAAAACGTATCAGCAACACCTGCAACAACGAAACAACCAGCAAACGATCATGCTTGGTTTTTCTGATGGCTCAAAAGATGGTGGTTATTTAATGGGAAACTGGAGTATCTATAAAGCAAAGGGAGAATTAACCGCCATGTCAAAAGAAAATAATATTGATGTTATTTTCTTTGACGGACGTGGTGGACCGCCAGCCAGGGGCGGTGGAAAAACCAATCGTTTTTATGCCTCGATGGGAAAAAATATTTCCCAAAAAGGAATACAGCTAACTGTACAGGGCCAGACAGTTAGCTCAAATTTTGGAACGGTTGCCTCTGCGCAATACAATTTGGAAGAGCTGGTACATGCTGGGATATCCAATGAACTTTTTTCAGAAAAAAATATAACTTTTCTCCCAAACGAAGAATCTTTGATCCAGGAGCTGGCTGAAATAAGTCTTACATCTTACAGCAGTTTAAAGGATCATCCGATGTTCTTCGATTATTTATCGGAGGCCAGCCCCTTAAAATTTTATGCCGAAGCAAATATCGGAAGCAGGCCGAGTAACCGTACCGGTAAGTTAAACCTGGATGACCTTCGGGCCATTCCCTTTATAGCTTCCTGGAGCCAGTTAAAACAAAATGTAACAGGCTATTTTGGGGTGGGTACGGCTTTAATGGAAATAGAGAAAAGAAATAAATTTGCAGCGTTGCAGGCTTTGTATCATAGTTCTTTATTTTTCAGAACACTTATCGATAATTGCGAAATGTCTATGTTGAAATGCTATTTTCCATTGACTGAATTTCTATCAAACGATATAAAATTCGGAGAGATATGGAATAAGATTTACGATGAATTTGAACTCACAAAAAAGTATGTGTTATTACTTTCCGGAAAACCAGCTTTGATGAGCGAATATCCGATAGATCAATTGTCTATTAGTATGCGGGAAAGGATTGTTTTGCCACTCGTAACGATTCAACAATTCGCCATTACTCAATTACGTAAAATGGAAGCCGGCCTTGCTGATAAAACAACTCAAAGCAAGTATGAAAAAATGGTGATCAGGGCCTCCTTTGGAATTATCAATGCGGGTAGAAATTCTGTGTAGAAAGCCATTAATAGCTAAGGTAGCATGTACGATGATCGGGAATACCGATCCATTTTTCTACAGCACCCATCGGTATTTATCGCCCGGATGAACTAATTTTTAGAATTCTGTTGGTTATATGAATTTCTATTTAAAAAATAGATGTGTAATTACCTGGTGGTATCACCTTGCGTAATTTCTACAGTGTCAACCAGCAAGGCTATACTTTTTGCACGCTGTTTTTCTCCTTAAATAATTTTTTCTTTTGTTCCATTTTCCGGGTAAGCCATCCTGGCCATTCTGCATTATCTTCTGCGTCATAGATACGAACTTCCTGCCCAGCTTCAGGTTTAAGCATATCGTCCACTTTAAGGTTGAGTATTTTCGACGCTGTTTGCATTCCTGAATTGAGGGCACCGCCTACGCCATGGGCCAGTATACTGGCTCCACAGAGGTAAAGATTGTCAATCTCGGCTTTGTTGCTATAAGTCCAGGGGCCGACCTGCATCAGGCTCTTCTCTGTACCGTACACATTTCCCTTTGTTGCCCGTATGTAAAATTCATTCGTGATAGGTGTTGACACATCCATTTGAACAATATGGTTTCTCAACGTAGGTAAAACCTTCTCGAGATTATTGAGCAATTTTTCACCGATGCGTTCTTTGTATTGCTGGTATTTTTCAGATCTTACCGCACCCTCGTTCTCAAATTTGCTAAACGACTCATATTTAATATAGGTTACTACTTCTATATTGTGATAGTGTCCATTGTAACTTGCAGGATCTTTTAAACTGCTGCAACTGATGAAAACGGCAGGAAATTCATCATCAATAAGAATATCCAACCCTGACATTTCCCTGAACAATTCGTCCATATCCTTGTCACGCATCATCCAGATATTTCCGGAATCCATCCCGGCTTTGCGCACATCTATGTCGACCGTTATAAATAACATCAGCGAAGTAACTGAATAAGTAGTTTTGGTAAGCTTAGCCTGCAACTTCTTACTCAAATTCTCGACCCCTATCATTTTATGGTAGGTTTGATGTGGGTCAGCATTAGATACAACCCTGTCAGCTTTTAATTGCTCTCCATTTTCCAGCTCTACCCCAACGGCACTTTTTTTCTTACCTTTTTCCTCTAACAAAATTTTCCTGACGCCCACGCCGGTTCTTATTTCACCGCCCAGTTTTTTTATCGCCGTAGTCATGGCTTTTACGATACCCGCACCGCCTCCCATCGGGTAAAACCCCCCGTCAAAATAATGGTCCATAGCAACACAATGCACCGGGAAGGCAGCCAGCCCGGGCGGTAACCCATGATCGCCACACTGTACATTCAGCACCTGTTTTAATAAAGGATCTTTGATATGCCAATCTATAACCCGTTTCAAACTAAACAGCCCATACTTACCTAATTGTGCTGTGCGAAAAGGTATGGTGACATTATCCCAAAAGCCACTCATATTTGGAATCAGGTAAAGTTGCTCGCTAACTTTTCTTACCAACGACAGGTATTTTTTTAAACCCTTTTTCTCTTGCGGAAATCTTTTGGCCAGGCTTTCATATAAATTATCAATGCCGGCAGGCATGTCAATCCGTTTGTCTCCAATCCAGCAATGTTCATATGCGGACGCTTTCATTCTGAAAAAAACCAAATCATTCGCAATTCCCAAAGCTTCAAATAAGCCACTGGTAGAGGCACCTTTATCCATCTTGCCAATATAATGTACACCCGGACTGAATCGTTGCCCGTTTATATAAAAACTATGACACCAGCCACCTGGCACATAATGCTGCTCAATAACCACTACTTTTTGTCCGGCCCTTGCAAGTGAAAGTGCCGCGGACAATCCCCCTGCTCCCGAACCAATAATAATAGAATCAATATGTTCCATAAGGTATCAAGATTAAGAAATTAATTGCAGCCTGTAAAAAAAATATTTTAAGCTGCCCGCCGGCGAATGACAAGCATACACTGTAATCAGGTAACGCTTTTGAATATTAAAAGTTTACCTGCACAAAATGTTATAATTGTAGCGTTACATTGGCAACAATCTCATTATTCCTATATTTGACTTTTTTTAAAATAAGCATGAAAGGCACCCTTATTTACATAGTATTTTTTTTCGTCCCGGTTATATTTATACAGGCGTTGTCACCTGGACAGCGTTTTGAAAAATCGGTCTATTACAAAGTACTGGAAAACGGTAATGTAGATGAGGTTGAAATCCAATTGCAACTCATTGAATCAAGTCTAAATATAAATAAAGAGGCATATGGCGGCGCCTTGTTAATGAAAAAGGCGGGTTTAATAAAAGGGGCTTCTAAAAAGTTAAACGTGTTTAAAGAAGGCAATAGAAAACTGGAAGGCGCCATAAAAAAAGATAATGAAAATGCAGAATGGTATTTCCTCCGGCTTATAATCCAGGAACATGCGCCCAAAATACTGAAGTATCATGCTGAAGTAAAAAAGGATGCAGACATTGTACATAAAGCTTTTAAAAAATTTTCTCCCGAAGTTCAGGCGGCCATAATTCAGTATCGTAAAAATTCTGATTCATTACAGGCTTATAATTTTTAACCACATTAAAGGATGACTAAGAAGGTATTAGCTATTTATTTTTCCCAGTCGGGGCAATTGGGTGATATTATTGATAATCTTACAGCACCCCTTTTGATGCCTGGTGTTACGGTCGAAAAAGTAAATGTAAAGGTGGCGAATCCTTATCCTTTTCCCTGGAAAGGCAACACATTTTTTGCGGTGATGCCCGATTGTGTGTTAAGTGTTCCAACAGAATTGGCGCCGTTTCAACTGAAAGAAACAGCCTATGACCTCATTATTTTAGGGTACCAGGCCTGGTTTCTTTCCCCAAGCATTCCCTTTAATTCTATATTAAACAGCCCTGCAGTAAAAGAAGTTTTAAGAGATACGCCCGTGCTGATGATTACAGGTGCAAGAAATATGTGGATAACCGCATTTGAAAAATCTAAAAAAATACTTGTTAGCACAGGGGCAAACCTAGTCGGGCATATCGCATTGGTGGATAAGCACGCAAATTTCGTTAGTTTTGTGACCATTTTTTACTGGATGCTAAAAGGTAAAAAAGGCCGCGCCTTCAATGTTTTTCCAAAACCGGGGGTTTCGGATGCAGATATTGCGGGCGCACAAGATTTTGGTGAAACGGTATCGAAGCACCTGGGAAACAATGATTGGAATGGTTTACAGGCAGCGTTGGTAGATAAAAAGGCCGTGGAAGTAAAATACAGGCTGATGTTCATAGAATCAAAAGCCTCCCGTATATTTTCAATATGGGCAAATGTTATTGTAAAGCGTAAGAATAGGGGTTTTTGGCTTAGTTTGTTCAAGTATTACCTTATTATTGCGTTATTCGTTGCTGCACCTATTATCCTTATCGTGGATGCAATATTTTTTAAACCCTTCCTTGGAAAAAAGATAGCAGCAAGAAAAAAATATTTATTAGGAGTGAATTAATTTTATAAAAGTATGTCGTTGAACAAGGTCTATATCAATAATACATCGTCTTTTTTGCCTAATGAGGCTGTTTCAAATGATGAAATGGAAACCTATTTAGGAATGATTAATAACAACCCATCCAAATCGAGAGGAATTGTTTTAAGGAATAATGGTATCAAACAAAGGTATTATGCACTTACAAAGGCAGGCAAACCTACACACAGCAATGCAGAGATGACGGCTTTGGCGGTAAGGGCTTTATTCAATAATGATGCGTCCAGGCTGAAAGACATACCATTACTAAGCTGCGGCACTTCTTCTCCTGACCAGATGATGCCGTCTCATGGTGTTATGACACACGGATGGCTACCAGAAATTGAAGCTGCTGAAGTTGTTTCTCCATCCGGGGTATGCTGCGCCGGAATGCATGCATTCAAATATGCTTACCTCGCTATAAAGGCTGCTGATGTAACTGAGGCAATTGCAACTGGTTCAGAAAGATTTTCTGCCTCACTTGTTTCTACGGTTTTTGAAGAAGAAGCCCACAAACTGAGTGACCTAAAAGAAGATCCCTACATAGGTTTTGAAAAGGAATTTTTAAGATGGATGTTATCAGATGGCGCCGCCGCTTTTTTAATGTCTGATAAGCCCAATGAAACAGGAATTAGCCTCGCTGTAGACTGGATCGATGGTATTTCTTACGCCAATGAGCTGGATGCCTGTATGTACATGGGTTGCGAAAAACAAGCAGATGGCAGTTTAAAGAGTTACCTTGATTTTACACAGGAAGAGTTGATCAGTAAATCAGTTTTGAGTATCAAACAGGATGTAAAATTATTAAGTAAAAACATCGTGTTACAGGGAGGAAGAAAGCTAAAAGAGATTTTTGATAAAAGGCAGCTTGATATAAACGAGGTAGATTATTTTTTACCGCACATGTCCAGCGATTTTTTTAGAAGTAAAATATTTAATGAACTAATTGTAAAGGGTATCGGAATTCCTTATGAAAAATGGTTCTTCAACCTGGCAACAGTAGGTAATGTGGGCGCCAGTTCTGTTTACCTGATGGTAGATGAATTGTTTCACAGCGGCAAATTGAAAAAGGGAAATAAGATATTATTGCTTGTACCTGAAAGTTCCAGGTTCTCCTATATGTATGCCATGCTTACGGTTTGTTAGAATAATTTTTTTTCCGCGAAGGCACTAAGGCACAAAGTAACCTTACAACCTCTTTGTCTAACGCGGAGCTTTTGAGGCTTAATGGCAAAGAACAAAAAATTTCTTTTATGAAAAAAGAAGATGTTCCCCAAGACCCAGGTGCCCTCGGTAAAGTGACGAAGGAAGTTTGTTACGCAACTGATAAGGATGGAAAATATACCAAAGCGCTAAGCAGTGGATGGGAAGTAAAAATAAATGCCCTTGACCTGGCATGGGAGGATATCGAAGAGCGTGTTAAAGCGGCAAAACAAAAAGTACTTAACAATGAGGCAAGCCCGGTGCTTTTCTTCATGGAACGAAGATTGATGGACATGACAACAATCGCTGCTTACACCGGCTTCTGGAGATGGCAGATAAAAAGGCATCTGAAACCCGGCGTATTTAAAAAATTATCCGCTAAAAAAATTAAGCATTACGCCGGGGCTTTCAATGTAAGTGTTGAGGACTTTATTAATATGAATGTGCATGAAGATTAATTTCGAACACAAACAGGCAGCACATTGCGAAAATGGCGTTACCACATCCCTGTTACAATTCAATGGAATAAAAAAGATCACTGAACCACTTGCATTTGGAATTGGTGCGGGATTATTTTTTGTGCACCTCCCGTTCGTAAAAATAAACAACGGGCCAGCAATAGCTTTTCGTTCTATGCCAGGGTTAATCTTTAAAGGAACCTGCAAAGCACTTGGTATTCCTATCGAAAGGAAGAAATTCAGCTCAAAAGAAAAAGCAGAAAAAATATTGTTGGAAAGGCTGGAAGCGGGCCAGCCGGTGGGTTGCCAGGTAGGCGTTTATTACCTCACTTACTTCCCAAAAGAATACCGGTTTCATTTCAATGCGCACAACCTCATTGTTTACGGAAAAGAAGGCGATGATTACCTGGTGAGCGATCCAATAATGGAAACAGCCACTAAACTTACCAGTTATGAACTGGAAAGGGTGCGGTTTGCAAAAGGTGCGCTGGCGCCCAGGGGCCAGATATACTATCCCGGTAAAGCACCGGAGATCACAGATGAACAGATTGCTGTGGCGATAAAAAAAGGGATCCGGAAAAACATCTTTTACATGCTTAAAATACCCGGTAACGTGGTAGGTGTAAAAAGCATTGCGAATACGGGTAAAAAGATAAAAAAGTGGCGGGAAAAGCTCGGTCTAAAAACAGCAGGTCTTTACCTGGCGCAACTTGTGCGCATGCAGGAAGAGATTGGCACCGGTGGCGGTGGTTTCCGGTATATTTATGCAGCTTTTTTACAGGAAGCCTACGCTTTTTTACCCAAACCCGAACTACTGGAGATCTCTAAAATGTTTACGCAATCCGGAGATCTGTGGCGCACTGCAGCAGTTCAGGCAGCAGGTATTTATAAAGGAAGAATTGGCACCCAGCGGGACTTTGATCAAATGGGCGATTATTTAATAGAAATTGCGGAGGTAGAAAAAATGGCGTTCAAAGCATTGGCTAACATAAAATGGTAAAATGGATAATGATGCCATAAGCATAAGGGACCTTGGATTTTCTTACCCTGGCCAGTCAAAAAATTGTTTCAGTAATTTAAACCTGGATATTGCCGTAGGTACACGATTTGGTTTATTTGGACCTAACGGTGCCGGGAAAACTACGTTGATGCATTGCATGACCGGTTTGCTTTCTTATTCGCACGGAAGCATCCGGTTACTTGGTAATGAAATAGCCCATCACAAAAAAGCAGTCAACAAACTTTTTGGTTTTGTTCCACAGGATTTCTCCCTATACCAGGAATTAAGTCCGGTTCAAAACCTGGAATTCTTTGGTGCCTGGAGTGGCATGCGCAGCGGAGCAATCAAAAAAAAGATCACAGAATTACTTGAGGTATTGGACCTTACGGATGTAAAGGACAAACAGGTACATAAATTTTCCGGCGGCATGAAACGAAGGGTGAACCTGGCTATAGGTGTTATCAACGATCCCCAGGTTTTATTTTTAGATGAGCCAACGGTTGGCGTTGACATACAGACAAGGCACGCTATCATCAACTACCTTAAACAGCTAAACAGGAATGGAACTACCCTTATTTACACCTCTCACCAGCTAAGCGAAGCAGAAGAACTTTGTGATAAAATAGCATTAATAGAAGATGGAAAAATAATCATCAATAATTCCCTGGAAGTATTACTGGCAGAACACAAGGAAGATGGATTAGAAGGTTTGTATGTTTCTTTAACCGGCAAACAGTATAAGGATATTGAAATTGTCTCAACCGGTTAACCGCCGCGATACCTGTAGTTTTTTGCGAAGCCTTTAAAAATATAGAAGAAAATACATGTATAAACTCAGGGCCACCATAAAAAAAGACCTGCGCATTTTATCACGCGATAAAATGGGTGTTTTATTTATGTTCGTCATGCCCATCATTCTTGCTATTGTAATTACCGCCATACAAAACAGCACTTTTGAACTGGTGAATGACAATAAGGTTTCCCTGTTGTTAAATAATCATGATACCGGAGAAGCCAGCAAAGAGCTGATAAAATCCATTGAAAAAATAGGGATGTTTAATCTCACATTGGTGAAGGGTAAACAGATGGATGCCCAGGTAATTGAGCGGATGAATAATAAGGATGCTTTACTGGCCATCATCATACCCGCAAACTTTAGTTCAAAAATGGCTGCGAAGGCAAAAAATATTGCAGGCAAAGCACTGAATAATTTTGGCGCCCCGGTCGACGGCGTGAATGTAAAAGCGGATGCTGATTCCATTGAGCCAATTACTTTGTATTATCATCCCGTGCTGCAGGAGTCTTTCAGGGCATCTATCAATGGCGCCCTCCGTAGTTCTTTACAGTTGGTGGAGAGCAAACAAATACTGCAGACCCTTTATTTCTCATTGAACGAAACAGCACTTCCCGACAGCCTGGAAAAGGACATCATTAATACCAATGTTGCCATCAACCAGGTGCCCGTTTCGAGGGATGGTACCCGGGTAACCCCTAATGCTACCCAACACAATATTCCGGCATGGACGATCTTCGCCATGTTCTTTATCGTGATTTCTTTGGGTAGCAGCATTGTAAGAGAAAAGCTAAATGGCAGTTTCATGCGTTTAAAAACCCTGCCTACCAATTATCTTATTGCATTATTGTCGAAACAAATTACATACCTGTCTGTTACCTTGCTACAGGCTGCCGTAATATTTGCAATTGGTGTGTTACTTTTTCCACTCTTGGGATTGCCAAAGTTAAATCTGCCCTCCGATATTGCCGGTTTATTCATCGTTTCCCTTGCTTGTGGCTGGTGTGCCGTGAGCTTTGCCATTTGCATTGGCGTATTTGCACAAACGCAGGAACAGGCGAACGGGATCGGCGCAGTATCGATCGTTCTGTTGGCCGCCATCGGTGGAATTATGGTTCCCAGTTTTGCCATGCCGGCATCTTTTAAAATAGCCATGAATCTGTCGCCCCTGCATTGGTGCCTGGAAGCATTTTATGGCTTGTTTCTGGAAGCAGGTAAATTAAAAGATGTTTTGATCAATATTTTACCTTTATTTGTCATAACCGTGGTAATACAATTGCTATCGCTATGGGGCTTGAAAAGAAAAAATCTTATTTAAAGCTCATTATCGCAGAGAAAAAAACATTGTTAGGATACAAGGAGATAAGCTGCGTAAACGCCCCTTCTTTTTTCAGTAGCGGAACCCGGATCTTAATATTATCAATCAATAAGTCATAGAAAGAAACGCTTGAATTTGCATACAATGGAAACAACACAACCACAATTAAAATCACAACTAAAAGAACAGGTAGTAAAATTTTTGAACCTCCTATCTGTGAAACCTGAAGATATTAAAGACGACGAGCCTTTATTCGGAGAAGGCCTGGGACTGGATTCTATCGACTCTATCGAACTAATTGTTCTACTGCAGCGGGAATATGGAATTGATATCAAAGATCCCAAAGAGGGGCGCAAGGTGTTGGTAGATATAAATACAATGGCAGCCTACATAGAACAACACAGGACAAAATAAAAATCTACTATTGAGCAGGATTGTTGTAACGGGCATTGGGGTGATAAGTTCCATCGGTAATACCGTGGAAGAAAACCGCATGTCATTAATGAAGGGCCAAAGCGGGATCACAAAGATCGACGAAAGTTTTCCTTCTAAATTCGCCGGCGTTTTACCTTTTGGTGAAATAAAAACAAGCACAGAAAAACTAAAAGAACAGCTGGGGGCTCATGAACCTGGTTTAACCCGCAACAGCTTGCTGGCATTGCATGCTTTTAATGAAGCGGTCACCGACGCCGGAATAACTGCCATGCAACTCCAGTCATTTGACACAGCGCTCATCGGTGCTACCACTATCGGTGGCATCTGTTTAACAGACCAGCTGTACAAAGATGCCACCGAAGCGAAAGAAGGATCAGCCTACCTTTCTTCTTACGATTGTGCTTCCGTAAATATGTATTTGCAGGAGCGGTTTACAATCAACGGTATTGTAAATACAATCAATACAGCTTGCTCTTCTTCGGCCAACGCCATCATGTACGGTGCCAGGCTGATTAAAAATGGCAGGGCAAAAAGGGCGATCGTTGGCGGCGTAGATTGTATTGCAAAATTTACCCTGAATGGTTTTAATTCCCTTTTCATCTTATCGCCGGATCCATGCACTCCTTTTGATGCAGCAAGAAAAGGATTGAATTTGGGAGAAGGTGCGGCGTTTCTTGTTCTTGAAAAAGAAGAAGATTGTGCGGGTAAAAAAAAATATGCCAGCCTTTCCGGTTATGGTAATTCAAATGATGCCTACCATCCATCTTCCTTATCAGAAGATGGCGATGGTCCTTATCTGGCCATGAGTGGCGCTTTGGAATCTGCCGGTCTTTTACCTTCAGATATCAGCTTCATAAATGCACATGGTACCGCAACAGAAAACAATGACGAAGTAGAGAGTAAAGCCATGCTTCGCCTGTTTGAAAAGCAACCTCCATTTGCATCAACAAAGTCATACACCGGCCACACGCTTGGTGCAGCGGCTGCTATAGAAGCCGTGTACAGTATTTTAAACCTTACCCAACAGGAAATTTATCCTGCATTAAATTATAAAGATCCCATTGCTTCCACGGGTTTGATACCAGTACAGTCTTATACAAAAACAATAGTGAAGCATGTGATGTCAAATTCTTT
>JACMPR010000097.1 GCA_014377385.1 Ferruginibacter sp. | reverse complement strand
TTCACCCGGTCTCTTTTTATAATAATCTCATTCAATGAAAAGATTTTTACTGCTATTCGCACTTCTTTGTGCGCACGTGTTTTCGAAATCTCAAAATCTTTCTTATACCTGTCCGCGAGATACGGTGTTGGGCTGCAATATCGCATGCCTCACGCTGAATGCCCGATTTCCAGATCTGAGAGCTTTGGGCAATAATTATACTTTTATTGAAGCTTCACCCGTTTCCCTGTGCCGGCCGTATGATCCGCCAGCTGTAATTGGACCATCAACAAACATACAAAACGATGACCGGTATTCTTCCGTCATACCAATAGGTTTTAATTTCCCATTCTACGGCACCATTTATCCCTCCCTAGTGGTAAGTACCAACGGTTATCTTTCGTTCGATATTTCATTGGCAACTGCCGGTGCTGCCTGGATACTGACTGGGAATGTTCCCAGCACAGGTTATGACGGTGCTTTGATAATGGGGCCCTGGCATGATCTTGATCCCACTCCAACAATCGGCACATCTCCCACTCAACAAATAAAATATAATACAATTGGTATTGCTCCCAATAGAAAATGGGTGCTGAGTTTTTATAAAGTTCCCTTGTTCAGTGGTGTTTGCAATGATTCGATCCTGAATACCCACCAGATTGTTTTACATGAAACGACCGGGGTGATTGAAGTTTTTATTTTTGACAAGCAAATATGTACTTCCTGGAACAGCGGAAAAGCAATGGTAGGTCTGCAGGATATTACAAAAACAAAAGGAATTGTACCCCCCGGCCGGGGAGCTTCCGATCCACCATGGGGAAGTGTTGGTATGAATGAGGTATGGCGCTTTATTCCATCCGGCGGTGCGCCTCTTTACCGAAGTGTCGTACTCCTGGATGCTTCTGGTACGCAGGTCGCTGTCGGTGACACAACAACCCGTATTAACGTCAATACCTTTGAAGCGACGTTTCCTAACATTTGTCCCCCGGCAGGTGCGTCTTTTTATGTAGTGAAAACAACCTATGCACAATTAAATAATCCGGCAGCTACCCTGTTTAGTTTAGATACAATAAACATTATCAGGCAGGCGGCACTTCCTTTAAGCGCAGCAATGACTCCAACTACCTGCGGTGCCAGTACCGGCTCAATCACAATTACCGCTAACGGAACTCCCGGTTACCAGTATTCGATTGATGGCGGGCCGGTTCAAACAACCCCTACATTCCCTAACCTTCCTGTTGGCCCGCACACGATTACAGTCGTTGATGCTACCGGTTGCAACAATAGCATTAATGTTAATATAACCAGCCTGAGTGCTCTACCTTCAACGGTAATAAAAACAAACGTAAGCTGCACCGGAGTAAATAACGGTACCATTACCGTAACACCTACCGCCGGAGTCGGCCCGTACACTTTTTCAATAGACGGAGGTGTAACTACCCAACCAACTGGATATTTTCCAAACCTCGGACCCGGCACATACACCATTACATTTATCGATGCCAATCTTTGTGCAGGAACAACGTCCGCCATAAATATTCCCGCCGGAACCTCTATCACTGCCACAACGAGTTCAACAAATACTACCTGCAATGCCGCTGTTGATGGAACGATTACCGTATCGCCGGATGTAGCAGGCAGTTACACTTTTACGATTTCGCCAGGCGGTACTACCAATACAACGGGCATATTTACCGGGCTGGCAACCAATACCTATTCAGTCACGTTCACCAATACAGTTACCGGTTGTTCTGGTACTGAATCGGGCATTACAATATCCGTTGGCACTACTATTTCCTCCAGCTGGAGTCATATAGATGAGACCTGCCCGGGTGCCAATGATGGCATCATTACTATTGTTCCGGCAGTGCCTGCCAGCTATTCTTACGTATTAAATCCCGGCGGCGTTACTAATACAACAGGAATATTTCCGGGAATGTCGCCCGGTATTTTCTATAGCGTAACCTACACCAACACCGTCACCGGATGTTCAGGAACCAAGAGTACCATGTTTGTACTTCCAGCAGCAACTGTTACAGGAACCCAGGCACATACAGATGCTACCTGCCCGGGGGTTAATGATGGAAGCATAACCATTACCCCTTCACCGCTCGCAGGCACTTATACCTACACACTAACTCCCGGAGCAATTGTAAATACAACCGGCCTCTTTACAGGGTTGGCACCCAATACTTATTCAGTAAGTTTTACCAATGCCGGTGGATGCGGTACCACCGTTTCAAATATTATTATTATCACTGGTGCCGGAACTACTGCCAGTTCCACACAAACAAACGCAGCTTGTACCGGAGTTAGCAATGGTACTATAACTGTTATTCCACCCGCCACAGGCGGGCCGTTCATTTATACATTAAATCCTGGTAATGTTATTCAAAATAATAATCCACTATTTACAGGACTGGCTGCAGGCCCTTACACCATCACTTATACAACTGGTGCAGGTTGTGGCGGAACAGTAAATCCGTCGCCTGTGGTTGGGGCTTCGTCATCACCTACGTCTACAGCCACACTCACTAACGCTACGTGTTCAGGTATTAATAACGGAACGATCTCCGTTGTTCCGCCAGCTTCGGGTGGTCCTTTTACCTACACACTTAACCCCGGAAATATTGTTCAGGTTAATAACCCTCTATTCACCGGAGTAGCCACCGGTACTTACAACATTACGTTTACCACTGCTACCGGATGTATCGGAACTGTTCCGGCTGTCACCGTTGGTTCAGGTTCCAATCCTGTAACGACTGCTACGGGCGGTACCACTACCTGTCCGGGCGTAAATGATGGAAGCGTATTTGTGTTAGCTCCTGCCACCGGTGGTCCATTCATTTATACGCTAAATCCGGGTGCTGTAACAAATAATACGGGGATATTCCCAGGCCTGGCGCCGGGGATATATACCATTACATTCACTACGGCTGTTGGCTGTATTGGAACAGTTCCGCTTAATCCAACGGTATTAACGGGAGCGGCACCTAATACGACTGTACTTGCAACAAACGCCACCTGCCCCGGTGTAAATGATGGCGTTTTAACCATTACTCCTCCCGTAACCGGCGGTCCATTTATCTATACATTAAATCCCGGGAACATCATACAGAATAACAACCCGGTATTTGCAGGACTCGCACCCGGTACTTACACAATCACATTCAGCACAGCAACAGGATGCAATGGAACGGTCACGGGTAATACCAGCATCGGTCCTGGCACAGCGCCAACAGCTGCAGCAACTGCAACGGCAACTACATGTCCTGGTGTGGATGACGGTACCATAACCATTATTCCGCCCGCGATAGGTGCACCTTTTATATACACACTTAATCCAGGTAATATCATTCAAAATAACAATCCGGTATTTACATTACTTGCACCAGGTCCATACACGATAACCTTTGCTACTTCATTGGGCTGCACGGGAACAGTTTCAGGAAATACAACGGTAGGAACCGGTACAGCACCTACAACTCCTGCAACAGCAACCCCTACTACCTGTCCGGGAGTGAATGACGGTACAATAACAGTTACACCCCCTGCTACGGGTGCTCCATTTGTTTATACTTTAAACCCGGGTAACATTGTTCAAAATAACAACCCGGTATTCACAGGGATCGCAGCAGGCACATATACAATCACGTTTACAACTGCATTGGGATGCAGCGGAACCGTTACCGGCAATACTACAGTTTCCGGCGGACCAGCTCCCACTACTCCTGCATCGGCAACCGGAACAACCTGCCCGGGCGTGAATGACGGTACCATTACGATCACCCCTCCCGCCACCGGGGCGCCGTTTGCTTATACGTTGAACCCGGGTAACATTGTGCAAAATAACAACCCTGTATTTATTTCCCTGGCACCGGGACCTTACACGATCACCTACACAACAGCGTTGGGATGTAGTGGAACCGTAACCGGCAACAGCACTGTGACAACAGGTACACCTTTATCGGGCTCCATTACCTTAGGGCATCCGCGCTGCGCAAATATTAATGATGGAACCATCACCATCGTTCCTTCTCTCGCAGGAATTTATTCTTATATTTTAAACCCAGGCCTGCCAACAGAAGTTATACAGGCGAACAATCCTTTGTTCACAGGACTGGCCCCGGGAAATTATACTTACAGCTTCACAAACGCAAGTGGCTGTATCGGAACAGGTATTGCGGTACTCACAACCAATAGTCCGTTAGCCACCACCGTTAGCATGACCATGCCTTTATGTAATGGAAATACAAATGGCATTATTACACTGAATGCCTCTGGCGGGGTTGGTCCATACCAGTATGCAATAAGTCCGTTCACAACTTTCCAGGGTGCAACATTTAATGGCCTGGCTGCCGGAATCTATACTTTCCGGATTAAGGATAATGTTGGTTGTACGAAGGATACCACAGTTACATTGGCTGAGCCAACTATACTCTCCGCTTCGGCGGTCAGTACTGCAGGAACCTGTAATGGCAACGACGGTTCTATAACGGTTACGGGGAGTGGTGGAACTCCGGCTTACACTTATTCAACCGACAACGGCGTTACTTACCAGGTATCACCAACGTTCATAGTATCCGGCGGATCTTTCCCCGATATAAGGGTGAAAGATAGTAAAGGGTGCATTGCAAATACTGCCGTAGTCGTTACATTGATAGATAATATGTCTTTGTTGTTCATAGGAAATGATACAACCATCTGCGTAGAACAAACCGTGACATTCCAACCGCAGGTTAGTGCGCAGGCTTCGATATTTACCTGGACGACAATTCCTGATAGTACATTAATCACTACGCTGGATTACGACACTATTAAAAATCCGGTAGCAACACCATTAGACACTACGACTTATGTCTTGAATGCCCAATGGGGTGTTTGCAACAGGATTGACACCATAACCATAAATGTGCTCCATAAACCAATTGCAAATGCAGGACCCAATGTGGCAGTTTGTTTCGACAGCACAATAACGACCTTGTCCGGAACTGCAACGAATCTTTCAGGTACGGTTAATTTTGAATGGAGTGATTCCACCAACCTGCAAACGCCCCACAACGCTGTTACAATAGCAACGCCCCCGGTTACTGAAACATTCCTGCTAACGGTTACGGATAACTACGGATGCGGATTTAGTGTAACAGATAGCGTATTAGTGACTGTTCAACCTCCTGTGCCGGCATTTGCAGGAAATGATACCATCGCTGTACTGAACCAGCCGCACCAGTTGGCTGCAAGTGGCGGTGTGGCATACACCTGGTCTCCGGCAGCTTCGTTAAATCTTTCAACGATTAGCAATCCATTGGCAACACTGGATCATGATCAGCTATTTGTAGTCACCGTAACAGATGAAGCTGGTTGCCTTGGAAATGATAATGTATTTGTGCAGGTATTTGAAGGCCCGGCATACCATGTGCCAAATGCTTTCTCCCCCAACGGTGATGGCCTGAATGATATCTTCCGTATTACACCAGCCGGAATTTCATACACGGAGTGGTTCAGGGTGTTTAACAGGTATGGTGAACTGGTATTTGAAACAAATAAATGGCTAAAAGGATGGGACGGCAGTTATCTTGGTAAGAAACAGCCGGTTGGCAATTATGTCTGGGCCGTTAAAGGGGTTAATAAATATGGTAAAATTGTTGAAATGAAGGGAACTGTGTTGCTCATAAGGTAAAAGACTTGGGAATTATCCTTGAAATTCCGGGCAAATGAAATTAAATATCACTTCAAAATTGGCACTTCGCAACCAGGCTGATCTTTTTTTGAGGCAACTTAATCTCTAACGTTTATTCCTAAGTACTTCTGCGGTAGATAAAACCGTAAAAGAAAAAATGCTCCGGTAGAATGCCGGAGTTTTTTTATTTACAATACCCTGTTTATTTTTTGGTCCGTGATCAACAAGTCTGCAATGACAAAAGCCGTTACTGCTTCCAACACTACCGGCACCCTTAAAGCAATGCACAGATCATGGCGACCTTTTACTGACAGCGCATCCACTTCATTGGTTTCGATATTTAATGTCTGTTGGGTAGCGGGTGTTGACGAAGTTGGTTTTACGACAACACGAAAAATAAGTTGGTTACCGTTTGTGAGTCCTCCAACCACACCGCCTGCATGATTGGAAAAATTTTCACCACTCAAATTTTTAAGTGCGTCGTTGTGTTCGCTGCCTTTCATTTTAGCAGCTGCGAACCCGGCACCAAACTCAATTCCTTTTATCGCAGGAATAGAAAAAACAGCATGGCTGATCAATGATTCGACGGAATTAAAAAACGGTTCCCCTAATCCTACCGGTAAGTTATTAACGATGCATTCTACTATTCCGCCGACACTGTCCTTCGCATCAATGGCATTTTGCAATCCCTTTTCAAGGTCCTTCTCTCCACCAATTTCTAATATCGTTGCAGTACAAATAACAGGACCATTATTTTGAAAAGCTAACAGTATCTTTTTTGCCACAACACCTGCCGCAACCAGGCAAACCGTTAAGCGTCCACTAAAATGCCCGCCACCCCGGAAATCTTCAAAGCCTCCAAATTTCTTTGACGCTACAAAATCGGCATGACCAGGTCTTGGAATATCTCTTTGCTTTTCATAATCCGCACTTCTTGTGTTTTTATTTTCAAAAATGATAGTTAGTGGCGTCCCTGTTGTTTTACCATTAAAAAGCCCGGATAAAAAAACAGGCAGGTCGTCCTCTTTTCTTGGCGTAGTTCCTTTTTGCAAGCCACCCTTTCTTCGTTCAATATCTGTTACAAATTCATTTTCATCGAGAGGAAGACCGGCAGGACAACCACTGATAATGATCCCGACTGAAGGCCCATGAGATTCTCCAAATAGCTGGATGCTGAAATTTTTTCCGAAGTTATTCATAATCAAATATTTTGTGAGTCAACTTTGGTCGTTTAGTACGGACTTTATAAAAATCGACCAACAAAAGATTTTAAAGATTTAATGAGCCCGACATGAGTTCATTAGAAAATCATGGCTGGTGCTTTAGTTACTCAAAGATACCTGGGCACCAAGCATTACCAGGTGTTTATAAAAATCCGGATAAGATTTGCTAACGGCTTCCGCATCCTGTATCACCATGTTTCCGCTTGCGTTTAATCCGGCAATGGCAGCCGCCATTGCAATGCGGTGGTCGTGGTGAGAAGATACTGTTGCCGGAAAGATACCTGTTCCCCCGGTAATAAACATGGCATCATCTTTTAGCACGATCAAAATACCCATTTTAGAAAAAACATTCACCAATGTTTCAGCACGATTACTCTCCTTTGCTGCAAGTCGGGAAATACCAGTAATAACGGATGTGCCGGAACAATGGGCGGCCAATGCAACCAAAGGCGGAAAAAGGTCCGGGCAATCTGTTGCATCGAATTCAAAGGGGTGAAGCTGGTTTTTATTGGTCACAGAAATAACATCCGCAGCAATATCTATATCCGCATTACATTGTTGCAAAACGTACAGAATGGATTTATCAGCCTGTACAGAGTGAATATCCAAACCCTTCACCTGCACAATCCCTCTAATGGCGGCAGCTACTAATAAAAAGGAAGCGCTACTCCAGTCGGCTTCTGTGTAATAAGTAATATTTTTTTCTGTCGTTACTGCAGGCGCAACATAGAAAATCTTATATCGGTCATGGCTTACATCGTAACCGAAATGCCGAAGCAGTTTGAGGCTAAGATCGATATATGGCTTGCTCTTCAAATTATCAACGGTAATGCTTACCCGTTCTTTTACA